>CAZBOX010000059.1:8498-25865 GCA_964493595.1 uncultured Candidatus Obscuribacterales bacterium | reverse complement strand
CGCTGATTTGACCGTTGTCGACCAACAACTCGCCGATGGATTTTTCCACTACAGACATTAAGACCGCCTTTTCGGTAATTTCGCCGTCCGGGTGACAGCTTGGAAGGCCTAGACTCTGGCTGGTTTGGTCGCCAAGAGATGCTGCCGCAAAGCCATCCCAAATTTTTGTGCCCGCTGCTTTTTTCTATTAAACAGACTGTATAGAGATGAGAATACGAGACTTTTATTTGACGTGTGCAAGAATAGCTATCAAGGGTTTTTCGCCGGTGTCACTCAACTCTCGGGCTTTTCGAGCGATTTATTATCTGCACAAATCATGACTGACCGGCCCGAGATACTCAGTGGGGACATGCAAGCGAGCTCTATGCATTCCAAAGCGGCAAATAATATGGACAGACCAATTCCCACCGCTTGGGGATACCGCGGTTTCGTTTTGGTCAGTTGCACATTTGTAATCTTCGAGCTGATTTTTGTCAGCCTCTACTCGAGTACAGCCTGGTTCGACGCCGACATCAGATATTTTGGAATTCCGGTCGTGATAGTTTTGCTGCCGGTCGCGCATCAAATTCTGCTTTCTTTCGAGAAAAAATTACTGCTGCGAATCGTCTCGCCGTTTCGCAATGGCTTGCCGCTCGTTCTCTATTGGAATTGGCTGAAGCTTGATGAAAAGGCGCTTTCTATCGGGTTGCGTAAAGTTGCGTACTCGGCAATTGACGAGTTGAAGCTAACCATCTGGGGCAATCTGCATATTCGCACACGAGCTCTTCGCAGAGAGCACGGTGAATCTGCTGACGAAGGACCGACCGATCTGATTTTCAAGCTGCCACTGGGGGTAGTATCGCCGCATTATCAAAAACTCCTCATTGAGACTATTGAAAAGGCGAAGCCTGAAGTGGCTATTAATCAGCGGCTGCGAAAAAGACTTTCCCAGAATGAAGTTTCGGCCTCACAGATGGTGGGCATCATGGGGGCGGTCTTTCTTCTTATAGTCCTGCTTGATTTGGGACAGGCCTCTTTCACTTCCCTTGAGGTTTTGAAAAATTATTATCTTGCCGACCTCAACGGCAGAAAACACGCGAGAGCAGAAGGCGAGCGATATCTGGATAAGGGAGATCGCCTCATCTCCGAAGGACTGCCTATGTCCTGGATTAAAACTAAGTTTTTCCAGGAGGGTAATGGAGCTGCCGGCGTGAAAGTGGCACGGGCTGAGGCTCTATGGCAATTGGCTCGGCGCGAGGAGGCGGTTGCAGAATGTCGCAATGCGCTGAAGCTTTCGCCCAAGGGATTTCGCATCAATCTGAGAATGGCCCGTATGCTGGCGGAAATGGGTTCTTTTCCCGAAGCCAAGGCGCAAATCGAGCAGGCCATGGAATCTAACAAAGATTCTTTCTTACCCAACGAGTACATGCTTGTTTTGGAGCTGGACACGGCTGGAAAAGAAGAGGCTCGAACCCTGTACGATAAATATCTTAAGGAGCTGGATGAGGAGGTTTTCGGCGAGCAGCCCGTATGGCCTCCGGGTGGCGAGCGTATGATTCACAATGTCTGGTACCGCGAGGACTTGACATTCCTTTTCCAGCGTCTTTTCAAGCAATTCGGGCGCTCTTGATTTCTTAGACTTAGTCAAGGTAATCCAGGCTATGAAAGGGGTATTATCTTCTTTCGATAAAACGCACCGAGCCGGATTTTAAGGTTTTTCAAGTTTTTGATGAGGTTAGCAAAGGGATCATTCGGAGCCGTAGTCACCGCCCTCTGTCTCTGCATTGCAGTAGAAGGTTGGCTAACCTTTGCGCACCCTCTTGCACGCTTGCCTGTTGCCACAATGGAGCGCGGTGAGCTGTTTAACTCTATGAGAAACATCGAGAAGGAGGCGTCTTCTCGGCCTGGACAACCATATATGGTGCTGTTGGGAAGTTCTCTCGTGGTTGCGCCGGTGGTGCAGTCCGAATCGCAGTTTCGAAAAAGAGCAATCAAAAGATTTTTTGAAAGAAGAGCTACGGCATGCGAAGAGCAGCTGAAGAAATTCATTTCCGAGCCCGCTGGCCAACAGAAAGTGCAGGTGTTTAATGCCGCTGTCGGTGGTGGCATGGCTTCTGATGATTATTTTGTAGCCAGAACCTTGCTGGAGTCAAGCAACAAACCTGTAGCCCTTGTCTGTGGGGTCGCCCCGCGCGATTTTCAAGACAATCTAGTGCCAGGTATTTACTCTACAAGCGCTTTTCAGATCCTCTCCAATCTGTCTGATTTGAAAGATGTCTTCAATGATTCCTCACTCACTCTCGACAAGAAATTCGACATATCCATGGGGCGGGTTTCCAGTCTCTGGCGCAATCGCACCGAACTGAAGTCATATTTCGGGCTGGTTGCCAAAAAATTGATCGAGAAGGCTTGCCCGTTCATTGTTTTTGAGAAATACGGCGGCTCGACAATGACCCTGGCTCTTCAGAAGGACGGCATTTTTCCTGAAGAGGTGAAAGGCACCCCCTTGGCTTACCCGGGCTATGCAATCGATCACTATGCGCCGGCCAAGACCAGCGAGCAATACATGCGCAGCTACAATCCCGTGAGCAAAAGCATGGTCAATGAGCAGTTTTCCTACTTTGAGAAGACGCTGGAATTAGCCCAAGAGCATGGTGTGGACGTCCTTGTTGTGAATATGCCGCTCAGCACTTCCAACAAAAAACTGCTGGCACCAGGTTTTTATGAAGCATACCGCCAGCGCTTGAAAGATATTTGCGCCAGGCACGAAGTTCATGTCACCGACTTCAATAATTCCAATTGGGATGCAGACGGCAATTTTATCGATACCGTTCACCTCAGCGCCGAGAAAAGCAATGCCTTTATACACGCTCTGATGCAGGCGGTCAGTGATTCGCCTCTTTCGGTCGCTCTTGGCGGCTCAGAGCAAAAACAGCAAATCGGCGCCGGTTCGATTGCAAGACCGCAATAAGAATTAGTATCTACAGTAATAAATAACCTCCGCGTGGAATACTTCCAGAGGAGTCCGGTCTGTATTATCGAGAGGTGAACCGACGTGTTGCCCGCCAGACTGATGTGTGCGGCTTTTTCCCTGGTATTCGTAGGCGTCCTGCTTTCTACAAGTTGCGCCACTGCTCAGAGCGCTCCTGGAGCTGAAACAATACAGCCGCCTGATGCCAAACGCCCGATCCGCGATAAGTGGGCACTTGTCGTCGGCATAAGCAATTTTGAAAACCCAAAAGTGCCAACGCTCAAGTATTCAACAAAGGATGCTCGAGACTTCTACAATTATCTGATTAAGGACGCCAATTTCCAGCCTTCCCATGTGCGGCTGCTCCTGAATGAGAAAGCGACCCGCCGCCGGATAATTTCTGAACTCGGCAACAAATTTCTGGCACGTCTTGCACGTCCTGGAGACCTCATTGTCCTATTTTTTTCTACTCACGGCAGCCCTTCGCAGATGGACCTGCGAGGGAAGAGTTATCTGGTCACATATGACGCCGACCCTGAGGACCTCGATGCCACTGGGATCGGTATGCAGGAAGTTAACGAGAAAATCCACAGTCGTGTCCTTTCCGATCGAGTTGTTCTGGTTCTGGATGCTTGTCATTCCGGCAGCAGCGATCCGAATGCCAAAGGCATGCATAGAGTCGGCAATATGAATGCGCAAGAATTGGCAGAAGGGTCGGGTCAATTGGTAATTTGCAGCAGCAAACCGGATGAGCAGTCCTGGGAATCAAAGCGCTACGAGAATGGAGTGTTCACAAGAAATCTTCTGGAATCTTTGCGCGCGTCTAGCGGCAAGCTGCCGCTGGGGGCCGCTTTCGAGAAAGCTCAACAAATGGTAGAAACGGAAGTAAGAGAAGACCGCCCGGGTGCGCGACAATCACCGATGCTCAATGCGAAATGGTCCGGCAACGACATTGTTCTTTCTGTTCCTGCCGCAGAGCCACAGAAATTGCCACCAACAGTTCTGTCTGATCTCGAGCCGGATAGTACTGTCGCCGGCGGCTCTTCCGGAAAGGCTAGCGGAGGGGATGGTACGCACACCATCGCTCTTGCCAATACAGCAAGAGCCGTTTCGATTTTTCCTTCAGCCAATCAAAAATTGGTTTTGACGGCGAGTTATTTCTCGAATGTGCCTAATCCGAAGGAAGCGCTGACCGCTGCATATGAAGCTTCGGCAGCTAATTTCAACAATGTCGAGTTTTACTGGCGTAAAGCCAAGCTGCTTATTCAGCTGGGAAAATGGACATCGGCAATGGAATGTCTCAAAGGTTGCATTGTTGATGATCCCAATCAGTCCGACTATTATTTGGCGAGGGCTCTTTGTTATCACCATATGAAGATGCACGGACTGGCAACACGCGACATAGAAACCGCGCAGTTCAAGAATCCTCTTGTTTCGCGAAACATAGAGTTCGGAGAATGAAAAAACTCCGCTATCTTGTCGCTTGCGCTTTCTCTGCATTGATACAAGTATCGGCCACTACGGCTGCTTCTGCCCTCGAAGCTTCATCTTCTGATTTTCTTTCGAAAGGAATTTCGCTGTATCAGAAAAAGGACTATGCTGCGGCACAGGAATATCTCTCGCGCGCTGTGGCCGGGGAGCACAGAAATGTGGCCGTTGCTCACTACTACTTAGCGAATTCATTGATGCAGCTCAATAAAACGAATGCAGCACTGGAAGAATATCAGCATTGCTATAACCTGGCGCCTTTCAGCTCCTTTTCAGGCTATTGCCGCATGATGCTCTTGCGTTACGGCAGAACTCCGGATGCAAAATCAGAATCGAAAGCAGCGAGCGCATCCACAGCTGACAAAACTGCGTCCACGCCGCAGAAAGCGGCCTACGAGTCGGGAGCCGCTTCTCAAGAAAAGCTCGCTAATGAAGCCGAGGTAAAACAGTTGAAAGCTCGGCTCCCTCGCCTTGTTGCAATAGTCAAAGAAACACCTCTAGCTCTCGATGTTATGGCCGATTCAATACAATTTCGTTCGGCTTTTATCGGTGAAGCCGAACAACGCAAGACTCGCGCATTCGAGCGCTTGGAACAGTCACGCCAAACTCTAAAGCGGGCAGAATCTGTAACTCATTCATTCGTTCCTTCAGTAAAGTCCTTCGGGGAGACAGATGAGGAATTTCGCAGCAGACGAGCAAGAGCGGAAGAAACAGTCACGAGCCTGCTGGAGCCGTTCAGAGAAAATGTAAACGAAGCTGAGAAGGCGTTTCAGACTGAATCTTCTCTCCTCGACAATTGCATTAACGCAAGAAACGGATTTCAATGAAATAAATTTGGGGCACCATTTCTGGTGCCCCGCTTTGATTATTGTGATGAGCTGCTCGTCTGTGTAACGACAGGTTTTTGTCCCTTTTGCCAGTCGATCGAGTAGTCTCCTTTATTCTGTGTATCGATTGTCGTTGTGGCGCCCTGACCTTTTGCGTAATTTGTTGTACCGTCATAGCCGTATGATTGGCCCTGCGGATTCGTGTATGACACTCCGCTGTTTCTTTGCCCTGTACCGGTCTGGGCGTTATAGGCGTTGTTCATATAACCATTGGCATTACCGCCGTTCGCGCCCGTTGCTTGAAACTGCTTAGCGCGAAATGCACCGACACCACGTTTGTACGCGCCACCTTGCGCAGTTTGAAGTGTGCTGCCGTTAGGTCCGTGATAGGACCCTCCTCTCATGCCAAAGCCCTGGTTGTAGCCGAGCGCACGCGCCCCAGCTCTCTGTCCGTACTGTCCTTGATGGGCAAATGCTCCGATCGACCCGTTTGCTCCGCGCGCAAATGCTCGTCGGGCCTCGGCTTGCGGCGCTGCCGCTAAGGACAGAACCGTCAAGAATGCCGCTGTTAACGCAATTGGGGCTGCGTGTTTTCTCATTCGATTTCTCCTGCACGTAAGTTCATCTGGATTGCGCGCTTCCAGATGCACATACACCGACCGCTCGAAAAAGTTTCGTCCGACCATTAAGGGCCTGGAAAAGTCCAAGAAGCTTTACTGAGACTGAATTGACAGGAAAAATGCTCGGCGTTTTTGAGATTAGTGATGCTTAAGAATTGTGTATGCAAGACTGGCGCCTAAAAAAACACATGGCAATATGGTTGCAATGTTCTTGACAGGTCCCCGCCATGAAAAAATTGAAGCATCGTCATAAGGAAATCTCTGGCGCCTATAAAGCTCTTACTTATCTTTGCGTCATCCTTATATGTTCGATTGTTGTTCTGCCTTTTATTATGGCGGTTGGCGAAGTCATGTCGAAAGCCTCTCCCGGAGCCGTCGCCCAGATGGTTTTCATTTTAGTATTTCCAGTTCTTTTGGTGGCTGGTTTTTCATTCCTGGCGAAATTCGCTATTTACAGACAAGAGAAAATCAAGCTGGAAGAGATGGATACAACAGCATCTACAGCCTATAGCGATGATGTGATGAAACTCTCGCAGCAAGCCGTCGAAATGCAGGTGTCGCTTCCTGTCGCCTGGGACTGCCTTAAAGAAGCTTCCAACGGACTTGATATCAAAGCTCTCGATAAGCGAAGAGCTTCATGGCTTGTCGATTCCGTCGATGATCACAGCCATACCGTCAAATGTTCTCTTCAGTATATGCAAGATCCTTTGGGCCGAAAGTTGAGCCAGATTTATCCGCGCACCGTAGAGATGGTAGCGTCCGTCGACGGCGCCGGTCCCAACACCAGGTTGCGTATGCGCTACACATTTCCTACTCCCATGGACCTGGCTGCCGTTTCTGAAATCATCAGCAAGACCAATTCGAGACTTAACGAGATGATCGTTACAGCAGACAAATCATACAGAGAGCAAAGAGAGCGTCGTGACTCCTTTTCCGTCGGTCTTCTGGAGAAACCAATGGAGCTTGATTTGAAGAATCTCGGCTCGATAGATCTTCCAATCAGCTTGAACTGATTGAGGCAGGGACCATTTTTGTCGTGATTACTTGCCTGCGGCTTCCAGACCGACCTTGATCACCGGCAATTTCTCTCCCAGGCTTGACATTGTTTGATAAGTCAGCGCCGCAACGTCTGCTCTTGTCGCCAGCTCGTTCGGTTTTATCGATTCGGAATCGGGATAGCTGACAATTATTTTCGCGTTGGCTGCTTTTGCCACGCTCGGCAAGGCCCAGGTAGGAACCGTGTTGCCGTCTTTATACCGGCTCAGTCCGGCTGTATCGGCATTGGGATTTTGAAGCGCCTTGGCGAGAATCACAAGCGCTTGCGCGCGAGTGATTTTGTCCTCCGGACGAAAGCTGCCGTCCGGAAATCCAGTAACTAGACCTGCATCGCTGACCTGGCTGATGGCATTTGCTCCCCAGTATTTTGACGGAACATCCTTGAAGTTAGCCGGACGACCTGCCGGAGGCAGATTGAGCGCACGCGTGGCAATGGCTGCGAATTGCGCGCGCGTGATGTAATCATTAGGCTTGAAGCTGCCGTCTGGGAAACCGCCTATGGTGCCACGCTTTTGCAGCAGTGCAATGTATTGCTCCGCCCAGTGACCTCGAGTGTCGGATGCGCCGCCCGCAGTTTCGATTTTGATTGGTTTTGTTAGGGTGCGGGAAATATCGCCGTCCAGTCTGTCGAGATCTCGGGCCACTGTCATGATTTCCCAATCAGATAGTCCATTGTCTGAACTTTTGAAAGCGGTCTCTACGTCTTTGATGCGATCGAATTCATGATTGAAGTCGCGGCGATTGTCTTCTGTGATAGCGCCGATGCGAGCGGCTTCATCAATACGCGATTGGATGCTGCTCTCTTTGGCGGCAAGATCAGGTAGTGGTGGCAATGATTTGTCGAGGCGGGTCGAAACTGCATCGTACTCCTTATCGAGGGCGATGATTGCCTGATCGCTCAATGCTCCTTCCGAGCCCTTAAATGTTGATTCTAATCCGTTGATACGAGCGAGATCGGCTTTCAGTGAGCTGGCGTCATCTGTTCTCAGTCGTCCAGAGCCAAGCCCTTCGTTGATCTTGCGCTCTATTTCTGTGCGCCGAGTTGCTATATCGGGAAGTGGCTTCACTGCTCTGTCGAAATTGATTCTGAAAGAGTCAAAATCTCCGGTAAGTGCAGCGGTTTCACTATCATCCAACTTTCCATCCGCCATGAAATATCTGTGGCGAGCGTCAATGCGGTCAAGTTGTCCGCGCAAATCTTGCGCCGCCGCCGCGTTTAGTCTGCCCGCCCCTTCGCAGGCGCCGAGCCTTTTCCTGGCCTCGCTGATGCGCTGTCCTATGGTCTGTAGCGAATTTCCCGTGTACGCTTCAATCTTTGCTTTCAAACTGTCGAGATCGCGCGCTAAAGTCAAAGTCTCGGTATCGGAAAGAGCGCCATCCATGCGAAATGTCGATTCCAGCGAGGCGATGCGGTCGAATTCCTGTTTCAAATCAACGACTTGCTGCGAATTGAGTTTGCCCGAATAGAGAGCATCTGTTATGAGTTTTTCCAGCTCTTGCTGCCGCTGATCGATTCCGGGCGGATTGCCGCCTGCTGCTGCTGGTTGATACTTATCCAGCGCCGTCGAAAGCTTCTCCAATTCAATAGCCAGAGTCAGCGATTCGTTTGTATCAAGCTTTCCATCATTGTTCTTGAACACCATTTCTTGAGCTTCTATCCTGCTCAATTCCTGACCAAAGGCAGTCGCTTCAGCCAGAGTTATCTTTCCGCTCGCCAGTAAATCCTTGACGCGCCTGTTGAGGTCAGTTTTTCTCGACTCCGTATTCGTTTCATTCACCGTAACCGGCTTGGTTTTGGCATGCAAATTTTGCTGCAATTTGTCCAGATCGACCGATAGTGTGAGCAACTCGCTGCTGTTTAAATTGCCATCAGACTTAAATGATGACTCCTGCATTTTTATGCGGTCGAGTTCGGCAAGAAAAATTTCTCCGTCCTGCCTGCTCAGCCGTCCACTGAAAAGAGCATCGGAAATCTCGCGGGTTATTTCTGCTGTTCTGCCCGGGATGTCCGCTGTTGCTTGTGTGCGAGGAGCAAGCTGCGCATCGATCTGGCGCTGGAGATTGTCAAGCTCGAAAGCCAGGCGCATTTTTTCCCAGACCGTTAGTCTTCCGTCCGCCATATACTGCGTTTCGCTTTGCTTGATACGGTCCAGGTCAGCTTTGAAAGCCGCCGCATTCTGAGCTGATAGCCTGCCTTGAGCCTGCGCTTCAGTGACGCTCTGGACCATCTGCGTAAGGCGAGTGCTGACATCCGCCATTTGAGGCATCTGACCAAAAGCCTGCGCCCAGTTTCTTTGTGCATCAGCCGGCTGGATTCCCAGTGAGCATGTAGCCAGGCAAGCCAAGGACAGGGACATAGCAACAATAGCTGCGCGTTTCATTTAAACCTCCTGACAAAGGTGCGGCACTCTTTACGCGTTTTTTCCGCTTTGGGCTCGGTCGAACCCGCCAATGGCGGCAAATCTAGCATATTGAATGCCGATTATGTACTGTTTCAACTTTGCTTATCAGCGACTGTACAGCCCCTTCAGATCTGTCCATGCATCATGCTTTTTAGCCCCTGCAGCCGGCGCTGGTTTGGGCGCAGCGCGTTTTACAACAGCGGTGGGCCGAACTCTGGAAGGCGTGCGCATTTTGGTGACTGACGGTTGCGCTTTTGGAGGCGGGCTAGCTTTGGACATTTCTTTCTGATTGGTAGATGCTGATTCGGATGTGCCGGTATGCGCCTGTTTGCCTGTAGCAGCGCTATCTAAAGTCTTTTGAGAAGAAGAATTTTCGGATGTGGTATTGCTGCTGGTGCCTGAAGTTTTGCTCGCCGAATCCGGAGGACTTGCAGACTCTGTCGGCGCATTTTTCTGAATCGACGCAGTTCCAGTTTGACCGTTGCGCATTGAAACAGCGGCAAAGAGACCGACTGCGCAGAGCACGACTACGATGAAACCGATAATCATCATCTTGCCTGCGTCGGATTTCTTTGGTTCGGCGACCTCGTCTAGGTTGGAGAACCGCTCTCTTGCGCCCTGGTAAGCAGGCGGACTCTTTTCCGGCGCGTTGTTATTTTCAGTCGCTTTTCGTCCTCTATCGATAAAAGCATCTTCTACGCTCATTCCCGCCATGGGGTCGAGAGCCAAGTTGAAATTATTGCCGACCATTCGCATTGATACCGCATTTGGTTGCTCTTGCGAGCTCGTCAAGCCGGCCATTAATTTCAAGTTGCCTGATTCGCGAGTGGCTGACTCCGCGCAAGCCTTCACGAGAGCCGTGCTTAATTCTCCTGCTGTCTGGTAGCGATCTTTTGGATCCTTTGCCATTGCCTTGAAGATGACTCTCTCGAGTTCGTCCGGCAAATTCAACATTGGATTGACTGAGCGCATCGAAGGCGGCGGCGTATTGACGTGCAACTGAATCAATTCATAAATAGTCGTGCCATTGTGGAAAGGATCTTTTCCAGTTAGCATCTCGTACATGACACAACCAAAGGAGTAAATGTCTGAGCGCGCGTCCTCTGGTTTTCCGATGCACTGCTCCGGGCTGAGATATGGCGGACTTCCCCAAAGCTCTCCCGATTGCGTCAGCTTGCGGCTCTCTTCATTCAGCTTTGCCAGACCGAAATCGACAACTTTGACGAAATCCATTTCGTCATCCATAAGAACAAGATTGCCTGGCTTCAAATCTCTGTGTATCACGCTATTCTTATGCGCATAATCCAGGGCGCTGCATACCTGGACGGAAATGCGCGCAAAGCGATCTATATCCAGCGGACCTTCTTCCTTGATGAGCGCCTCTAAACTGCGCCCTCTCAAGTAGTCCATCACTACATACGGTTGTTGCTCGTCGTCGAATATACAGTCGTAGACTGTGACAATATGAGGGTGATTGAGAGCGCAAAGCAAATTTATCTCGCGGTGAAAACGGTCTCTGTAGATCTGCTTTGCGTCAAGTTGCAATTTTAAGGTCTTGATTGCTACCTGGCGATTGACTCTTATTTGGGTGGCAAGATAAACGACGCTCATACCACCGGAGCCAAGAACGTCATCGATTTGGAATCGACCGTCCAGTACGGTACCGACCAGAGGATCGCGAGCCTTTCCCTTGTTGCGAGAATCTTCGAGTAATTCGCCGGAACTCAAACGGTGTTACTCCCTCAGGTCATGGCTGCAATGCAGGCGCCCGGTTCCTTTATTCCACGGAATAGTGAACCAATCATGTTTTCTTGCGTTTTCCGGAATTTAGAATGGTCCGCCGCCGGGCGGTCCTCCGCCCTGTCCCATGCCGCCGCCAGGACCCATGCCGCCACCCTGCCCTCCCGGTCCGAAGGCTGAGGAGCCTAAGACCTTGGTGGCAGCGAGGTCAAAGTTGTGGATCATTTCGTAGGCTCTCGCCTCCTGGTGCGCCGCAAAAGCCTTTTCTATCTCTGACTTCAAGTCTCTGAGCTTGTAGCCCTCGCTGCTGTTCTTGCGGGTAACCTGGCTGATAATCTCGTTGCTTTGCGCGTTGAAAGTTGCCTTGAGATGTTCCGCTTCCGGTGGAATATACCCGCCGCCTGCTCCCTGTGGCGGCGCAGCGCCCTGCCCTCCGGGGGCGGTTGTGCCTGCACCCGCACCGGCTGAAGCGCTTGAAGCTGTTTTGACAGCAGGTACTCCTCGACCACGCAGGGAGTCTTTGGCTTGCTTGACTTGCTCTTCTTGTCCGGTAAGCTTTGATTCGAGATAGGACAATCGCTGAGAGACTTTCTCGGCATCATTGGCTTTTGCCAGTCCCTGGATCTCCTTGAAGATAGCCTCAAACGGGGAAACCCCAGTACCTTGAGCGCGCAATTTGTCGATGCGCTTCCACGCCAGCAGGCGTCTTTCCACTTCCGGCCCATCAGTAATTTCCGGCATGTTCTCGGCGTGTACGGCAACCAGGGCGAGCGACTGCAGCAAGGTTGCAGCTGACACTCGTCCGGCGCTAAAGTCTGTGATTTCGCCCCGGGAAATTGTGACGTAACGTGCAGGCTTGCCTGTCTGACTGAAAAGCACTTTCACCTTTTCTATCTGACCGGGAGCGCCATCAATTAGAGTGCGAGCGAGAAACATCGCATCGATTTTCAAATCTTTGTCCTGGGCAATCTCTTTTTCTTCTGCCAAAACCGTGACGAGCGGACCGCTTCCTACAACCGTAACGCTGAGTGCGCGTGATCCAACGGACGGATCTCGCACCAGAGCGGTCAGTTGAGCGTTTGACAAATTGGCTTTTCCAGCCGCCTGCGCAAGCACGCTCTGTCCGCGGCAAACGCCCAGCCCGAGTGCGCCGATTACTGTTAGGCTCATCGCAGTTGAGCGCAGGATTGATAAGGACGAAAATCTGGTCATGAAGACTCTACCGTTGAGTGTGGACAAAATCCCAATGTTGGAATTTTACCAGCCCTCGGCGGTTTGCGCGTTCGGTCGAAGAGGACGCTGCTCAGGGAGAGAGGTACCAATTAATGGAGATATTCGTTCCGGGTTCGCCTTGCTTATTTAGAAGCATGATGTTCGCATTCTGCTTATCTTTCTGCGCTCTCAGCATGTAAATTTGCCCCATCTTCGCTTGGGCTTCTGCCGAAGGCGTCTGGAATTTCCATCCGCCGTTGCGCAATACCGTTTGGTAAAACTGAGAAACAACCTCCAGGCTGTCTTTTGTCGCAATGCTCAAACTGGCTGAAGGTGAGCCTTTTGTAGAGTTCAAGAAGCCGGTTGCCGTGACGTTGCTTCTATATATTTCGATAGGAAAGTTAGTAGGAGCAGAAGTAGAAAAGTGTTCACTTTGTCTTAGCGCATATGCGGGCGGTCCTGTCATATTGCGAGACAATCCTAGTCTCTTTACTAGCTCAACCTGCCTGGGATCCGGTTGACCTTGTTGTTGTTGTTGTTGTTGTTGTTGTTGTTGTTGTTGTTGAGCTGCAACAGGGATAGCTATGAGGCTGGTCGTCGAACCAAAAACAGCTACCAGCGCGCTGAGATGTACTGATTTTAGGGATAATATGTGTCCCTTTCCATTCTGGCTGTATGTCATCGCTGCTCCGTTTTTTGCTCGAGTCTATGGGAAAACACTCACACCGATAATGTATACCTCTGTTGAGCGCTTTACTCTTACTTCACCAAGGCAATGATTATAGCCAGTGCCGGGTTTCCAGAAGACCTCTTTGAAGTACCTCTCTGAAGTGGAGGAAACAGGAAAGGGTACTGGGGTGAAGAAAGGGAGAGGCGAAACAATTGGCGGAAACACGAAGAACGGAAATCCTTTTGCGTCAATAGTCGTTACTTCATTCCCGTCAGGAGTCTTGCTTGAATGTACACCTAACCAAGGCGCTTCAGCGACCGCCTGGATAAGCGGACTGCAGTGAATGTTTTTACCGTCAGGACTATAGACATAGAAATCTCGCTGTCCTGCTACTAGCGCAGCTCTGCATATTGCTGAATCCAGGGCGGTATGCATTTCTGATTTTGTTATTGTGCCTCCGACCTGGCTAATCATTTCGTTGCACCGCGCAGTAAGTTGGTTTTCCAGCTCGGCTTTGTTTCCCTCTGGTAAATCAAAAATGACTTCATCAACAGAACGGAAGGCTGTTTCTACCCCAATGGGAATATTGTTGCCCGTCACAGACGAGCAGCCGACCCCTCCAAATGGCATTGTTGCGGTCTCCATCGAGGGAGCGCCAAATCCATAATCTATTTCTTTATTTTCAATCGGCGCAGGAATGAAGAAGAAAAATTTTGCTTTCGGTTTTTCTACCTTTATGTGAATGAAAGAGTGCGGAATTGCCATTTTGAATGGCTGACGCGGATTTGTTAGCGTCCATGCAAGAGCCTTTTCAGCCGGTTTGCCTGGTGCCGAGGCTTCTCCTTCTGCGGAAAATGCATTTGGCACAGGCTTTGACCAGCCAGCTGAGTTATTTTTGGCTTTGTCAAAGTCGGTCTTTGACACCATATGTGGTTTTTCGTCGTAGAGAAAAGGAACTTGCCAATAATCTTCACCATCGAGGTTTAGCGACGTGTATCCCTTCAGAAAAACTAAATTGTTCGATCCCTGTGGTTTCGGATTTCTAGTTGTTTTCGTAAGATATCCGCTGTGGCTGTTCCAGCTGAATCCAGGCGGGGCGAAGAAATTATCGCTGGCTGTTCCGCCCAGGATGATATTGCTTTCTTGTTCGGGCAACATCCTGGAGGTCTGCCAGCCACTTCCAGGAATTACTTTTACAGATGCTGCGTTTCCGATCATGCGCACGGAATTTTGTTGCGCTAGCTCTTTGAAAAACGGCTGTAGATTCGATTCATCGTTCAGTTTGTCTGATAGTTGATCGCTAAGATTTTTTGCTTCATTAAATGCTGATTGTGCGTTGCTCGATCCAGAACCACCGTTGCCTTTCGCATCATTTGCCATGGCATTGATTCTGATGAGCATTGCTTCTGCCCACATACGATTGATGCGACGTAGGTTGATATTACCGTCACAATTTTCGAATTTATTGTCGGTTTCATCACTGGTAATGTCATAGAAGCAACTGTTTGGCAAGACTTTGACATTGATATTGTCGAGCGCTTTCCTGCCCGCATTCAACGTTCCGGCATCAACAGCATTTTTCGTTTCTTTTTGCGCGTCCATATACATGACGAAGAAGAAGAAGCCCACTCCGAGCACTACAAGAACGCCGGCAAGTGCCGCGCTCAGTGCTGTTATGGACCCTATTTGATTTCGACTTCTAGTCATTTACAAACGTCCTCGTGTTACTAAGAAAATGCGACAAAATGAAAACGGAAAACAGCTGACTGATGTTCTACCGAATATCGAAATTTTTTAGGGAACTGGCGGATTGGGGTTCGCTGCTCCTACAACCGGTTCGACTGCTCGAGCCTTGAAAGTCAAATTGCTCAGTCCAGGAAATGGAACAGGGGGATTAACGACCATAGTGGTAACGATAGAGAAAGTTCCTTTTTCGCCCGTGTAATTGTAGTCATCGATGACAATACTTTTTACTATTCCGGACGTCTGGAAAGTAGCTAGCGCCTTGTCGGCGGCCTTTTGAGCCAATGGACCAGTCGGTTGGTTGGCTCCGGCGCGTGCAGCATTTTTGCAGGCGGTATCGTTCATCGAATTGGCAGCAACGATACACATCAAATCCACAACAGCCAGTGCAATTGGAATTAGAATTAGCGCTGCCAGAGCTGATTCAATCAGGCTGGCGCCATTTCTCGATCTTTGTTTTCTTCTTGGAAAAAGCAAGGACAATCTCCTAACCACAGTCTGGTTTTACGGCGCATGATCCGGATTTTCCAGCGGTCGTTCTTGAAAGACCACCAGCGGAAACGGTGCATTGATGCCAGGAACATTCACGAAAAACGGGATAGATAGAAAAGGATTGCATGTGACGGTGGTTCTCACTCTCACAATTTTGTCGAGGACACCGCTTCCTCCTCCTCCAGTTTCTTGTTGACCGTCTCGATAAGTTACTTCTGTAATTGGGGAGCCGGACATATTTACAAAATGCCCCATTCCATTGCGCCAGGTATCCGGTATGCCCTTTTTCACCGAACCGCTTG
This sequence comes from uncultured Candidatus Obscuribacterales bacterium, assembly GCA_964493595.1. Taxonomy (GTDB): domain Bacteria; phylum Cyanobacteriota; class Vampirovibrionia; order Obscuribacterales; family Obscuribacteraceae; genus QKMZ01. The sequence continues at coordinate 10,363 of CAZBOX010000059.1, read as the reverse complement.
GGTCCAGTGCGTCGGAGCTGTCTATGAGGGCTGCTTCATGGACTTGATTGTAGTTGAGCACCATTAGCATGGTGTAAGACACTCCAATGCTGATGAGGTCGCAAAGCGGAAAGAAGATTGCAATTATGAGAACAAATACCGCCGGTCCAAACTCCGCTATGCCAGCACCATTGGCGGTGCGCCTGCGATAAGCTCTCAAATTTTTCGTCCGCATAACTATCCCTCAGCATCGTCCGAATTCTGACTCGAATTCGGCCTGACAAGCTAAATGTACGACCGTCTCCAAAAATTTAGGGGATTCCAAGATTAGATTTATCATCATTATATTGGCGTTTCTTTCCAGACAAAAGCCTAGCAGGCTATTTGCCTGATCACAGCTTTTTGCGAGTTTGGCAGTAACCAGACTTTTCGGCTTCGAATAGCAGCTAAAGCTAAGAGGGCGGTCATCTGAGGTATGATGATGGCGGACAGGAACGAGGTTCCGCGCAGACTCTTTGGACAGTCATGAGCAAGAAGAAGAAGACTTCGTCTAAGCAAAATAAACCAGATACGCAAAAACCTGCAGGCAAACCTGCAAAAGAGTCCGTTGCTCCAGAGAAAAACTCGTCCGAGTCAAAGAAGGAATTGAAAGAGTCAAAGAAGGAAGCGGCTCCAAAGGCAGCTGCAACTCAAACACAGCAGGCAAAAGAAAAGAAGCCTGAGGCGGATTTGCCGAAAGCAGGTAAATCCGATTCGCTAAACAAGGGGAAGACCGAAGCGAGCGCCACGCCGGAGTCTGCAAAAGCTGAGAGCCAATCAGCCAAGTCTGAGCCGGGCGCCTCTTCTAGCAAGACTACTGCTTCCCAACCTAAGGAAACCAGCAAAAGTACAGCACCTCAGCAGTCGGCTTCCAAGAAAAAGGATGAATCGAAGCCTACAGCGAAAACTCAGAAGGGCGGGAAAACAAAGAAAGACAAGGCTCCCAGGCAGTCTAGTGCTTCCGAACCTGTCTCAGAGAGTCCAGTAGAAGCAAAGTCAGAGTCTGGCTCGTCGTCATCTGGCGAACATTCTCAAGCTGTTGCCGAGGCTGTTTCGACTTTGGAAACTACTAACCCAGAGGCTCCTGCCGAAAAAGAACTTCCTCCAGCCCTTTCAGAAACGACCGATACAGCTTCTGAGGCGGAGCAAAAGAGAAAAGTCGCAAAGACGCTCATTGATGAAGAAGTTGACCTGTCTGCAAAGAATGCGCCGCCGGTTGATTCTGCTGGAGATAAACCGAGGACCGTCGCGAAGACTATGCTGGAAGTGAGTATTGGCGGCTTGAAAGATGCCGTTGCAAAGGCTACCGGCACCTCGCCTAAAGCGGAAGAAACACCGCGCAAAGTTCCAAAGACTTTGATGGAGATTAATACCGACAGTTTGCGTGATGCTGTTGAAGCCTCGTCTCGTGCAATCGAAGATGAAATCGCCGCTGCGATCAAAGAATCGGAGGCGAGTGCAGACGGTCTTCGCGACTCGGTTGAAGCATCTTCGCTTGCAATAGAAGACGAAATTGCCGCGGCGATCAAAGATTCCGAAGCAGAGCAGAAGAATGCTGCTCAGTCTACCGAGCCTCAGGAGCGTCCCGCGGGAAGTCCAAAATCGGCAGATCGAAAAATCGCGAAGACAATGCTCGATTTCAGAGCCGAAGAGTTTTTTGAATTAGCTAATTCGACGACTGATACACTCGAAGAATCCTCAGAATCGGCTGCCGGAGAATTCAATGCAGATCCATCGGCTAATCAGCCGGCACCTGAAGCGCCAATATCCCAGGTTCCAACCCAGCCTCGTAAGGTGGCGAAAACCATGCTCGAGGTTGATGTATCGAATATCAACGCCATAGTAGA
>CAZBOX010000059.1:3422-8398 GCA_964493595.1 uncultured Candidatus Obscuribacterales bacterium | reverse complement strand
CCTGGCTCGAGGGCTGAGCGTCTACGAAAGACACTGCTGGGTATTCGCAAGCACGGGCTGGCCAGTTCGCCCTCTATGGCAGGGATCAATATTCCTGCAGAGGCGGAACAAGCCGACCTTGCTGCCGAGCAAAAGCCTGTTCGCGTATCCAGGTCTCTTCATCCGCTGGATAATTTCTCATTCGATAATCTATGTCCTGCAGATGATGATGCCTCTGAGGCTCAGGCTGAGTCGGTGCCGCCTGAGCATGATGTCTTGGCGGATTCTGCTCCTTCAATTGGAGAGCAATCGCCGACTTCCTCGGACTGGGATACGTCTGCGGATCAAGGAGCACAAGAGAAAAAGAATACCGGTACAGTTGAGCTCGACCACAATCCTCACGATGGAGGGGCGGAAAGCGAGTTTAAAGGTGTGACGACCGTCTGGCCTCATGATGAGGAGAAGAAACAACAAGAAGCTCAAGCAGCCGAAGCGAAGCAAGGTTCTGTAAAGCCCGAAAGATTTATTCCTAAAACCATGCTTGATATGGATTTCCTCAAGGAGAGCCTGTCTGCCTCCGTCGTTCGCGCGGAAGAGAGACTTGCCGAGTCTATCGCGCAGAAGGCGGCGGAGCCCCCCAAGCAGTTGCTTACTGCTGATGATTACAAAATCGCTTCTCCAAATTGTCCGTTCGTATGGTCGGATAATCCAGATAATCCGAAGGAAAGAGTGAAATACTGCACGAACTGCAGCGCTCAAATCTACAATCTGACTGGATTTGATATGGGTGAGTCTCAGTCACTTATCTATAAGCGCGAAAATCGCAACAATGCGCCTCTGTATAAGCGCGAAGACGGCAAATTCATGACGAGCGATTGCCCGATCGCTCTCAAGAAAAAGAAAGACAAGCAAATGCTGATTGGTGGCGCCGCTTTGGTGCTGATTTTACTTGTGATTATGGTGATTGCATCATTCATGCTTCCGCAGTCACAGCCTACTGCCAACCCTTCGGCGGATACTTCTTCGGGAAATCCTACTGTGACAGGCGATACCGGTCTAGGGACTTCCGGTGCTTCAGATACCAAGACATCCTCAGAGTCATCTGCTGCTTCCTCTGGTTCTTCATCCTCCAAGGCGGCGCCTGGCGCATATCACTATGTTCGAGGCAAAGGCGTTGTCCAGAGCGAGCCAGTTGTCGTCCCTCCCCCCTCACCAGATCCCTCCACCCTGCCGGGAACGACTTCCGGATACGATGAAGGCGGTTCTTTCTGGCAATACAATGACAAGGGCAATAACTAAAAGCCAAATGCAAATATGCCCGGAAGCTTAGATGCTCCCCGGCCTTTGTCCTGGCGCGCCTGAACTATTCGATTCTAAAAAATGTACGTCCCACTTTGATAACGTCCAGCGGGGCGAGCTGATGCGGTTTGGTCAGCAGCTGGTCGTTGACGCTCGTGCCGTTGCTGCTTCCGAGGTCTTCAATCCACCAAATGCCGTTGTCCCAAAATATACGAGCGTGCGTGGCTGAGGCATAGCCGTCGTCCGGCAGGATGACCTGATTGTCATCTGCACGCCCCAACTTGATGGAAGGGTCATTTAAAACGTATCTTTCGCCGGTTGCCTGGTTTACCAAGGTTGGCAAGCGGGGTTCGTTGCTCATATATCTCTAAATCCCTGTGTTTCCAGAGGACGTTTAATGCTTGTGGCGCACCATTTTATGGTGCAAGGATAGCAGAATTTTACAGCGCGCCAAAATCCACCTTGTCGAGTAGACGATCTCTATTTTCCAAGTGCCGCATGAAAATTAACGCTGTAGGCCGCATTAGACACAAAAACTTTTGTCCTGATAAAGTGGACTCTTGCGGGCTTCTGGTTATATAAAACGGCTAGTGCAGTGTCTCGGCGCTGGAAATAATTCAATTTCACCGCCGGTTGGCTCGATGAAATATTGAATTTTGGACTTGAGGTCTGACTAGAAGAAGGATATTCACTTGCAGCAGAAACTGTTTTGTGGCAAACGAGAGAAACTTTTTCGGACACTCGCTGAAATTTCTTCGAGGTTGATCTCGCTCAGTCTATACCTGGCAATTTTTTACGCATTTGCTAGTTTTCTATGCGCAATCCCATCGATTGCTGCAGAACCTTTGAAAGCAAACATTGAATTCAGTCATTCACTGGCACCCCTCAAGTCCGGATTGAGAGAAGGTCAGCGCATGAATCTGGGCGCGGTTGAAACCGGCAGGCGAAACATTACCTCGTGGCGCCGCATTCCCAATTGGTTCGCCGGTACCTGGCACAAGGAAAAGAGCACTCGCTTTATCGGTGGTCGACCGGTTTCATATCAAACTCGTGCAGATCTGATCACTGGATACCAGATGGATGCGAAAGGTCGAATCTGGCAGCCGGTATTCGTAAATGTAGGAAAGGTAGAAACAGATGACTACATCGAATATCAGATGCCTCAGAGAAAGACCATCTACGCAATAGAGAAGGGTAAATACACCTCCTTTTCACTCTCTACGCGCGTGCGTGTGGATAAAGACACAGGACAAATCATGAGTTCGTTCCAGCAAGAAGATTTGAGTGTATCGACCCCTCAGTCGGATGGCGTGGTCAAAGCCGTCGTTGAATGTCGTGTTTTCAATCAAGATGGACGAGTGAAATTCGAAGATACGATTGAAGTTTTGGAGGTGAGAACAGAAGAATTCAATCCAATAGATGAATTCAACGGCGTTGATTATCACGAAAGTTTTGTCAAATTCCTTGAAGAGAGCGGGCATCCAGAGCTGATTCCACCGGAGCGTCCGAAGTCAGTGTTGACGGAAAATCAGGTCCGCATTCTTACCAGTGAGGCCCGCGTCAATAAGTTGCCTACTTTCAAGAGCAGCGGAGATGCCGATGAGCAGTAGGAGTTTCACGAGGATCAATCGTTTCGTGATCGCTCTTTTGTTATTCAACCTGGTTGTGCTCAGCTCCCTTTTTTTTGCTATCAAACATGCAGAAGACATCACTCTTCGAATCATGCGATCGAAGGAAATTTTCAACGTTTCCAACGACCTATCGAAACGCCTTTACGAAGCGGGTGTAGCATTAGGCGGAATGAGCATGACGGGCAGTCAAATCTTCTCGAGCCGTTTCAATCGTTTAATCGAGCCTATTCCTCATGATGTCGCCATTCTGAAGGAAACAATTGATTCGTCAAACAAAATTCAAACGGATGCTCTTTTGAAAGTGGCAGAGCTGCTTCCCGACACAATCAAGGCAATGGGAGAAGCAAGAGAGTCGATAGAACGCGAACGAGGTAGCGGCGCGAAAGGAAATTTTCGCGAGAAATATCGCTCGCTTTTCGACAGTGCCGAAGAAATACAGAAAAATCTCGCCGTGATAGCGAATGATTGCAGGGACGTTGCTCAGGTTCCGGTGCCAAAAACTCTTTCCAATTCTGACATGACGACCTTGCTGATCATTGCCGGTGCGCTCGGCAATATATTCATCAGCGCAGCACTGATTGCTTCGTTGCGCAAAACCGCGAAAAGCGTAGGCTGATCGTTTAGAGTTCAGCACCGCATGAGTGGCAAAACTTCGAACCTTGCTCATAAGGTGTTGAGCAAGTTGCGCAGGAATACATTTCCTTTTGCTGGCATTCCTTCTTCATCTTGAACCAATTCATCATTAAGGAGAAAAGGAAGGCGAATATCAGAGCTCCGATGATGAGACGAGGAAGACCCTTCAGTTCTGCAGCCAGGGTAAAGTTCATGACTTGAGCCGCTGGAGCCGCTAAATGCCCGCAGCCGGAGCCACTAGCTGAAAGTTGTCTGAGTCCAAGCATCTGCCACGGAGGCAAAATTGCCATCACGCCTAAGAAGAGTGCTGACAATGCTATGACTTCCAGGCGTTTTATGTTCATTGCTCAAATCTCAGAACCGATTTTTCCATTCTACCCTGTACCGCAAATTCAGCCTGCTTTGACGAACACCCGCCAGAATGCAGAACTGGCGGGTGTTTTCAGAGTTTTCGATAGTAATGGGGCAGACGAGGGGAATCGAACCCCCGAATACTGGAACCACAATCCAGTGCCTTAACCTCTTGGCGACGCCTGCCACGGCGTAGCGGGACAACGGTGCCCGGAGAATTCATATATTATCACGGCGCTTTTCACCAATAGTATTTGAGGCTTCAGACCCTTCACAAAGGGTTTCTCAGTCCCCATATCGCTTTTTCGGGGCATAGGCACCCGAGCTGGTCAATGAGATAATCAAGGGTAGGAATCCCGCGCAACATAACACCCGCCCGTCTCTAGTCAGGTGCCAGTTTGCTATGCCTGTCATTGAAGAGCAGCCTAAAGCCTCCAAGTCCTTAGGAAAAACAATCTTCGTTAAAGCCATCGCCGTAACATTCTTCTTGTTCGGCGGTCTGTGCCTCTTTGTGTATTTCGATAGCGTCGGGTGCTCTCTGTATTACTCTGGACATCCAGATAAAGCGCTCGAGCCGACAAAGCGCGCGCTTTGGGTGCAAGAACTCGTTCTGGGGCACGACAATCTCGAGGTCGCCAATACTAGAAAGAATCTTGGACGAGTCTACGATGCTCTCAGTCGCTTTGATGAAGCGGAGCCGCATTATGTAGCGGCCATGAATACCTACAAGAATAAGGATCAGAGTAAATCACACGCGTATGCGGAAACGTTGTGTTTCTATGGTGACCATCAGATGTTCATGCGAAAGTACGATGATTCGCTTGGACACTACAAAGAGGCGCGTTTGATTTTGGCCGATCTTCAAATGCAGGGAACGCGCGAATACGCCTGGACTTTGCAGCGCGTTGCCAATGCTCTGAAGGCGTTGAATAGACATGACGAAGCGCAGCCTATAGATGCTGAAGCCGCAAAGATTTTGGGTAAGGTCTAAGTCGAACGCGAAGTAGAAGTGAAAATCAGGATCAAATCTCTACTCGAATCAAAAATCGAATAGAGATTTGAAAATCGAGAATAGAAATTGAA
>CAZBOX010000059.1:0-3322 GCA_964493595.1 uncultured Candidatus Obscuribacterales bacterium | reverse complement strand
CTCTACTCGAATCAAAAATCGAATAGAGATTTGAAAATCGAGAATAGAAATTGAAAAATGAGATGCCGGCTGGAAGCCGGCGCTCCGGCCGAATTCCGGCCGAACTCCAGCCGAACTCCGGCCGAATTGCGGCCGAGCTACATACCTAGCAATTTGAATACGGGAGGCAGAGCCATGCTCAGCAGTCCGCCGATGAGAAAAGCTGCTATCCAGGAGCCAATCCAAATTGTGAATGCAACTTTTGGTCCGCGCTCTTTTGTCATAACACCGACAGTTGCGATGCATGGTACGAAGAGCGTGATTACGATCATAGCGGTGAGAGCCTGCGCGGCGGTCATTGAAACTTCGGTCAAACCGAAGGATGCGAAGTCTCGGCGGACTATGCCCAGTACGAAAGTCGTGGCTATGCGCGGATCGGCAGGAAGATGAAGCCAGCTGACGGTGATCGGCTGCAGTGCATTGACGAACAACGAGAGAATTCCAGTCATGTGAGCGATGCTGACAGCAAAGCCGGCGATAAAAAATGGCTTGGTCGCCTCTTTGAGGAAGTTCCAGGATTTCGACCAGGTTTTTTTCAACACATTATCGAGTCTGGGTAATCGCATTGGTGGCAGGTCCATGATCAATGCGTCTGATTTGCCTGGTAGCACCATATTCAGTGCTACTCCAGTAGTAGCGAGAATGCTGGTGACAATTGCGCCATAGATAGCCCAAGCGGAAAGACCGCCTATTTGAGCCAATGTTCCTGAGACGACGCCGAGTTGAGCCGAGCATGGAATGGCTACTCCGAGCAGTGCAGTCGCGATCAATTTTTCTCGCCGAGTGCTGAGTAGGCGGGTCGTGATTGTGGCCATGGTCACGCAACCAAGTCCGAGAATCAGAGGAATAATGGCGCGACCATTGAGACCGACCTTGTTCAATACCCTGTCTACAAGTACGGCAAGTCTGGGAAGGTAGCCTGAATCTTCCAACATTGAGAGTCCGAAGTAAAAGCCGAGGACCAGCGGGAAGAGCAAACCGAGCAGGTAGGTGACTGTCAGCGTCAGCATCCCGTATTCGCCGACCAGTATGTTGCCGAGTACAGACTTTGCAGAGGGATGGCTCCAGAAATCGTATTTAACTTCTGCCGGAGCGGCTGTTTTCAATGCCGAGTCCAGTTTTGCGCTAGCTAAATTATTGGCGAAAGTACCTTGAGGAAAGTCGAAGGTTCTATCTTCGATTGTTATTGTGCAAGGAAAGGTGCTTGCTGCAACGCGCCTTATCAGAGGCTCGTAGTAAACTTTCATGCCTTTTTTCTCGGTGATATCCACAACCGTACCGGCAACGAATACACCAAGCAATTGATAGAAGATCATGTAGCAGACGAAAGCTGCGGCTATAGTTCCTGCCACAGGATGAAGAAGCAACCTTCCCAACTTTGTAGAGAATGTTTTTTTCTTCGATAGTGATTTGACGCAGACCTCGGCGACTTCGTTGACCCTCTGCCGTCTGCATCGGTAAATGTCGGCGCGATGACTTTGCTTCTGTTCCAGCATTTGTCCTAGCGCGTTTTCACCCAAACTGCGTTCGGCTTTTAAGGCTGTTATCACATGTGCGTGTGCTTCGATAGACTGGTTATCTTCCTCTAGAATCAAGATTGCATGCGCCTGAGGAATGTTGCAGTCGAGAAGCGGCGCAAGCAAGGGAGATAATGAAGGCTCACATTTTCCTTTGCGCGCGTTCGGAATATTGGCGATTATTCCTTCGATTCCTTCTTTGCAGACGGCGACGCTCGTAATAACAGGAACACCAAGCATTTCGCTGAGAGTCGCTGTATCGATGAGCAGCCCTCTGTGTTTTGCCTCGTCCCACTGATTGATCACCACGAGCATTCTTTTGCCCATGTCTATCATTTGTTGGGTCAGGAAAAGATCGCGCTCCAGGCTGAGGGCGGAGACAACGTTAACGACCAGCTCTGCATCGACGATTAGCTTGCGGGCAGCTTTCTCTTCGTCGTTAAAACTGGAGACGCCATAAACACCTGGTGTATCGACGAGCTCGTGTTCGCCGAAACTACCGTGTGCAATGTCGATGGTCGTGCCTGGATAATTGGAAACGTCAGCGCTCAATCCGGTAAGCGCATTGAAAATCACTGATTTGCCGACATTCGGATTGCCTGCCAGCACAATTTTCAGGTGCGAACGGACGCCGGGCTCCAGCCCGCGCGGCCTTGCTTCCAGGACGCTGTCAATTCCAGTCGCCATTGCCTCTCCAGCTTTGATGAGTTGAAGTTTATCAGCTACTTACAAGCGCTTCAACTTATTGAAAGAAAAGATAACTATGGTTTTGGTTCCGCACGTATCTCGGGACCATCGTGCTAAAGTCAAGCACGTTGCGACTTATATGCTTGGAATAAGCGGTCGCACCAGTGATTTCGGCAGGAGAGGAGGCTGAATCGGCAAGATGATCTTTTGTTCATCTCACCACTTCAGGTCTTTTGTTCTGGCTCTTTCGATGGTGGGCAGCTTACTTCTGCCTTTCGCAGCTGTTGCGCAGGTGCCGCTGGACGGTAAGCTGCCTCTTTCCCCGTCATCGAGCGCTGCACCGTCCGCCAGTTCAATTTCCCCGCCAGCAAAACCGGCAACATCGGTCACATCCCCGTCTGCAAACCCTAACGGCTCGGCAGTCCCCGCTCCGGCCGCGACGTCCAGTCCTGCGCCTGCAGCCGGGTCTTCAGCTTTGCCGTCGTCGTTTACCCAAGTACGAGCTAAAGGTCCGCCGCAACCAAAAGAGTATTCGCTGCCCAACGGTCTGCGCATAGTTCTGGTCGAAGAACATTCTCTTCCTGTCGTCTCCTGTCTCGTCTGGTACCGGGTTGGTGCCCGTAATGAAAGACCAGGCGGCACGGGACTTTCGCACATGGTTGAACATATGGCGTTCGACGAGGTGGGTACTTTCCGGAAAGGCGAACTTGGCGCCACAATAGTGCGCAACGGCGGGCAGTTCAACGGCTTTACCAGCGACGATTTCACCGCTTTCTTCGAGACTCTGCATCCAGCCAAGCTTGATCTGGCTCTGAAGATAGAGGCGATGCGCATGCGTTCCGTGCGTTTTACCAAGGCCGCTGTCCAAGCTGAAATTGCCAATCTGAAAAAGGAATTCGAAGACGAGAAGAACGACCCGGCTGCGATGCTCGCATCGGAGGTGCGCTGCGTTTCATTCTTGCACCATCCCTACGGCAGTCCTACGCGGGGTTGGCTGCCCGATGTGGAAAATCTGACAGCCGAGGACGCCAAAGGTTTTTACGATCGTTTTTACGTTCCGAACAATGCGACGCTTGTGC
>CAZBOX010000058.1:0-25911 GCA_964493595.1 uncultured Candidatus Obscuribacterales bacterium | reverse complement strand
GCAGAAGAATATTCACGCTGGGTTACCAAAATGGCAGAACGATTCTGCGGTGAAACAGCTCTTTACAGTGTGCAAAGCGCTATCACCCTTGCCACCATATGCAGTGAGACCAGCAAAGCGACGGAAGCGTCTGAAATTTGTCACCGTCTGATGGAACTGGACCGGCGAGAAGAAGTAGACTGCCTGCTTCTGGCGCGGCTCGTTCCGATTCTCGTGAGAGTCGGCAGAAGGGAAGATGCAGAACGTTTGATTTCGCACCTGCAAAGCCGTATTGAGAACGCAGCGCTCGATGGAATGCGCGACTACAACGCTTCGGCATATTACAGGTTAGCTTTAGCGAACAAGCATCTTGGCAGACTGGAAGAATCTAGAGAATTAATGGCCATTGCCGTGGCAGAGCTGGAAGAAGAAACAGGCGCCGACAGCATTTTCCTGGCATTCGTTCTCGAAGACTGGGCGGATGAACTGAAGGAAGCAAATAGCGAAGAACTGGCAATCATTCTCGCTTCGAAAGCAGCAAATATAAGGGCGAAAAAATAGGAGACTCGAGTGGATATAAAGACATCCGATTTTCTGGAAAAGCTATCGGACAAGTATCGCCATTGCGACACCTATCAGGACTCAGGTTTGATTCAAACAACGACGACGGTCGGCGAACGCACCATTCAGGCTCACAACTCATTCAGCACATTCTTTGTCCGTCCCAGCCGCCTGGCTATTCACATCTGGTTTGGCGAAGACCAAAGTGGAGCATCGATGAGCATCGTCCATGACCAAGGAGCGGTTTTTGCTTTTCGAGAAGGCACAGGTGTACCAGCCATGGAATGTCTTTCCCTCAGCAATGCACTAGCGAAACTCTGCGCCGTTTCGAATTGGACAAGCGACGGATTTGTGCTTGCTGTGCCGGCTCTGTTTGAGAAGGAATTGAAAGACAGCTGTGTCTCTAATTTCTTTGATGCGAGTTGCTTTCTCATCAAAGAAATTGACTCCAAAGCCCATCTGCGAAGAACAACGGATTCCGTGACAACTGATGTGTGGTTTCGACCAGACCTTGGTGTTCACGACGTAGAGGTGCAATCTACTATGAGTAAAGATGATTTTCTCGAAATGCATTCAACCATAATTGCAGTTCCCGAAGTACGCGAAACAATCGAAAGAGCTAGACAAGCATATCCGAGCATTGCGGAGCTCGCCAAAGAGCACGATGGAGACGTGGCTCGAAAGTCACGGCGCGTATATTCTCACGTCCTTTTCGACCAGGACATCGATGAGTCCGTTTTCGAGATTCCGGGGAATTAACAAGCGAAGGAGCGAAGGAGCGAAGGAACAAAGGAACAAAGGAACAAAGGAACAAAGGAACAAAGGAAAAAGAAAAAAGCCGGCTAGAAGCCGGCGCTCCGGCCGTTGGTCTTAATTCGGCAAAAGATCCTTGTAGACCTTAGTCACGCTCTCTGTAACCTTCAACGACTGTTCGCTCTTTCCACGCTTAAGCGTAGCGATCGACTGTTTGAAGAGCGCGTCAGCTTCTGATTTTTTCGCGGGATCGCCTTGTTTTGCCAGGATCTCAGCCAGCGAGGCTTGGGCTACAGCGGTGTTCTGATCCTTCTTGCCGTAATGCTTTTCGAAAAGAGAAAGTGCACGGCGGCTGGACGCTTCTGCTTCAGCATACTTCTTTTGATCGAGTTGCAAACCGGCGATTACGCTCAGTTCTTTGGCCACTGATTTGCTTTCTTCGTTGGTGGTGCGCTCCCAGATAGTCAAGGCGCGCTTGGCATAGGGCTCGGCTTCCCCGCTCTTTTTGAGAGCATGCAATGAGACGACAATATTGTCGAGAACGCGAGCACATTCTTTGTCGTCTTTGCCCTTGGTCTTCTCTACAAACTTTAAATAGCGCTCGGAAGCTTCCTGGCTCTTTTCAAACTTATTCGTCTTCAAATACAAAGTAGCTAAAAAATCCAGACGCCGCATCAAAGTCGGGTCTTCAGGCGGCAGAATTTTCTCGCCATACTTGACCGACAATTCAGCGGAAGTGCAAGCTTCGCTGTATTTGCCCAGGTAGTCGTAAACGGTGGCAAGATTGTTCAAAGTTTTGCCGCGGCGAGGGTCTGTCTCGGGAAACTTCTCGGACAAATCGAGCGCTTGCTTGAAATCTTTGAGCGAGACTTCGTAGTTGCCTCTCTCGAAATTATCTTTGCCATGCTTGTGCAGACCTTCCCAAGTCTGCTCAGGGACAGCCCCTTCTGCGGACAACGTACCGGACAACAAGACAGCAACCATAACGGATACTATGCCGCTGGCAGAAATGCGACGGCGATTTTGTTTTTCTTTCATTGTTTTTTCACTGAGGAGGAATCATGGAAGGGCATTCTTTTGCCTTCCCGACAATTTCAGAATGAGAGCTCGTGGCTCCATCGCCAAGCGTATCTGCGCTTACCAGAACGCATTCTCTCTCTTGCGATGCACCCTGCGGATTCTGCCAAGCATCATACGGAAAGTCGCTCGAATTCTGGCGTCTGTACCAAATTTCGACATTCTGGGGCTTCCAAACCAGCACCGCAGGCAGTGGCTGTCCGTCATCGAACTTGTTTTGCAAATCATGCAAAAACGACTTATTCAATTTGACGTGAATTCCGCCCGGGTAGACATTGGCGCCCAAGTCCTTGATCACTTCAATGATTTCCGGTGTGATTTTATGCACTGCCACCAGAACATCAGTCCCTTGTTTGCACCAGGGAAGTGTCTTCAGCATTTCAAGAAATGTAGCGCACGTTGCGGAGGCGCCTTCTGCTTCACTCATCGCTTGATAACCACCTAGATAACTAAAAACCTAATTGTAGACTGCTTGATTAGGAAGATCACGCCTTTGTATTCCATTTGCACACTCAGACGAGGAATTTCACATTAATCAAGATGTCAGGGACTAAGGCAATCCAGACTCGTGAGTATTTTGCTCCCAGTCGTTCCAGATTCTCTTTGCCGCGGCACGATTGGCAACCGCGTTGAAGACATCGCCCATTTTCATCTCGGCGTCCTTCAGATTAAACAGCACTTTCGCTACTGAAATGTCCTCCTTGCCCTTCGCTTTCGTGAAAAAGACAATCGCCTTGTCGAAATATTTTTTTGCCTGCTCAGGCTTGCCTCGAGCCATTTCAATCAATCCTAATTGGTTGAGGCAGATCGCGTAGTTGTATCTTCCTTTATCCCCCTGCTCTCGAAAGCACGCCGCTGCCTGTTTGAACAAAGGGTCGGCCATGTCGTTGTAATTGCGTTGCCTCAGATGCTCAGCCACCGAGTAGCACGGATAACCCATCTCGCTGCTCAAGATACTGCTTTGCCCACTCTCTTTCCAGACCTTCATGAATTGAAGAGCGGCGTCATCAGCCTTGGCATAGAGCTTCTGCCCACGATAGGCATCAACCTGAATAGCAAGAGCGCGCAGGTTATCCTGACCGCCCAATTTCGAGAGCAACTCGAGAACCTTCAAAGCGTTGGCAGCACAGATTTGAGCAATCTGCGGCTTGCCATTCAGAATGCAGCATCGCCCACATTCTATCCAGAGTTCAGCCGCATCGAGAGAGCCGGCGAGATTCATACCGGCAGCAATCTGAAGACACATCTGAAATTTCTGCTGTGCTTCATTGTAGCGACCGGCCAGTTTGTAGAACTCTGCAATCATGCGCTCAACTTCCAGCCCTTGCGGACTAATTTCACCACTTGTCTGATGAGCAAGTTTGCGCCTGGTTCGGAAATACTCTTCCTTTACTTTGAATTCCGCAGGCTTGGTGGCATAAATAGATTTCGGCTGTTCGATGGCGATGTCACGCTCGATAGGACTGGGATCAGCGCCCAATCCGTAGAGAGGAAAGTACATCGTCACGCCGGCGCCCATAACAATTATCACCACGCAAACAAGGCTGATTACGAGCTTCTTCGACGAGCCGAGCACATTGAATAGACGGCGTTTGACCTCGTGCATCTCCCTCGAAATCAATGCCAGAGACTTAGAACCACTGGCTTTACCGGTCGAAATAGACTCAAGTTCGCGCTTCAATTCGTCCATCGACTGCTGTCGATTATTCGGATCTTTGCTGAGTGCCCGGAACAGTATTTTCTCGAGACGCTCCACAAGCCGAACATCAGCGTCTACCCCGTCCAGACTTTTGGGCAGTTCGTGCACTTGCTTGTACATTGTCTCGACGATGGTTTCTCCTTCCAGCGGCACTCGGCCGGTCAGCGACTCATACATGAGACAACCCATCGAGTAGATGTCCGCGCGCTTGTCCACAGAAAGTCCGCGACACTGTTCGGGGCTCATATAAGGAGGACTGCCCAGAGCGTGACCGGTCGGAGTCTTGCTCAAGGTACTGCGCGCTTCCTCTGCCAGTACTCTTGCGATGCCGAAATCGACCACCTTTACATAGTCTTCTTCATCGCCCTCTTTGACCAGAACAATATTGCTGGGCTTCAAGTCTCTGTGCAATACGCCGAACTCGTGAACATGCGACATGCCCTCGCAAGCCTGGATGAAAATTTTCAAGCATCGCTCGACAGGCAATTTTCCATGTTCGGCAATCACGTCAGCCAGAGAGGGTCCATCTAGATAATCCATAATGATGTATGGACTGCCGTTAGGCGTTACGCCGACATCAAAAATCTGCACGGCATGAGGGTGACGGACCTTGTTCGCGGCTTGCGCTTCACGGCGAAAACGGCGGACATTAGAGGGATTGTCGAGCAGATGAGCATGCATCACCTTGAAAGCGACTCTCTGTCCCGTGGTCATGTCACGCGCACGATAGACAGAACTCATACCTCCACGACCGATCGGCTCTTCAACTTCATAGCGATTCTGAATCACAGAACCGACAAACTGCCTGGTAAACTCCGACAAGTCATCAAGATCGTCGTTTTCTTCGTCTTCGCTGTCTATTTCATCGAGCGACGAGAGCGAAAAAAAATTGTCCCTTATAAACGCCGGATCCATTTTCTTTGGCTGGCCGGATGCGGAAGCATCTTTGGCACCGCTTGCGGTTGCTTCCGGTGCAACCGGGGTGTCAAACCTGTTGGGTTTATCGAATTTATTCTTGTCGTTTTCCGGCACGTTAGATCACGATTGTACAGACACTACCGGCAGTACCACTTGCGAGTCTTGATGGGATTCCGAGGATGCCCTAAATTCGTAGCAGGCTTCAACAACTGTTATCCTATTATCTATATTCAGAGATATTTTTGGCAGGCTTTCCACGGTCCGCCCGCGTATAGTTATTTACCCAGGGTTTATAGGACTGAATTCAAGGCACATAAGAGTTCTCACGGTCTTACGGTCTAAAGGAGCGGCCTGTGGGTCTAGTCAGCAAGAAAGTGGCTTTTACAGGCGTTATTGCGTGCCTTGCCTTGTTTTGCTTACCACCTCCGACTAATGCAGCGCCGGCACCGGCAAAAACGGGCAGCACCCCTGTAAATACGGGCGGAGCAGGGTCTTCCGGATACAGGGTAGAAGCGACAAGTAACTATGCGGGTACTCTTTCTTGCCAGATGTGCAAAGAAGGCATCCGCGTAAAATCCGACCGGATGGGTCTTACATGGATTCTCACCGCGCCAAAATGGAACGCACAAATCTATAACACCAGCACAGAGTGCTACATGGACCTGCCATATGACGAATGGACAAAACGTCAATCTTTTTTACCGATGGCCAAGAAAAAGACGACTCTGAAATTGGAAAAGACCAGCAACACGAAGGTAATTCACGGTCTCAATACCAGGCAATACGTAATCATGGCGACATTTCAGCCAGGCGCGCCTGGATTACCGGCAGCGGTCGGAATGCCCGGAATGGCTGGTACCGCAGGGTCCGGCGGCACCAGGCCGAAACAGGCAAAACCAAGCGGAAAACCCGCGCCAGCGAAGCCAGTAACGGTCCGGGAGGCGGAAATGTGGATTGCGAAGGACCCGTGCGTGCCCAAGCAGTTTAATCAGTTGATGGGCAAGATTTTCGGTATTCCAGCTGAGGACGGTTTGCCCCTCAGTATCAGCCTGCGCCAGAAAAACGGCAAAATTACGAGCATTTGGGAAACGGTGAAACTGACCAAAGGCATCATCACCAAAGACGAATTCAAGCCAATCGTCGGCTACAAAAAAGTCAGAACCGAAGTCGAGATGATGCTCGGGGACCAGGACATGGGTCTTTCCGAGAGCGACAGCTTTGATGCCAAACCCGTCAAGCGTCCAAAACTTGATGAAATGCCTTGAGTCTGTTCGGCAAATTGCAGGTTAATCCAGCCAAAAACCCCTGCCGAAGAAGAAAAACTGATTATCGGTCGCGAGAGAAAGGGCAAAACCCTTTTCTGGGCGCCATCAAGGGATGCCAAGCCAGGTTTATATTCTCAACACCGTGGCACATTTAATGAGGGACATATAGAAGCTGCTATTTTTATGGCATAGCAGCAAGAGCTATGTGGGGGGTGGCAAGGTCCACATTTCGGGAAGGAAACGTTATGGCCACTACGTGCGCAGTATGCAAGCGCTCTCACACTGAAGAAGTCTGTCCGTATTGCACGGTCACCGACGTCAAGGTTTCGGAATTGACCGATAAATTGCATCTCCAACACGGCGGAGACGGGAACGAAGTGCCGACTGCATTTTTGGTCGACCTCGTCTCGAACCGAAAGATTCCTATCACCACGCCGAGATGCAAAGTAGGGCGTGATGACCTTAACGACATCGTCATATCCGGCGATCAATCAATTTCGAGATTTCATTTTGTCATCACCAAAGATTCCGATCAGTACATGGTGCAGGACAGCAAGAGCCGGCACGGTACGTTTTTGAACGGAAATCAGATTGCCGGTCCGATTCCCATCAACGACGGAGACGTCTTAAAGGTCGGAGTTTCGCTGTTCTGGTTCGTGATCGAAAATCAAACGGTGGGCGCCTCAGATCAATTCTCGCCGGTGGACATCGAATCAATCGATGCTCAGGAGATGAAAGTCAGCGCTAACGAGAAGACTACTCCCTATGCTCCGACACGGGAGACCGATATTTCTTCCATGACCTCTCTCAAGGAAGTTCTGGCACAAGCCAAAGCTAAAGAGAGTGCTGGCAATGAAGAAGAGATGAGCAAAACTATTGCTCCCGGCGACGTATCAAAAGCTAAAGAAGCGGCTGAAAAATCCGAGAAAGCCGAAGCTAAAGAGGATAAAGCGGCCGAAAAAGCCGACGAAAAGTCCGAAGACAAAGCTGACTCCAAAGACTCAAAAGAGGAAAAAACGGATTCAGACGCCAAAGATTCCAAAGGCAAAAAAGACGTCAAGGAAGACAAAGACGCCAAGGGAAATAAGAGCGATAAGGACGAAAAGAGCGAACAAGAAGAGAAGAATTCCGATAAGAGCGAAGAATCGTCAGAGAAAAAAGACAGCGGGATGCAGATTACTGCTTCCATGTTGATGGAAGCGCTCGAGCACGAGTCCTTGTCTGAAGTCTCCAGGCTTGATGATAAGAAGGCCGAGGACGAAAACGGCAAAGGCAAGACGGAAGAAGCCGAAAGCAAAGACAAAGGCAAGAAGAACAAGAAAAACGAAGAAGATACGTCTGAAAAGGACTCGAAGGGACTTTTCTCTGACAACGGCAGTCTTGACAAAACTTCCGAAGAGAAAGAATCGAACAGTAGCAACAACAAAGATCAAGAAGGCGAAAGTAGCGATAAAATAGCTGCTTCAGAGGCAGATAAAACGCCGGAGACGAAGTCCGAAGAAGAGGACTTCAGTCCTGGCAAGCCAGAGAGTGACTCAGAAAACGTTTCAAAGAGTACGCTCGATAAGATGGCTGACGCTGTTCAGGAAATGTCGAGTTCAGAATCGGAAAAGGAATCCCAGACTAAGGAAGAGAACTCTGCAGAAGAAAAGGCTGAGGACAAGGCGTCCAGCGAAGAATCAAATAAATCAGATTCGATAGCAGCAAACAAAGAGTTCGAACAAGAGATTGTTGAGAAGACCAAAAACGGAGCATGGAGCGGAAATACGATGCAAGACACGAAAGTCCCCGACTGGTGCAGCAAATACTTTGCTTCAGAGCTGAACCTTCTAGTAAAGGATCTCGACAATTTAAATGAGCAAGTACGCAACGCTCAAAACAAGATAAAAGAAGTTGAAAACCGCCTGGCCGCTACGAAAAGCCTGCGCAATACATTGTTGACGGCGACCGGCGAAGACCTCGTGGAAGCATGCGGAAAGGTATTGGCTCGCCTGGGCTGGCGTGTAAAAATCGTCGAAGACGACAAGCAAGAACTCCGCCTGGAGTCAGACGAAAAGGTATCTATCTGCAGAATCATTTGGACGCAGGGATTGCCGGAGCGTACTCACCTCGGTCAGCTTTCTATTGCCCAGACAAGATACTGGTGCGAACAAGGGGCGGAACCGAAGGGTATCCTGATTGCCGCACAGGCGGAAGACAAGCCGCCGCCGAAAATCACAGATACGGATTACTCCGGAGAACTGGCTGAATATGCAAGCAAGAAGAATGTGCTGATGTTCACGACTCTGCAATTGCTGGCCATGTACAAAGAAATTGCACTCAACGAAGGAAGTGCTGAAGCGTTACGCTCCTCGATTCTCAGTTCAAGCGGCTGGCTCAAGGGCTACAGCCTCGATCCCTCGGACGAGGACGAAAAAGAACCAAGCAAGCTGGCTTCAGCGTCCGCATAATTTCATAAAAAATGAGCGGCAAAAGCAGAGAAGGGCGGGATCCCGATTCGGGCGATACCGCCCGCAGTGATGACAAGCCGCCGGAAGACGATAAAACAGTTGAGTCTAAAGGAAGCAATAAAAGCGATCCTGAACTGATTCGCGGCAAAATTCTGGGAGACAAATACGAAATTCTCTCGCACCTGGGAAGCGGGGCGATGGGTGTGGTCTATAAAGGTCGCCATCAGATTCTGAACAAGGACGTCGCGATCAAAGTTCTCCAATCTGCCAATCTGAGCGATCGTGTAAAGAAAGAACGCTTCATTCGCGAGGCTAAAGCGCAGGGCAGCCTCAATCATCGCAATATCGCTGCCGTGCACGACTTTGGACTGACAGAACAGGACCAGCCATACTTCGTTATGGATTTCCTCAAGGGAGAGACTCTGGAAGAGTATCTGGAGAGAGAAAAGTCACTCACTTGTGCTGCTGCCTGCCGGATTTTTGAACAGATCGCCCGAGGACTTCAACATGCACATTCAAAAGGAATCGTACATCGCGATATCAAGCCGAGCAACATCATGCTCATCGACAGCGAAGAAGGAGAAATTCATGCCCTGCTCGTTGACTTTGGAATCGCAGCAATCGGCGAAAAGGAATTGACCAAACTGACCAAAGCTGATCATGTAATCGGAACACCACATTACATGAGCCCGGAGCAGATCAAAGGCAAAACACTCGATGCCCGGTCGGACATCTACAGCCTAGGCTGCACTATGTTTGAAACACTGACCGGCAATTTGCCTTTTTTGGGCATGAATGGACAGGCAACAATGGCAATGCATCTGGCCCAGCCTCCAGAGCACATCACTTCTTTCAAAACCAAGACACCGCTGCCGTCTCAGCTTGCCGAGCTGGTCATGCGTTGTATCGAGAAGCAGCCTGAAAATCGCTATGGTTCGGCCAAAGAAATAGCCGCTCTCCTTAATGATATTCGCCCGATTGCAGAACGTGCAGAAAAGGAGGAACCAGGTGCTAAAGAACTTGTCGAGGCAAGCAAAGGACGTCAAATAAATCCTGAGCACGCACCATCTGCAATGGCAGAGTCTGCAGATGATAAATCTGCAGTCGTCATGGAAAAAATCGGTCCAAAGATTGAGTTAAAAGAAAAAATTGAAGATTCACAGGCAAGCTCGAGTGCTGAAAGCCGAAGCGGTATCACCAATGCGGAGACCGTCTCTAACGCTAGGGTCATGCATGAATCTGAGCGGCTGAGCACCAACACGGCAGATGCATCCGATAGTGCAACCCTGCAAAACATTCCATCATCAGTATCAACTTCATCAAACAGCAGTTCAGCACCACCGGGTTTGCCCCCATCTGGTAATTCGAATAAGCCTTCGGAAAGAATCTTCAGCGGTCACGATCTAATCAGACTCATAGCGGTGGCAGCGACAATTCTGGTATGCGAACCATTGAACGGACGGCTGGCTATACCAATAGAATCAATAGGCGTCGAGAGAAGTGGGGAGTTTTATGCCTTGCTAAGGTTTATCGTCGACCTCAACAACTATTTAGCGCATAACCCCGTCTATCAGTGGGTGGTCCCATGCGCTATGGCATTTATCATGTATAAAATCGTCAACGAATTGTTGGATGACGCAGATAAGTGACAAAAAAAAAACAGAGGGAACTTTCGTTCCCTCTGCAGCCCTTTCGCATCAAGAAAGTCTTCTTGCGGTTGTTATGGCTCAGCTGAACAAGTTTGCATCGCGTGCCGATGCAACGAACCAATTCACTATCGCCGGTAAAGATGACGCTATAAACATTATGGCGACTCCGTAGGCAATCCGATGAAAGTGAGTAAGTGAAGCGTTCAAGCCAGGCAAGTACACAACAACATTCCGCTGGAACAGTCCATGAATCAACAAACCGAATCCCAAAATCAAGCCGCCGATTTCAGCAAGATTGGTGACAATATTCAGAATTGCTTCTAAATTCGCCAGGTTATTGACTCGCACTGTACCTGCAGTATTGATGCCTGTGATATAGGTTGCATCTGCCCCTTGCGGTCCGATGGTTCCATTGGTGGCACCTTGCAAAGTCGGAGCTTCACAATCCATCTGACTGGAAGAGTTGCTGGGAGCTTCTCCCAATTGCAGGTTGCGGCCTGTAGATGTTTCATTGATTATGGCCGAGCTGACAGGTGTCACCAGCCCATAGGTAGCGGCAATCGTAGCTGCCCTGGCAGCGCGCCTTTCCGAAAGAAGCTGCTCGCAGTAGGCGTTGGCTCTAAGAGCAAGCAACTCCATCGCTTCTTTGTCCGTTGCCATCCGGCAGGTCGGCTTCTCTGTTGTCTCAGCAAGCGCGACTGCATAATTAGTCCTATCGCTGCGCCAGCGAGAGACGAAATTGGCGATATCCTTGCCCATTGCACCGCTCTTCGGAATTTGCGAGAACGGACCAATCTCGGCGTGGTTCTTGAAAAATTCCAGAGTATCGGTTTCACCACTGTCGATCGAATACTCGTAGAATGCAGGCACATTCGAATACTGCGACATGATGTATATTTCGCGATTGAACGCTGGTTGTGGTCCGTGAATCCAGAGAACCGCTCCGTTGGCGCTTTCTCCTGCAAGTTCGGAGGCCTTTACCACCGCTTGCAAATTGTCTTGCCCTCCTGCAAATTTCATCTCCGAAATTACTTTGATACCACTTTCGACTTCCAGGGGCTCGAGAATTTTCTTCTGCTCTTCTGATGCCACCATCACTGATGTGAGCACACCTTTAGGAACACTTCTCAGAGCCGTGATTATCTCTTTCGACTGTCCAGCCAGCGCTGAGGAGCCGTCCAGAACAACCACGAGATTTTTCGGCGGCTTGACGCAGATTGGTCTGATAGTCTCTACGACATAGCGCTTAGCCACTTGTCCCTTTTTGAGAATCTGTATTGCTTTCTTCTTCGCTTTGGTCGGCTTGAGAACGCGGGCAACATCCTCCAATTGCTGCCGCACGCCTCGGGAGCCGTCGATCATGACTACTACTTGCTGCGGCTTGGCTTCCTCCTCCGCCAGTTCCGCTTCTGCTTGAGCTTGAGCTGCAAGCTCCTGTTCACGTTTCTTCTTTAGTTTTTCCTTTTCCTCCCTTTCTTTCAGCTTGGTGGAGATCATGTCAAAAACAGCAACTTGCTCCATCTTGGCGGGAAGCTGAGCAGAGATGCCTACTTCGTTACCTTTCAATTCCTCCTTTGTGAGCGGTCCTGCAATAATGTGTTGTCCAGATGTGCTGACTGTTTGCTTCAGTCCCTTGCTATGTGCCTTGAGAGACAAAGGTGATTTGATCTTGATTAGGTGATTTTCTTCATCCAGTGTGAAGTTTGCCGCTACGAAGCGCGGTACGGGCAAAGCTGCCTGCGAGGCGCTTTCAGCCTTCAATGGCACGACCATAGTCATGCGGATTTTCAATTCTTCATCTTGCTCAACGGGGTAGCAGTGAAGTAGAAAACGTCCATGACCTATAGGAGTGAGCATCGCCGGACAATTGTGATCTGCTTGCACCCAGCTCTGCTCACCTTGACCAGGCTCGCTTACAGAAACGGCAATCCGAGCATCCGAAGGTTCGCCGTCTTTCCAAAGAGTCATGCCGGTAATTGCTGTGCCGGCCGGCAGGGCAATTTCAGCACGCGCTTCCTGCGGACCGGCTGAATCGTTCTTGAATACATATGTCCAATTGACTGTCGAAGTCAAAGTTGCAGGACTTAAAGAACCGCTTAGAAGGGAACGGACAAGCGTCAAGCCTTTGACAGGTTCGCCCACAACATGGCGTCGCAGATAGTCATCCGACATCGCTGAGAGTTCGCCGGCATTAACATCACGGAAAGGTTTTCCGGTGATGGCGAAATACAATTGCTTCTGAGTCGATGACTTTATAGGGACAAAAAGCCCAGCCAAACCGGCAGCTCTGTCGTCCGTACACTCCATACGCAGTTGTCTTTCGATATCGAGCGTTCTCAGCACTCTCAGCCCTCGCTGACGCTCTGCCTTGTCGTTGGTCACTGCACTCCTCTCGGCAAAACGAACATAAAAGGATTTTGCCTCTGTCGCACAAAGCGAAATCATCGACAGAAATACACCGATGAATGCAAACATCACGACCTGTGCTCTCGATGCCCGAAAATCTCGGGCTAGCCGAAAGCGATTGATCTGGTAGAGGGCCACCAGCATTGCCAAGAACGTAAAGGAACCGAGAAAAGTAAATCCGCTGCTAAACGTTGTTCCAATCTCGCTTTCCATTACCTCGCTGCCGACTATCAAAGCACCCAGACTGGCCGCACAAATTGTAAGAGCAGTACCGATGGCCATTCCGGACAAGATCCCGCGAAGGGCGGAGAAACGGAAGTCTTTCCGTTTTATAGACCGCCACAATCTGTAATTCACAAGCGGTATAAGCAATGCGAATGCTAGTTGAACACTTGTTTCAACCGGATGATTGAGGAGCACCAAAGTGAGGCGTTTGGCAGCAAAGGCTGCACTCAAAAGCACCATAGACAGTGGAATTATAATTCCCATGGAAACGACACAAAGGTCTTCAAAAGACATTGGAATCTTCCACTGCAAATTGATCTTCAACTTCTTAGTCTTCGTACGCTTATCCGTTCCTTCCTCGGATTCCACGTCTGAATCGTCGTCGTTGATGTGTGCAGAGTTGCGTTTGGCACCTTTTGCGGTTTTTGCTCCTTTCGATTTATCGGCGTCCCTTTTCTGATTGCGATTCTTACCGTTTCGCTCTGCTACTGCCACGGCAGAAGATACGACTGCCTCGCTTTCAGGAGACTCTGCTTCTTCGCAGTCCTCCCTTCCAAAATCATCAATTTCAGGAACTATGCCTGAGTCTTCACTGTTGTCGTCGCTCATATGACCATCTCCACTCGCGCTCGAGACGGCACTCACGAATAAGTCGCCCGGTAAGTGCGGTCGCACTTGCCTGGACGCAACTCAATGAGATGCACGCTTTTGAACTGGTTGTCTGACTAGTAAGTTTGAAAAAACTGGAAAACCCAGCGTTGCAAATCTAGCGCGAAAGATTTGCAGAATCGATAGGGTAAACCCTGAACCCGTAGTGCCTCTCTCCAAGGACCGCCCGGCACTGGAGCAAAACGATGAAATTAGGCTTAGTTCAAAATAGCATCTATATTCGGATCGGGCTCAGATGTGGCGGTCTCGACCTTAATAGCAGCGGCGCGCGCAGCATAATCTTCTGCCTCCTTCGCTCGTCCCTGCATGCGCATGATTTCCGACAATTTCGCCAGAGCCTCTTTCATCTGAGGGCTTGTAGACGAGCCATTTTCCAGAATTGCGACAGTTTTACTTAGACTAGTTTCTGCACCTTCTTTATCACCTGACTGCATTTGGGCAATAGCATAGTCTCTGTACAGTGATGCAAGAGCAGGGCTCCGGCTGCCGTAAAGCTTAACTGCATGCTTGAGCGCCTCTTCATATGTCAGAACTTCATCCCTGGGTCTTCCACAGATAGAATAGACCTTGGCCAGTTTTTGCATCCGCCGAACGTAAGCAAAAGGCTCGCCGCTTCTCAGGTTGATTACCGCCGCGCGTTTCAAAAGAGGCACCGCCATAGGTGCTGTCTTTGGGTCGTGACTATAGCAGGTGGCAAGTATAGTGAGCAAAGAAGTCAGCTCCCAATAGTCCTTCACTTCTTTGCGCTCATTTTCTTCCAATGCACGCTTAGCGGGCACCAAAGCCCCTTCGTAATCTCTCATATAGAGGAGCAAGAAAGAGTGGGTCAGACCCAATTCTTTTTCCTGCGTCTTCTCCAGAATCTCCTGAGCGAGCTGAGCATATTTCTTCGCTTGCACATGCTTGCCGACAGCATTGTAAAGCTCCGCCAATTGGAAGCATATAGAGCCGGCAATCATACTATTCGACTCTGTTCCGCCCGCCAGCTCGAGCTCCTTCTGTAGAGCCAAAACCGCTTTCTCAGAGTTACCGTGAAGCTGAAAGAAATGAGAGGCATCGCTAAGATAGTCTGCTCTCTCCAGTGGAGACACAGTCGGTGAATCCTTTAGCAAATTCTCGGCAGACTCAAAACACTTCTCGGCCAGATCTGGCTGAGATGTAGCCAAATAAGCTAGAGCAAGAGTGTGCAAGACTCGTCCATAAAGTGCATGCTGCTCTCCGGTAAGTTGTTTGCAAAGCTTGCGCGCATTGATAAGTATTTCCTGACACCGGAGCGCGTTTGGACCGTGAATGATAGTGAACTGCCTGCTATCCGTTTTTCTCACCAGTAGCTGGCGACAGTCACCCAAGACGATAGCTAATTTACGCTGCAGTTTTGCTGCTTGTTTGTCCCTTGCCGGTCCAGGAGGCGGCAGAGCCTTGATCTGCTTCTCCAGCTCATCAAGAGAGCTCTGAGCCATAGCAACGATTCTGTATGTGCGCAGAGCGCTCTGCGTGTCCTCGAGAGAGTTGCCATGTTGACTCTCATATTCGATGACTTTCTCACGATTATTCAAGACTTGATTCAAATCAATCAACTCCTCGAGCGAGGCGTTGATCCGTTGCAAATTGTTGGAGCGCTGAGCCTGCTTCAATGCAATCGTGAAGAATGTTCCGGCTCGCGAATAATCGCCCTCGTCAAAAGACTTCTGTCCGCTGTAGTCCATCTCCGGCCAGCTCTTCACACTGTCTTCGGCGAAGTACCGATCAAGGGCATGCCAGAGCCCGAAGCATCCTATGCCGACACTAAATACAGTGACAAGCCAGAATAGCTTCACAGACATGCCTCTGCTCTTCTTGGCGGCGGCTTTACTGAAATTGAGATCAATAAGGGCTTTCAATGCCCCAAATCCGACCATCTCCTCTTCCAAACCGATCTTCGAAAGAGCTTCATCCAACTCAGCAATCGTCTGATAGCGCTGAGACGGTTCTTTAGCCATTGCCTTAAAGAGAATCGAATCGAGCTCCAAAGCATATGGCAGATCTTTTCGCCTAGAGCTGATTGAAACCGGCTGCTCATGCATATGCATTTGAATTGTTTCGAACGCGGTTGGTCCCTGAAATGGCGGAGCGCCCACGAAGATCGCATAGAGAACACAACCCATTGAATATATATCCGAGCGGTGATCGAGCTTCTTGCCCTGACATTGCTCGGGACTCATGTAGAGAGGACTGCCAAGGATTTCACCAGAGCGCGTAAAATTCTGAACGTCTGCGTCATCTTGTTGAACAATTTTGGCAATACCGAAGTCCACGATTTTCACGACTTCGGTATTTTTCTGCAGCAAAACATTAGCGGGCTTGAGATCTCGGTGCACAACACCGTTTTCATGAGCGTGCGTAAGAGCGCTGCACATCTGCCGCAAGACGCGAATGCCACGCTCCAAACCAAGAGGTCCCTCGGAGGCAAGCACTTCCGCGAGCGACTTTCCTTCAATGTACTCCATCACCAGATATGGTGGCACATGGTTGACACTGAACTCGAATACGGTCACTAGATTCGGATGTTTCAGTCGACTGATTGTTTGGGCTTCTTGTTGAAAACGAGGCAAATCTTGAGTGCTATGTCCAGATTGGAGCGGCATCATTTTGACTGCCACGTTTCTTCCCAGAGAAAGATCTCGCGCTTGATAGACAACGCTCATTCCGCCAATTCCAAGGCGCTTTACGATGCCGTACTTGCTGTCCAGAATTTGACCAACCAGCGAGTCGGCAACGATCGCCATGGGCTTGCCGTCGTCGAGGGAGCCTACCGAGGTAGTCATCGATTGTGAGATATCCTGAGCTGTCGGAGGCGGACCCGCGCGCGGCGTCTTGTCCTCCTCTATCGAAAACTCTTTGTCTTCAGGCTCCATGCGGTTTCCAGGGCTCTCCGCCTATCAAATCACTGGGACAAGTGTCAGATAATCAAACAATTACCCCTATTAACTTAATATCTATGCCCATTTAAGTAGGACTTCAAGCCATTAGTTGATGGGTTATGAAAGCCGGGAAACGTGACTGGGCGAGCCTGCCGAGTAACGTCCGCCAGAGCCTGCATTTCTTATTAGTCGCAAAAGATCGCGAGGCACACCAACTTTCTCTTCTGTCCTTGCCGCGGAAAAGTGACTGATTATTGCCGAAGCATTTAAATTCAACCCTGAAGAAGCCATTGTAATTGGTGTCACCACTTCTCTGCATGTAGATTTTGAATTGGCAACACTTGCCAATCGAGCTCGAGAAAATAGCACATCATCCGAATGCAGATTATCGAACAGCCAAGATTCTCCACGTTCCTGCAAAAGGAGGAAAGCCATTCGGAAAAGAGCCGGGGCCCTCAAATCCGGCGGCAAATGCTGGTCTAAGCGATGAAACCCTTTATCGACCGAAGACGGCTTAATGCCGGGCGCCAATTGATCATCCACAGCACAGCCTCTGAGCATTGCTTCACAATCAGCCTGTTGCAAGCCGTAGGACTCTGCAATAACCGCTTCGACAAATGCCCGTAGTTTCATCCGGCGCACAAGCTCTGTCTGGGCAGTTCCTGATTTCCCAAGTCCTTCGGCATAAAGAGCTTGATGCTGGCCCAACTCCAATATTGCCGCCAACAAAAGTTGGTCGCAGGCAAGCTCAAGGAGATCCGGGACAAGACACTCTTTCAGGATAAACCAGTTGAGATTGTTGGCGGAGAGTCTCAGGCGCAAGAGAAAGTCAAAGACAAAACTGTTGAGAGTTGCGAGTAGCGACTGCAGCAGTTCTAGATGGTCTGAGGAAGCTTCATTCGCGAAAGTTAGAACGGGAACCGCATTCCCACAAGGCCAGTCGCCGATCATGGCAGCGATGCATGATCGTGAATTAGTGGAAGCACCCACCGCCAAATATGCAACCTTTGCACCTCGATGGGGCTGCAATTCTATGTAAGTGTCTAAATCAAGCAAGTACTGAGGCAAAATATTCTTTTCCGAAAAGGGAAGCTCAGCCCACTCGGCGCGCCGTCCTTTTCCTTGCAGCCAGGCTTTTTTTGCCCAGTCATATTGACCCACCATTCGACCTTCGTAGACCGGCAAAAGCACCCGTCGAATATCATCGAGTGCGATCGCCATCATCCCGTCAGCAGAGGGAGCGAATTCACCTTCATGTTTGGCATCAAAATACTCGATTGGACGCCACGCCCCCTGCAACCAGTGTCCGAAACAGTCCAGCGCATAGCCTTGCTTCTGGGCAACCGACCGTTCCACAAACAACTTGGAGTCATTCGTCATGTCGAACTCTCTTCGAAAGCCGATGGGGTAACTTCCAAGCGGACGGCAAGTTTCTGCAAGTTGCTGAAGCATTGCCAAATCGCTCGAATGCGGAGTTTCTAAAAAGGCGAGATGATGTGGCGACAAATCGGTCAGCGTTTTTACGCTGTACGAAAAAAATCGACTTTGATCGCCGGGAGCAACACGCAAAAAATCGCAAGCAACAGAATTCGACAAACCGCCTTTCAAGACACCGAGAGTGCAGAATTTGAACGATCTGTGGATATCGAAAATACCTTCTCGGTTATGAAAACCCCGCAGAAACAACCAGCGACACTGATCAATAAACAGGCGCCTCAATGCCGTCGCCCCTTTATCACTATAGATTCCCGACGGCACAATCTGCGCCATCACTCCGCCGACATTGAGAATTTGATAGCCGCGCTCGAGAAATAATTTGTATGCATTAGCGTCGCCGCCGCCCTGATATTCTGCGTGCTCTTGAATGAAATCGCTGAGCCCGCTCTGGTAGCCGGTATAGAGTTTCCACTCGCGACGAATCGAGAGGTCACTGGACATCAGCTCTTTCTGGCGTTCCAGAGCGGCTTGCTTGCTCAAAGTCATATATTCAGGGTCAAAACGGGAAAAAAATTCTCTCGAATTGACTTTCTCGATTTCCCATGGAGGATTGGTAAGGACCAGATCAAATCCAGGGTTATCCCCTGAAAAAACATCGACAAATTCTTGGTCCCAGTGAAAGATTCTCAACTGCGCTGCAATTTGATCGCTATTGCTTTTGTCCCAGTGAGGGCCGAGAAGTTGAGCAAAGTGCTTCAAACATTCAAGGTCTCCTTTTGACTTGTCGTCAAAACCACTGAGACCTAGCAATGCATTACCGCAGCGCAAATTGGGGAAACTTTCATCGAGCTGAGAAAGAGGTATTTCGCACCGCAAAGCAAGTCCGATTTTGGCAAGGTCTACGGCCGCAGGATCGAGATCAAGACCATACAAGCATTGCTTTGCCACCACCTGTAATATCAATACCCGCAGGGCATCTTTGCTTATGGATTTAAGTTTTCCAGCTCCAAATGCCAGGACATTGAATAGTTCTGCATTTTGCGCTAAGGCATTCCAATCTTCAGCGCAACTGTCGACAGTCAGCCTGGCAAGAATGCAGTCAGTTAAAACTTCCAGCGTAGCAAGCAAAATCGTTCCGGCCCCCATGGCCGGATCAACAATTCTGAGAGCAAGCATTTTTTCGACCGAAACAAGCGTGCTGGGCTTTTCTAAATAGACCTCCAGAGCAATTGGCTGGTCTTCAAAATCAGAAAGCACTTTCGGCGACAAGGACAGAGAAACCAGCTCTTTTGCGAGCAAATCAGGTGTATAGAAGACACCATACCGACGCTTTTCGTTTTCTGAGAAGACAAGCTCGTAACGACCCGACTCAAAAGAAAGCCGCTGATCGAGCAAAAACACATATGCTTCCGTCAACGCAGAAAATGAGAGAGAAGAATCGCCGCTCTGGACAATCTCTCTGATAACGCGCTTGCGCACTTGCTCGAATACCCTGGAGGTTGTTTGCAGTTCTTCAACTCCGCCGGTATGCCAAGTTTTATTGTTGAGCGCATCAACAGACTGCACAGCAAGTCGCAGCGCAAGATCGACAAGCGCGCGAGATTTATCTTTTGTCTTTGTCCGGTTCAACGATCAATCTCTATAACATCTAATCTAGTTTACCTCTGATTTGTTATTCTTTGAACGAAAGGCCGATCTAACTGGTATCATGCGCCGAAGAGATCCAACGCATATACGGACCAGATAGGGCAAACAATCTCAACTTCACGGGGCATAGTCTTGTCCGAAAACGAAATGGAAGAGAGCCACGAACTAGACTCTCCAGAGCCTGACTCTCAGGCTCTTCGCAGCTCAGCCGAAGAACGCGAACCCTTGCTTCAAGGACTGGGAATAAAACTTGTGGCTGCCAGTGCGGCTTGTGTCGGCTTGCTGGATATTTGGCTGGGAATTAAAGGAGATATTTCAGACAGTCCGGTTGCATCGTACTTGCCCTTGGAAGGGCATCTAACAAAGAGCTTGATCATCTGTTTTGGCCTGATTCTCACATACCTGGCGGTAAATCTATCCGAGCGCAAACGCACTGCGTGGATTTTGGCAATAGCAATTACCAGTCTTTCGCTCGCAACGCACATAGTGCGCAAAGATTTCGGAGCAGGGGTATGGGCATTGGCTGGGCTGGCTATACTGCTTCTCGCGCTTCGGTCTGACTTCTCCGTAAAGAGTGAGCGTCAATCAATCGCTAAAGGCATCTATGTTTCCATCGGTACGATTCTCCTCACGCTTATTTATGGAACACTCGGATTTTTTGTCATGGACAAACGGGATTTCGGTATCGATTTCACCATGACTGACTCAATTCAAAGAACCTTGAACGGCTTTTTCTTGATCGGAAACGCTGATTTAGTGCCGGTCACTCATCATGCGAAGTGGTTTCTAAAATCGTTGGGAGTTGCGGGCGCGACCACAATCGGCTTGATAGTAACGAGTTTGTTTCGCCCTCTGAAATATCACTTCGATACGCAAGAGAAGGAGAGGAAATCAGCCCTTGCAATTGCCGAGAAGTACGGACGCTCATCTATGGATTTTTACAAGATGATGCCGGACAAGTCGCTCTTCTTCTCGCAATCAAAAAACTGTTTCATCTCATACAGTGTGACAAACGACGTGGTCGTAGTACTGGCGGATCCGGTCGGCCCGGAGGCAGAGCTAAAGACAGCGCTTAGCGAATTTGTTGACTGGGCCACGGATAATGGCTGGCTTATCTGCTTCCTGCAAGCCGAGCCTGAATGCTTGAGCCTCTACAAATCGCTGGGCTTCGACCCTGTAAAAATCGGAGAAGAAGCTCGCGTCGATATTGAAAAATTCACGACGGAAACAATAAAGAAAAAAGACTTCAAAGGCAAAGAAAACAAATTCAAAGGCTTTACCCTGCTCCGCCACGACCCACCACATTCGCCGGAATTGATGGATACAGTCGAGTCAATATCCAACGAATGGTTGGCACTGCCTGGCAGAGGAGAGCACGATTTCACCCTCGGGCGCTTTGAAAGAACCTACATACAAACAACACCTCTCATATGCTTGAATAACGCGGACGGCAAGTCAATCGCTTTCGTCAACGAGGCCAAGTCTTACTACCCTGGAGAGATTACCATCGACCTCATGCGTCACCGCAATGAAGTCCCATCGGGCACAATGGATTTCTTGTTTCTGAAACTTTTGCAGGCCTACAAAGAAAGAGGTTATCGTTATTTCAACCTGGGGCTGGCTGCTCTTTCCGGCGTGGGGGACAGCCCAGACGCCTCGCTGAAAGAACGCGCGCTATATCAGCTTTGCGAACACTTGAACAAAGGGTTTTCATACAAAGGTCTGCAAAAATACAAACAGAAATTCGACCCGATTTGGGAAGGCCGATATTTTGTCTACCGCGGCGGTCCAGCGAAACTGTTGAAGTGCGTACTGGCATTCAAGAAGGTCACAGGCTACTAGATATTTCAAGGAAATAAGACAATGAACGGAGCAAAAACCGAGAAAGGAATTTCAATAGACCTAATCGACACTCCTTGCCTGATCGTTGATATGGACCTGGTAGACAAGAATTTGCAAAAGCTTTTTTCGAGATTTCGGGAAATCGGCGTCAAGGTGCGACCGCATCTTAAGACTGTAAAAAGCCCGGAATTCGCGAAGCTGCTTTTGAAAGCCGGTGCCTCCGGTGTTTGTGTCGCCAAAGTCTCGGAAGCAGAAGTAATGGCGGATGCTGGAATTGAAGACATTTTGATCACGACTGAAATGATCGGACAACCCAAACTCGAACGATTGGAAAAACTGATCAAAGCTCACCCGCAAATCAAAGTTGTAATCGACAGTTTTGCGGGCGCGCAAGCAATGGAAGAAACAGCCAGCCGTGCCGGCGTAACGATAAAGGTCCTGATCGAAATGAATGTCGGTCAGAATCGCGCTGGAGTTGAAGCGGGACAACCGGCATTAAAATTGGCGAACGAAATTTCCAGATGTGCGCATCTCCAGTTGATTGGGGTACAGGGCTATGAGGGTCATCTCCAATTATTGACCTCGGAACATGAAAGAAAAGAGTTGTGCGCTGGTGCTATGGAAAAACTAATGAGCACCGTCTTGCTGCTGCGGCAAAACGGACACGAAATCGAGGTTATCACAACCGGTGGAACAGGCACCGCAGAATACTGCGCCTCCGCTGGCGCCAACGAAGTGCAACCAGGCAGCTTCGTATTCATGGACGGTGCCTATCGCCGAGCGATTGGCACAAAATACGAAAACGCGCTCAGTCTTGTTGCAACAGTAATCAGCAAACCAAACGAAAATAGATGCGTCATTGATGCCGGTTTCAAATCACTTTCAACCGACAGCGGTAATGCGGAGTTGAAATCGCATTCAACCCTGACCTACCGTCCTGCCGGAGACGAGCACGGCATCATAGAATCAACTGAAAGCTCGCTCGGGCTCAATATCGGAGATAGAGTCGAATTGATTCCCAGCCATATCGATACCACTGTCAATTTGCACGACTATTACTATTGCCACCGCCAAGGCAAAATTGAAAGTGTCTGGAAGCTCTCCGCTCGCGGCAAAGTTCAGTAGAAATTCTAAGGCAGAGAGCGAGCAGCATTCTGCGAAATAGACCTGCGCAAAATTGCCTGCGCGGTATTATCCATCGCTTCGGCATCAGCTTGCTTACCTGTACTGCGTAATACGCGGCTGAAGTCGAACAAACAGGAAGCTGCCAGAAGGCTCTTTTCTCCGGCTGACTTCGCTGTACTGGCAACAGCCCATGTATAAATTTGCTCGGCATTAGCCATCTTGCCCTGGCAGTAATTCATAAAGGCCAGCCTGTTAAGCCGCAGCGCTATTTCCAGTTTTTGAGCAGCCAGCGGCAGACCAGGAAGAGCTGCAGTGTAGTCTGTGATCAAGATCGAGCCTGCGGCAGTCTGCGGATTTTTCTCATCCTCAATCAACTGCAAAAGCGCTTTCGTCCTCTGGATCATGCTTGATTCGGACGTGTAAGACTTTTCATAGATAGCAAGAGCTTTCAATAGCAGAGGCTTCGCTTCATCAAACTTCCGCTGTGACATGTACAAGGAAGCCAGTCCGCTTAAATCGCGCGCAACGCTAGGATGATCGGCGCCCAGAGAAAGAATATCAGTCGAGATCATGCGTTCGTAAAAGGCGACTCGCTGCTTGTTGATCTCCTCCAACGCCGCAAAATCGGACATCGGTCTATCAGGAGTAATTCTGGTGATTGCAGGAGCAGCAGGCTTGCTGTCAAAAATTCTATTCTCCTCGGATGAATCAGCAAAATCCGGTGCATTGGCCAAACGAGATGAGACTTCTTTGTTGAAGACGGAAGCAGACACAGCCTGTGTACGATCAACCGAAGCGGTCGAATCCTTCAATAACTCTTTCTGGAAAGCAGAGTTGAAAGTTTTTCCTCTGTTCTCGACCTTGGTCAGCAGATCGATGTAGTCGGCTAGATTCTGCTCGATTATTTCACTTGAAGGAAGAACTTTCTGACTCATCAAAACTACCAGTGATTGAAAATACATCTGCTCTGCTTTGACAGGCAAACCCAGTTTGAAATTCACGCGCCCGAGACGATGAAGATGTTCAGCATAGGAAAGACTGTTTTTTCCATCTGATTTTTCAACGATGGCTACTGCTCTAGCCAATAATTTCTGCGCCGACTTGTAGTCTCCTTCGTCTTCTCGCACCGCAGCATAAGCAGTCAGAGGTGCGGCAAGCTTCGGTGTTTCCTTGCCGTAGGCTTTTTCGAGTGTGGCAATAGCCTTTTTGTAAAACGGGACCACAAGCTCATAAAATCGGTCTCTTTGATAATGAGCACTGGCCAGACTTTGATAGCAAAGAGCAATATCATCAGGCGATGCGTTTTTATTGTTTTTGACGTTCCTTAGCGCCTCAGCAAAAGCAGCTTCGGCAGCCTCCAACTCTTGAGTCTTCAGCTTTCGCTCGCCCTCGACATAGGCAGTGCGCCAGTCGCTGTTAAGCGGCTGCTTCTCCTTTGCAGTAGCCAGCGGTGCCAGTGAAATCGTTAGAGCAATTGCCAGTGTCACGGAAATGATGCGCATAGATTTACTCCGCCCACGGAAGCTTTCGCTCAAAATCAGGATGTCCGTTCAAATGATAAGGAACAGGAGTGCCATTATCAGGCTCTCGCTCAAATGAACCGTTATGAATAGGATCGGGCGCTCTGGGAACCCAATCGTGCAAAGCGTCTGGATTTCGTTTCATCAACTCTTTTCTGATTTTGTCGTCGCGCATCTTTTCGCGTAGATCGCGTTTCATCTTTTCACGCGCATAGTAATAAGAAGTCCTGTCATCGGCAGTTTTACCGAACAGATCTTTGGCACGCGCCGCATCATCATCGGGACGAGTATCGCTTCTGCGCTTCACAGCTCCCAGATCAACAAAGCTCTGTTTGCGAAAGTCCGTATCGATGAAAGTTTTCTTCTGAAACTCCGAACCATCAAATGGATCGTACAAACTGCGGGTTTGCCGCGCTTTCATATCGAGTTCTTCTTGTTTTGCTTCTCGGCGCTCGCGGACTTCTTTGCGCACACGTTCATCGTCACGCAAATAATCCACGCGACTTAAAACATCTCCGCCTCTATCTGAACGATCTGCAGCGGCATCATCCTTAGTATCCGTCAAATCAGTCAATGGCCCCGCCATTGCACCAGGGGCGGTGCAGAGCATAAGCGTGAGGAAGGCTGTGCAAAACTTTTGCAGCAGCAATTTATTCGAGCACATTAACGCAGCGCGGAAAATTTCTCCTCCGGCTGTCGCGCGTTTCTCTTGACTGCAGCTTCGCATGGTGATGATTTTACTCTCCAAACCCCCTGTTGAAAAACCGACAGCGGCACCTTTCACCTGCGCATCGTGCGGGACGATATCAAGTATTTTGAACTATCCGTCTTATCAGAATAACGGGCGGAATTTCTAGTAATATAAGCGCTGATTCGCGGCGACCTCTGTCGCTAAAACTTGAGCGCTCCGGGCCAATGCCACCCGAAAGCACTGCGAATCAAGCGCCTACAGAATCTTCGGCTTAGCAAATAATGACCCTGCGGAACCTAGGAAAACGCTTTGTAGCTATCCTGGCTTTTGCCGTCGTGTTACTGACAAGTGTCAATCTTCCTTCATTCGCTTCAGGTCGCGAAGTGGAAGTGCCGGACTTTCAATTTCAACCAATTCGCCCCACTCAAGCGGTGACTATTCGCGAAGCTGTCGACGTATCGCTTCGCAATTACCCGCAGATTACGTCCAAGCTTTTCAAGCTCCGAGCAGCGAAAGCTAATGTCGCGCTGGCTAAGACACAATATCTACCTAACCTCAATATCGACACCCAGGTATCCGCGGTGACACCAAACCGCATTGCCAGCGTGGTCATGAACAATGTGTCCGGCTTCGATACAGTGCCTGTCGACTCAGGTCCCACGGTGAAGAGCACGACTCTTGCGCCTGAGTGCAATAACCTGCAAGGTTTGAACTTGAACTGGTTGCTCGTCGACTACGGCATGCGCAAAGCCAATGACCGCTTTGCCTACGCAGACGCGCGAACGGCGCGCGCAGACGTGGCACTCACCAAATTGGACGTCGCCTTTCACGCTGCCGACGCCTTTCTTGATGCAGTCGCTGCCAAGCAAATAATTACTTCCACGAGAGCTGCTCTCGAGCATATGGAAGCAGCCAACTTGCGGGCCAAGACCCTGGTGGCAGAAGGATTGCGCCCGGGCGTTGACGCTGCCGACTGGGATTTCGAAGTTTCAAGAACAAAGATCGCCCTTATCAAAGCCGAAAAGAGCACTCGCCTGGCACTCGTTGACCTGGCAGAAAAAATGGGCACAGCCTCGACTGATATCGATATCGTCTCAG
>CAZBOX010000057.1:0-26989 GCA_964493595.1 uncultured Candidatus Obscuribacterales bacterium | reverse complement strand
ATTTTGGTATTGCCTGCTCCGACTCTACCGGCTAGAAGCCTGGCCAGACCGAAATCACCGATCTTCAGATCGCCCTCATTGGTAATGAAGATATTGTCGGCCTTTATGTCCTGATGTATGACTCCTCTCTTGTGCGCAAAAGAGATGCCTGAGGCCAACTGTTTCATCCAGTTAAGGGCATGCTCCAGAGACAATGGCGAGTCCTGCAAGCGAATCGCCAAATTACCTCCGGTCAGATATTCCATGGCTAGAAAGTGGTGCTGCTTGCCTTGCCTCTCTTCGACACCAATGTCATAAACAGTGACCAGATTGGGATGTTCGAGTTGAGCGGCCAGGCGTGCTTCCTGGCGAAAAACCTCGAGATTCTTCTTGTCCGACATCAGCTCCGGCAGGAGCATCTTAATTGCGACATCGCGGGTGAGGAGCTCATCACGGCAATGGTAGACAACGCCCATGCCACCTACGCCAATTTCCTTGACGACGGTGTAATGTCCGTTTTCTAGTTTCTCTCCTCGCGAGAAGATTGGCGGCATATTTGTCTTACAAAGGTTTCCCGAGCCCACTAAATAGGAATTGCCCAAATTAGCGCAATATAAGTGCCTAAGTTTTTAAAACTGAGATTTAACTTAGGCGATGGAAGTCTATCAAAATGAAATGTAAGATCCCGAGAAGCCTCACCAGCGGACAAGATCCTCGCTTGACAAGCAAATATAAACTGCAGCTTGAATTCCTTCCAAAGTAGCCACTGGCAACACCAGGTAGAATCAGCTAGTTAATGTCTTTATCGGCTATCCCTCAATTTCACCACAAGGTCAGCTTCGGCTGGATTTATCAATGGCAAACCAGCAAGATTCACACATCAGCCAGAGCACTTTCGCCCCGGAGACCTATTTAGCGGACTGCCCGCCAGGCGCCTCCAGAGAATCGCTTGTCGAGCAGGCCAAACGGGTGCTCAATATGGAAGCCGAGGCTCTGCGTTCGATAGCAGACCGCCTGGGAGAGTCTTTTGAACGCGCCATAGAATTATTGCTCGCCTGCCAGGGCAAAGTTGTCGTCACAGGCATCGGAAAGTCCGGTCATATCGGCAATAAGATCGCTGCGACTCTGGCATCGACCGGCACCCCGGCATTCTTTGTTCATCCGGCCGAGCTTCGCCATGGCGATTTCGGCATGCTGGAAGAGAGAGACCTCGTAATTGCACTCTCGTATTCCGGCGAAACTTCCGAAATCAAACAAGTCTTAGACCCGATCAAACGCATGGGTCTCAAAGTCATCTCGTTAACCGGCGCTCCGCAATCGACTCTGGCCAAGCATAGCGAAGTAGTTATCGACGTTGCTATTGAAAGAGAAGCCTGCCCCTTCAATCTGGCCCCGACAACATCGACGACAGCGACTCTGGCTATGGCAGACGCGCTGGCAATTGTACTTATGACTCGCAAAGGATTTCGTGCCGAAGATTTTGCCCGACGCCATCCGGGCGGATCATTAGGTCAGCAGCTGGTTTCAGTGCGAGACGTAATGCGTTTCGGCCTGCAATTGCCGCAAGTTTCTCAAACCGCCACATATAACGACGTGCTGGCAGAGATTGATGCAAAACGTCTTGGTTTTGCAGTTGTTGTCGATGCTGATGGACGTCTCAAAGGAATAATCACGGACGGTGACTTAAGGCGTTCGCTCGTCAAATGGGGACAAAACGCCTTCGAGAAAACAGCAACCGAAATTTCAACATCCAATCCGAAGACGATCAATTCTGATGCACTGGCCGTCGAAGCACTCAAATTGATGGAAAAACACGCCATCTCTGACTTGATCATCCTTGATGAACAATCGAGGCCGGAAGGGCTTATCCATTTGAAAGACTTGTTGCGCGCCGGCGTAATCTAGAGAAAAAGCATCCAAAATTCAGAAGCAGCACCGGGGATGGTGCTGCTTCCGTGCCGAAAAATTGTCTTTTTGCTTAGTAAGTGCGGTGAGTGTCGCTCACCGCCTGGTCTTTAGAATATTCGGTTGAGAAGTCGTCCCACCGAATTCAAAGTGCCATTGTTGTAATAGCCGTTGTTCCAGCCATTATTCCAGTAGCGATTGTTTCTCCAGTAGCCATTGCCGTTGATGTAGCGGTTATAGCCATTGTTGTAATACGGGTTGCCGTAATATGGGTTGCCGTAATATGGATTGTTGTAATACCTTCCTTGCGCCGCCATGTTGTTCATATACATTTGCATTGCCAGTTGATTGAGTTGTCTCTCGCGATCATTGGCTTGAGCTTCTGTAGGCGCGAAGGCAGCGGTCGTCAGTGCTAATGCACCTGCGACAAGTCCGATTGACATAAGTTTCTTCATAGGACATAGCCTCCTTGCTTTCACGTATTGGAAGACGCGGCGACCCTCGAAATGTTCTCGATTTTTTATTAAACGCGCCTAATATTTCCATCTCTTATGATACGTGGCCGGGCTTCTGATGCGCGTCTCTGTAATAAGCGCACCATGGACAGTTTCAACGATTAAAGAATTACATAGACGGCCCTGACTCCGCTAACGCTGACTACCAGGGGAATAGCTCTCTTTGCTCTTGCTCGCGCTGTTGCAAAATTTCTCTTGACGTTTTACAAAATTGCTTATCTCTATAGGGAACCCCGGCTCTGCCAGCCAGTTTCGCTTGCTCCTCTTCGAGCAAAGGCATGCCGCATTCATGGAGACGCAAAACATTGGGGCGCATGGCCAGAGTTCCTCCATGCTTCTCGCCTACCGCGGTAGTTCGGCGCACAACCAATCCACACATTTGAAAAGCACTGCGAACAGCGCTTGCCGCGCTGTAAGTAACCACTTTGCCATTCGGTTGCTTGAGCAATTGCGCGTAACAGGAAAAAAGATCCACAGTCCAGAACTCGGGAGCACGACGAGCCGAAAAAGGGTCGTGAAATATTCCGTCGAAAACGCCAGGCATCTCAGATGCGAGCCGCGGAACAGCCTGGCGCAAGTCGACTTCCAGAAGTTCGAAGTGGACAGGAATTTGGCGCTGACCGCAACCAAGCATGAATTTCCATGAGCCGAATTGTCCTTCAGCCAACTCGGGAGTTTGAGAAAGGATGCACTGATTGAGTCCTCGAAAACGCTCATCTTCAAGGACTCGACCTAGATAGAGAAGAGGCTTCTGAAACTTCTCAATCGCAACAATCTTTATAGAATCGGCCTGCAGATTGTTTTTCGCCAGTTCGCTCAGAAGGCAAAATGTGTTGTAGCCCAACCCGAAACAAACATCGAGAAAAGCCAGCTGTCCAGTCTCATCCTTGAACGTCGGCAGATTGAGAGGCTCGACGAAATTAGCAAGCGCTTCTGTGTATGCCCCGGCGCGATTGTGGTACAGCTCGCCGGTCTCATCATCTTTAAGAGTGAGAGAGCCATCATGCGTGAAGTAAGCATCTTCTTTCAGTTCTTGGGACATCGTCGCTTCTAGGGCTCGACTGTAAGAATTACCTTGCCGAAATTCTTGTCGGCTTGAGTGAAGTGATGGGCTCGCGCCGCATCTTCGAGCCTGAAAGACTTAGCAATAATGGGCTTGAGCAGTCCCTTTTCGAAGAGAGGCAAAACCTGTTTTACAAAAACATTGGTGACCTGAATTTTCTCTTCCAGAGGACGCCGGCGCAAAGTTGTTCCTCTAATTTCCAATCGACTGCTCAAAACTTTTCCTAGGTTTACATTTGCTTTGGCACCGGCGACAAGACCAACCACAATCAAGCGGCCCTTTTCTGCAAGGCAGGCGATATCCTCTTCTACATAGGTGCCACCAGTCAGCTCGAGCACGAGATCTACTCCCTTTTTGCCGGTAAGATCCAGAACTTGATCTGCAAATTTGCCGTCAGCCACGAGAATGCCTTCATCCATGCCAAGCTTTTTGGCCTGATCTAATTTATCCTTTGTTCTGCTTGTTCCTATGGAGCGCCCGCCCAGTGCTTTCACTATTTGCACAGCAGCAGTCCCTACGCCACTGCCCACAGCGCTTATCAATACATTGTCGCCTGGTACAAGCTGCATTTGAGATACGAGTGCATCATAGGCGGTGATAAATACTTCCGGTATGGCCGCGGCTTCTTCGAAGGAAAGATGCGCAGGAATGGGCGCCAGCGTTCGCCCGTGAACAACTACAAAATCAGCATAGGAGCCGCCGCCGCAGAGACCGAAGACTCTGTCTCCAGGACGCCAATCACCGGCACCATCGCCGATGGCATCGACTATTCCCGCAAATTCCAGACCAGGAATATTTTGAGGACAATCAGGCGGAGCCGGATAGCGGCCCAGCCTTTGCATGATATCGGCACGATTCACGGCTGTCGCCTTCACTCGCACTCTGACCTCGCCGCGCTCAGGCTGAGGTGATTCGACTTGCTCGACTTTCAATACTTCTGGCTCGCCGAATTCGCTAATAACAATAGCGCGCATTTTTTCTGCGGTTTTTGCGCCCACGATCGCCACCTGAATTGAGACTTCATCACTTAAAGATCTTGTAGATTAGCACAAGTGAATGCTTTGCAGCTTTATTTACAAAGTTGCAAACTAGGTCCCCATCGTCAATTCATGGGCAGCAGCACTGAATTGTGAGCAAATCGGTTTGATCCAAAAACATCACATGACTATACTTTGAATGTGATTCGAAGATTTTGCGCGCACGAAGAAGACCAGCCAGAGATGAGCGACCAATCGATAAAGTCAGAGACAATTGCGCAAAAAGAAGAAGGCAGGAGCGAGAAGGCTCCTGATTTGGTAAAACGCATTTCCGCAGGCGAAGGAAATGTAGCGCTCAGCGTTAATACACCGGCAAAACTAGAAAAGGATATCTGGGACAAGACCGCTGCAGTGGCGCCGATTATCTCCGGTATTTTCATTTTTCTAGCCGGTGGCGTTTTTACATACACGTACAATCAGCAGCAATTGAAATTGCAAGAAATTCAGACCATCGAGAAATTCATTCCGCACCTGACCGGCAGCGAACAAAGCAAAAAGGCTGCCATCTTAGCGATCAATTCGATTGCCGATGCTAAGCTGGCGGGCAAAATCGCGTCTATTTATGCGAGCCAGGGCACGGTTTCTGCATTGCAAACCATGTCCAGAAGCGGAAACGGCCGAGACAGGGAGATTGCCGAGCAGGCCCTGGCAAGAACCATAGAGAATATCAAGGCCAGAGAAAGTCGGCTTGATGATATGGAAAGCGAGTACAGACAAGCAATTCAGAACAGCGATACCAGTCATTCAGCAGATGCCGATACGCCGGTAAATCTAATTGGCATGGCTGTTACTTACAAAACGCAGGGACAATATCCTCTTGCAGAACAGCTTTTGAAACGAGCCCTTACGCTTGTGGAAAAGAAGAGTGGACCGGAGTCTGCCGAAGCTGCCTACATCTGGCGCAAGCTGGCTGACCTTAATATGGCAAGAGGAAATCGTGCGCAGAGCGAAGCATGCCTTAAACACGCCGAGTCTATAGAGGCTAAATCAGCTCCTGCACAAGCGCCGTCAGACGAGAGCGAGCCAACAGACACAGGCTCTGCTGGGTCTCATATCGACAAAGAGGCAGAAGCATCGACAAGAATAAATGAAGGCTAGTAACTGGCTCGATTAGTCGTCGATGTATTCCGACCAGTATTCGGTGCGCTCACGCCATTCACAGCTGCCATTGCCACATATGAGAGTGACCTTGGCACCTTTTGTCTCGAGGCCTGAATCACCGGCTCCGTCCCATACCGAATCGCAAGTTTCCACATATTTATCAAATTGCTTGACCGAGCCCTTGCACTCGGGACAACGCATTTTGCCTTCCTCAATGGCTTTCTTGATTACGTTGAGCGCCATCTAGCCTCCAAATTCATTGCTAAACGAATCTATTTATAGACGAATTTGCCTTGCCAGACAGATTATATGAAAGTTGGTCAAGCAGGGTTGACAATGTCCACGTTTAGACTTATTCTAAATACAGACAGATTCAAACGGGCAAAAAATTGTAAGAGCCCGAACAAACGAAAGATAGAGCCATGAAACACGACATAGAAGAATTGCTGAGCACTCACGGAGTCAAACCGACACCGCAGCGCATGGTAATTGCCGAGTATCTGCTCGGCACGCACAGCCATCCCACGGCTGACGAGGTGTTTCAGGCGGTGAAGAGCAAATTGCCGGTAAGCCTGTCACGTGCGACTGTCTACAATACGTTAAACGCGCTGGTTGCTGCCGGCGTCGTACAGGAAGTGACGACAGA
Organism: uncultured Candidatus Obscuribacterales bacterium; assembly: GCA_964493595.1. Lineage (GTDB taxonomy): Bacteria > Cyanobacteriota > Vampirovibrionia > Obscuribacterales > Obscuribacteraceae > QKMZ01. The sequence goes on along the minus strand of CAZBOX010000057.1, from coordinate 20,743 downwards.
GGCAGGCAGAGTGCGATATGACGCCAATATGTCCGATCATCATCACTTCGTGGATATCGAAACAGGCGACGTTATCGACATTCCGGCAGAAACGCTCAATCAGCTGAAGCTTGAGCTGGGCGATAAATACAAAGTTCGCAAGTTTCACGTGACAATCTTCGGCGAAGTAGTCGGCGGAAAAACAAAAGACTGAAGCTGAAGATTACTCGCACGCTTTTTTTTACCTATAAGTTAGAACAAGTCTAAGACTAGAAGTAGTCTAGGAGGAACTCATGCATACACACGACACACAAACAGAAAAGAACCTGGAATCAGCATTTGCCGGCGAATCTATGGCCAACCGCAAATATCTCTATTTTGCAAAAATAGCTCGCAATCTAGGTGCCGACGAGGTTGCAGACCTGTTCGAGGAAACTGCGCATCAGGAAACCGGTCATGCTTTCGCCCATCTGGAACTGCTTTACCCTTCCAAAGAAATGACAGTGGAAAAGATTCTGGAATTAGCGATTGAGGGCGAGCTCTATGAAACCAATCAGATGTATCCTGAATTCGAGCGCATTGCTGTCGAAGAGGGAGACAAAGCCGCTGTCAGCGAGTTTCAAGAGCAGGCAAGAGAATCTGCCGAACACGCCGAAATCTTCATCAAAGCAGCCAAGCGCTTTAAAGCTCTCGGTCTGGTTGAGCGCTTTCATGCCAACCGCTACATAAAGGCACTGGACAAGGTACAAAACAGTGCAGCTGAGACAAACGTTTCCAAGGCAGAAAAGACCGAATCTGCAGCCTGACGTGAGGGAAGAAACTTTATTTGATTATGGAAAATAGTGCGGAGAAAAGAGACATGACATATGACTATCTGGTCATCAGCACAAGCTTGAGCCCTGAGAGCAAAAGCCGCGTTATGGCGAAAGCAGTGTTCGATGAGTTGGCTAATAAGGACAAGGTCAAATTCATAGACCTGCAGGATTACCCGCTGCCTATTTGCGACGGCGGCGCCTGCTATGGTGACGCCAATGTACAGGAGCTTGCCGATTTGATCGCCAATGCTCGCTGCGTTCTAATGGCTGCACCTGTGTACAACTTCTACTTGTCGGCGGCGGCAAAAAATTTGATTGAGCTGACAGGCAGAGCATGGACCGACAAGGTGGTGGGATTTCTATGCGCTGCCGGTGGTAAGTCCAGCTACATGTCAGTCATGAACGTAGCAAACAGTTTGATGCTCGATTTTCGATGCGTGATCATTCCGCGCTTCGTTTATGCAGACGGCTCATCATTTCAAGCCAACCAGATTACCGACAGCGACATGCAAAGACGTATCGTCGAGCTGGCCGACGCAGCCAGACGGATGATCGCCATTAACGGACCGGTGGCAGTCACATAAAACACCATTACATCATGATGCAAGCGAGGCGGGTTCTGCTTACGGACAGGCCCGCTCTGCTTCAGGCAAGTCGCGCCGTAATTGGCTAGAATACTGGTTTTAAACTGCGATGCCAGGAGTTAGGAGAGCGGCAAATACAATGACTGCAGATTTGCAAGAAAAAAGAATGCTCGAAGTAGACATGGATATTTTCATCGGCACATACGATATTGACTTTGCCGCACACGTCTCAAATATTGTCTACTTGCGCTGGTTCGAAGCTCTAAGACTAAAAATATTCGAGCAGTACTACCCGCTCGAAAAGCTCATGAATGATGGGTATTTACCGATAATTACTGCACACAACATTGAGTATAAGCGAGCCGTCAAACTCTTCGATAAGCCCCGCGGCTATATGTGGATAGACTCAATATCCAAAGCGCGGCTCAAGTTCAAAGGTGAGATAAGAGTGGGCGGAGAATTGGCTACAACAGCCGTACATGAAGGAATATTTCTGACATCGTCCAATATGAAACCTGCAAAGATTCCCCCAGCCATCATTGATTTGTGCAAATCTTGAGAAACAGCAAATACAAAAGCAGCCTTAAATGAAAACCAGTTCTTTCTTGATGTCCGCACTCGTTTTGATCAACATCTGGTCAACCGGCGAAATCCTCTTTCCAAAAGACGCGGCAGCCAAAGCATCGCGTGGCTCAGGCAGACAGTTGCGGACAAGTCGGGCAGCGGCAAATTCGACGAAAACTTCACAGACACGTGTAGACACTCCGATCACAAATGCCGTTAATTCTTGGTTGAAACGCTACGAATTGCGCAATTCACAGGTGGCAGTCGAGGTAATGGACTTTGCCAGCGGTAATGTAGTCTGCTCATCCCAGGGAGACAAACGTTTCACTCCTGCTTCGACCGCAAAAGTTTTCTCAACGGCCTGTGCATTTGAAGCGATGGGCGGAAATTATCGGTATAGCACCGCCATTGCCGGCAGTGGCACCCTAAAAGACGGCAAAATTAAAGGTGACCTGTATATTATCCCGTCGGAGGATCCGACTCTTTCTTACTCAGATTTGATGCGCCTCTTTGGTGAACTGGTCAGCAAAGGAGTCAAACATGTCGAAGGCAGTTTGAAACTCAGCCCGACGCCGAATGGCGGGGACCATTTCGTGCCGAGCTTTCTGAATGAAGATTTTGGTCAAGAATGGATGCCTGTCTCGTCAGACCTTGTCGTGGACAGCAATATATTCGGCGGCGGCAATTTGCCCAATAATGCGAAGCTGCTGGAAATCGACAGCAGCCAGGAATTCAATGCTCACGCAAGATCGATAATGCGCCAGGATCTCTATCCGGGCTGGCTTGTCTTTGACGAGAAAACAAATACAATCCGAGCTTATCGCGGATATCCTGTGGCTAGTGGCAGAGGACCGCTTGTCGTAAGCAATCCGAACACATTCAATCTTGCTCTGGCTCGCACAGCCGCCAAGAATGCCGGCATCAAATTCAGCGGCAAATCGATCGAGACGCCAAAGGAATTGAATCTTTCGGTACTGGCCGAACACAAGTCTGAACCGCTCTCAAAAATTATTCAGACCTGCCTTCACCAGAGCGACAATCTTTATGCACAACAACTGCTCAGGACTGTAGCTTTAGGCAGCGAAAATAAATCAAACGACCACCCGAGCATGGAAGAAAAAGGTCTGGCTCGACTGCGCGGATGGCTGGCATCATTCGGAGTTCCACTGAACGAAGTGGTACTGAAAGACGGTTGCGGTCTTTCAAGAAAAGATTGCGTTACACCACACGCATTAAATATGGTGCTGCGCCATATGCTCAGCAAATTCGGCGAGGGCGGATATGTAAGTCTGCTCAAGGGCGGCGATGTAAAACATGGACAGAAAAGCGGTTCATGGAAATTCAAGACCGGTGCTATGGATAGTGTCAGATGCATTACCGGTGTTCTGAAAAATTCCGGAGGACAGACACTGCTAGTCACCATCATGGTGAACGGACACGCGCCTGGCGTGGGTGACGTACGCACATCCATCGGCGCGCTCGTCAGCACACTTGCAGGCACTCAAATGCAGGCGCCGGAAGCGAGCAAAACAGCAAGCAAAAGCGAAGCTAAAGCAGAAACAAAACCACAGTCAAGCAATCAGTAATTATTGCCAGACCGAAACGCCGCCACTGGAGGCAGAAGGCGGTTTGTGAGCTTGCAAATGCCCTCTGGCTGCAAGTATAGATTTCGGCTCCAGAGCATTCTGGTGCAGGTAAACATTATCGAGGCGCTTGCGAAGAGCAGTAAGGGTTGTCGGTAATTCGACTTTTACGCCCTCGCGCATGATCCACTGAGGAACGAAAAATCCAGGATCGACGAACATGCTGTAGGTCAATTCAGTCTTATTGCCATTATCAGCAGGCTTCATTTCCCATGTACCGCTGAAATCTTTGAGCGTGCCGCCCAGGCGTTTGAATGCGATAAGACCATCTTTGCGCGTATATCTCGAATCCACCGTATAGGTGAAATTGGGAATGAAGACACCAAGGTCCAGTGTCACTTTCATGATCGACTGGTCTTCTTTGTCCAGCATCACGTCCACCGTTTTCATCCGTGGAGAGATTTTTCCTTGAAACTCATAAGGGTTGACCATCACGGGCCAGACCTGGTCCGGGGTCTGATCGAGAAGTATGGTGCCGGTGACGTATCGAGTATTGCCGACATTTCTTAGACCGACAATTACTTCGCCTTTGGCGAGCTTCTCAGCATCTGTAAGTGGAGGCTTGAAAGCCAGTGCAGGAATCAGTGCTGACAGGACTAGAAACAATGCCAAAAATGCAAAGTGTTTTTGAAGCGGCGAGCGCCGCTCGGCTGTTGAAATCATCGGGCTATAGAACCTTGAAACAGTAATAAATCAGATGCGTCCAGATGTTGCCAGTAGTTGTATTCGCAGGTCTCCATCGGACGCTTAGACTTTACTTGACAGCAGCCGATTCTTGCCGGTAATTCCGGTTCAAAATAGTTTATCAAGAGCTAGTTGTTCGCACAATGAGACCGACGATTTTACACAAGTCCACTGACATCACGAGGTAGTCTTTTGTTCCGGGTTTTGCGGGCATATCCAGCCCCAAGAGAAAATTCTTGTTATGTGTCAAAAGATATTTAAGTGATATCTAAAGAATACGACATTTAATGACAATCAAACCCCTTGGCAATTGCAGGTTTCTGGACTTTTCATCTGACAATCCAGCTTTGCACCATCGTTGCAATCGCTCTGGCAGGCAGTACCTTGCAGTATAATTCAGCAGTTATAGAACTATTCAGTGTTTTGGGGTGTACGGATGGGACGCGGTGGCAAAGAAGACGCACTTTTCGGCAGAGAAAGTTTGTTCAGGCAAAAGCTTGATCAACTACGCACCACCGGTGAGATCAAAAGAAAACAACAGATCGACCCTATGGCTCGTGTAAGAGAGCTCGAACAAAGTCAGTTGCTCTCCGGTGCGCAAGCGTTCGTCTCCAGCAATTCCTCGCAAGATATTCAGAAGTTGGCCTTGCTGGATAGCCTGACCGAGTTGTACAACCACGATTCGATCATGCGGATCTTCAAGGATGAGTTGAAGCGCTCGCGCCGCTATAAGCAGAACGAAGCTCTCTTGATCCTGAGAGTGGATCAGCTGGAACAAGTCGAGCAATCCCACGGGAAGCTGGTTTCGGATTCCATCCTCAAGGGTCTGTCCAATTTCTTGATGAAAATGATCCGTGACGTCGACATTCCGGCACGTTACGACGCAGAACATTTTGCCGTTGTTCTGCCGGCGACGGATTTAAAAGGAACTCTGGTACTTGCCGAAAGAATACGTTCAAAAGTAAGTTACGAGCGTATTTCCGAAATGGGGCAAAATTGGAGCGTAACGGTCAGCATCGGCGTCTCCGCTTTTCCTGATCATTCTCCTTCGCCTGACGAACTGATTCAGAAGGCTTACCAAGCCTGCACGATGGCGAAAATGCAGGGCGGCGATCGAGTCTACGTAGCTGACTGAGCAATAGCCCTCAGCGCTGCGGAGATACCCAGCCCAACTTTTCCATAATCAGCTGGAAATCTTCTTTGCTCCATACGTAATGGTGCAAAGCAAAGATTGCTTGCTCGTGCGTTAGATAACCATCGCTCATCAATTGGTGGCAGCGCAAAGCAACTTGCAGTGTAGCCGAATCAATAAGGCCGGTGGTGAGCAGAATATTCTCCACCGGAGTGCCGGTACGGCTGCTTTGCTGGAGGACCATGTCCATATCGCTGTCAGGAATCAAACGCACCATCTTCAAAAGCTCGAGCATGGTCAAGCCGCGGCTTTTCTCAGTCTGAGTGCGCTTAGTCACTTCACTCACTGCTTGCGGGATGGCGATGCCTCGCGCTTTTGTGAGTTTTAAAACTTCGGCCGCCTCCAGTGGGTTCAACACGCGCGCACAGACAAGCTCTTGCACTTTGAGGGCATCAACGAGCGTGGAATAACTGATCAACTTTGCCTGGGTGAGCACCTGTCCTATCGGCAGCTCATCGACTATTCCGCGCTCTACTGCCGTGAGCAAATCGATTTCGCTGACCAATTCGGCCAGCACGAGCAGCTCTCCCAAGCGGACAGCATTGTTTTGCTGAACTTGGTAATGACCATGCATGGCCAGCGATTCTTCCAGCGATGTATTTTTTTCCGCTGAAATTGCCAGCGCTTCCATAGCCTGCTGGCGAGTAATTTTGCCCTGGCGAATCAGCTGCTGAGCCGTCAGAGCCGCATAAGCAGACATGTCATTCATGACGCCCTTGAGGACCAGAATTCGTCCTAAAGGCAGACCGGTGTTAAAACAAGTTTGAAGTGCATCTTCCAGCTGGTCGGGGTTGACAAGCTCGGCTTCGACAAGCAACTGCCCCAGTTTGTTCGTAAATTCGAAATATTCCGAACGCCAGCCCACTTCGCGCAACGCATCATCGAGGCTGATGTCTTTCTCGCCGGTTTTTCTAAGAGCCAGGACCGCATACTCGACATTGAGCAGCTTGTCACGAATCAAACTCTGTGCCATAAGCGCCGAATGCAAACGGTCTTCTGTAATGAAGCCCGACGAGACGAGCACGCGGCCGACAGGCAGACCGGTCTTCTGGGAAATCGGCAAAGCATCGGCAAGCTGGCCAAGGCTGATCAGCTCGGACTTGACCAACAAATCACCAATCAATACTGGAATCGGCCGCTTAGACACCATGCCTCCACGCTCAATAGAAATACAGTAGTCTTATTCTACTGACAATATAAAAGAGCAAGTGTAAGAAAGATAGCAGATCCACAGCTCAAAACGGTTTACGACAACGAATATGGAGAAAGAGAGCAACCTTTGCAGCGCCTTTCAAAGCAGGAAATTTCTCCAGCGTCTCGGCGTCTGGACAGGGCTCGGTAAATCTCTCCAGAGTAAAACCGGTATCAAGTAGCATATTCATCCACCCGCTCAAGGTTTTGAAATAAGTCGGAATCACGAAATTACCGAATTCATTTTTCATCTCCGGCGGAGCGCTCGTAAATGTCCATTCCAATACCTTTTCCGTCTCTTCCTGGAAATAATCGCCGCAAATAAGTCCAGTGGGCTCTCCGGATTGGTCATGAGTCCACTCGAAAAGCGCTGTTTGAAAACAGGGATGACAAATGGAAAATTGAAAAAAGCCGCCCGGTTTAAGGACGCGAAAAACTTCCGCGACTGCGCGGGCAATGTCAGGCATGTCCATCATCGCCATGGTCGACATGACGAAGTCGAATGACTCTGATTGGAACGGTAAATCCTGTGCGCTTGCCAATTGAAAGGTGATGCCCGATGGCTCTTCGGACTCTGACTGTTTTGCAAATTCAAGGAATTTCTCGCAAATATCAACGCCGGTCATCCGCGCACCTAGCCCAGCCACCATGCGAGTGTTGAAGCCTTCTCCGCAACCTACATCCAGCCCTTCGAGCCCCTTCACGTCCGGCAACATCGCCATGAAATTAGGCGTGTTCAGATGATTTCGGCAGACATCGTATCCTTGCCTGGCCATCGTCGTCCAGGCTGCGGCATTTTTTTCCCAGTAAGCAGCAACTTCTTCTACTTTCACCAGGTGAGCACCTCGCATCTAAACTCATTCTTGTGGCTGCGCATCCGACAGCGAATCTCTAATTGTATGTGCTCGCTCAGCGACTTTCGAGGCCTCGGCCTGGCGACCTTCGCTTTTCAGAAAACGACTGTACATCTCAAGAGCGGCCGCGACCTCGGGCGAGACCTTTCCGCTTGTGTTTTCGCGAATTTTTATGAGGCGCTGATAGAGCAAGTCCGAGTGCCAACTTTTGCCATGCCGCCTGTAAAGCGTTGCCAGGTCGGGCAGACGGTCTGCATAAGCAGCACTGTCCGCACCTTTTACACCTTCTACGGTTCTCATGGCCAGTTCGTAAAGACGCTCTGATTCGGCTGCATCACCTCGTTTGTCATAAAGCCATGAGAGGCCGATCAAACAATCGACAACACCTGGATTGATCTGCTTGTCGCCCTCAGCTTTGGCAATTGCTTCCTTCCACTGAGACTCCGCTTGCTCCAACCGCCCCTCGCGCATAGCAGCCCGCGCCCCGCTATCAAGGTCCTGCCAACCTTCAGAGACAATCAAAGCAAAAAGCCAGCCTATCTTTCCAACCGCATTGAGCACGACGCACCTCCAATTTGATTCTACCGAAAGCAAAGCAGGCGGTGGCGCCGTTCGATTACAAGACTGACCTCAAGGGTAAGTATTCAGAACCATGAGAGTAGTTTCTTATGTTTAAGTGCTCGCCAACGAGAAATCTAATCCGCAGCATTCTTTTGCTGAGCCTGACTTTGCATTTCACGCTCGAGACAAGCTCTGCGCGCGCCAATGCTATTGCGCCTACTTTTGTGGCTGCCCAGGGATACAAAACACCGGAAGAAATCAATGCGGAGAATCGCTCTGCCAGGAAAGCAGAAAGCATGATGCATTCGGGCAAGCTTCAAGATGCGATTTTCTTTCTCAATGGCGAGCTTGCTGCAATGCCGCGCTCTGCTATCCTGCATTTCGAGCTGGGCAACGCCCACCTTCGTTCGCGAGAATTCACAAGAGCGATTGAATGCTATCAGCAGGCGGTGCGGTTGAAAAACCCGTTTCCAGAAGCTTGTTTGAACGCAGCCTATGCCTGCATCGATGCGGGAATGGAACTGCAGGCGATACCGTGGTTTCACAAATATCTAAGAGAATGCCCCAATGCCGCAAACGCCAAAGAAGTGGAGGCAGAACTTCTGGTCGCTCATGCCAAGGCGCAGATGAAAGAAAAGCGCAATTTCGATGCTAAGCAAACCCTCGAGCGTGCTTTGCAAATTGCTCCCAAATCGGAAATAGTGCTTTTTTCGCTGGCCCGTGTGCGCTCGGAACTGGGCGATACGCAAGGTGCGATTAATGCTTATGAAGACTTGCTGCAGGTGAATCCGCGCCATTCATCAGCTCTATTGAACATGGCCGAATGTTATCAAACTATGGGACAACTGTTGAAGGCTGTCACCTGGTTGAAAAAATACGCAGCAGCAAACCCGAATGCTCCGGACATCGGTCAAGTTCAAAACATGATTCAAGCCCTCACAGAGAAGAGTTCCGAACAGCGCTCAGACCCGCAAGCACTAGATTATTGCGGTGCCATAAGCGAAGCCGGAAGATTCTACAGATGGCCGCCCAATCGTCTGCCTATTAAAGTCTGGGTTTCCACAGGCGAAGGTGTACCCGGATACAAGCCTGAATTCCGGGCCGGATTTTTCGACGCGCTCAATTCATGGATGAAGGCCGGACAGGGCAGATTGCAGTATGTGCTAGTAGACTCGAAAGAGCAGGCCGACCTGACAGCGGAGTGGACTGGCGATCCTTATGACGTCAAGCCGACCGGGCACAATGTCGAACAGGGAGTTTGCCTTCTGGCATCAGTCGACAGGCACAAAGACTGTATCGATATCGATCGCGCCGATATAAGAATATTGACGATAGACAGGCAGAGTCAGCAGCCCCTTTCGGATGAGGAAATGAAAAAGACTTGCTTGCACGAACTGGGGCATTCAATGGGGCTTCAGGGACATTCGACGAACAATCACGACATCATGTTTTTCTCAATGTCCAACACTAATTGGCCAGTCCTTTCGAAAAGAGATCGAGCGACCCTTTTCATGATTTATCAAAACTATCGGCCGCTCGTGAGCGTTCAACAGCAATGAATCAGGTGCTCGCCACCAGCAATTCTTCGGTATTTCTGGCCGGACGCAATCGATCGGAGCGCCCGGCAAAATAACGTTCTGCCAGTGATTGAGCAGAAACGTGAGCGACCTTCTTGAATCCGCATTGCCCAGCCAAGGCGAGAATTTCATCAGGAAGAAAAAAGCTTATGAATGGAGTCCCGCTAGCTTTCGCCCCCTCACATCCACGCATCAGCCCTGGTCTCATTTCAGGATCAGCCATTTCTATGGGCTGCAAAAATGACATAACGAAAGTAGACCCGGCTGCCAGCTGCGCAACCTGCCTGAAAGTCGCTTCTATAGCCTCTTTATCCAGGTACATACTGACTCCGGCAGAAGCAACAAATGCTGGTTTATTCGATTGAAATCCAGCTTCTACAAGCCGCCCCCACCAATTTTCTCCACCTTCGAAATCGACAGCCACAAATTTCAGCCAATCAGGAATGTTATAGCCCAGTTCAATCAAGCGTCGCTGTTTCCATGCTTGCGGCTCGCCTCTATCGACTTCGAACACCGTGAGTTTTGAGGCTTTCTCGGGCTCTCTTTCTGCAAAAGTATCGATGCCGGCGCCGAGAATGACATATTGAGAAATTCCTGCCTCAACCTTCTCGACAAGAAGGTCCTCAATATAACGAGAACGAGCCAATATGGAGGCTCTGAAGGAGCTTGTACCTTCAGGATGCATGTCCGGTCTCTCACGCCATTCAGGTGGCGGCGCCAGAAGCTGGTAGCCGACCTCGTCTTCGAAAACGTGAGGAGAATCATCGACTCTCAAATGCAGGGCTCTCCACAATGCGACTCTAGCCGCTGTGCTTTCGGGTTCCATGTTTGTCAAATGCCTCGGGTAATTTTGATCATATGCTGATTGCGCACCGGCAAAAAACCCATCTTTTTAGCAAGATTTTGAGCGGCAGTATTGTGATGAGCTATCTCCAGGCTGAAGCCTACGGCGTCCTCGGCAAATTCAGTCTCCAGCCAATTTAGAAGATCTGTAGCCAGCGATGTACGCCTCTTTTCTCTGGTTATGCAAATTTCGTCGATATCGATCACATTGCCACCATACTCATTGCTCCAGAAAAAAATGATGATGCAGTAGCCGACGATTTTTCCTTCGGTCTCAAAAACGATCAGCTGCCCTTTGTCAGGTCTGGACTGAAATTCAAAAAAGGTCCGACCGACGTCGGTCGTTACATCTTGAGTATTGGGATCCTCTGAGTAAAGTTCGTCTACAAGTTTTTGAACGAGGGGCAGATCAGCCTCTACAGCCTGTCTAAACATATGGTCTCGAAATTCTTACTCTAAAGGTTTGGCAAAAAAGGCGTCGTTTATCTCCTGGTTGAAATGAACGTCCTCATAATTTGTCTCTATGTAATTGCGCTTGTCAGGTCTCTGGGTAGCAGAGAGATCAGAGCTCTGCACTTCCTTTAGTGCGACCTTCTTAGCCAGGTCGAGCACTTCATTGGAAATACTCGAAGCTACTTTCGTATAGGTTTTTATTCTGCGAAGCGAGTAATCTTCGCAAGACACCCAGATGATTTTGTCATGCGGATTCTTAACGCTGGCGGCCACGCAATAACACTCGACATTGTTTGCAAATTCTTTGCCGATCAGCATCAAATCTTTGTGGCGCTCCAACCAGGCAATCGGCAGCAGATCTAGGTCGGGGAAATGTTGCGTGATCTGCGTTATCGAATTACGCGAAGGGGTATTGGCTTCAGCAATGGCATACTTCAGGCTCGATTGGATTTTCACCTCGGCGCCCTGCTCTTTGGAAAATGCCAAGGCACCATCGCATCCCACCAATCTTTCGCTCCATGGTGCGTCAAGGAATTCTCTGGAAATATACTCGAAGCGAAATTGAAATGGACGCTTGTACCAGGTTCTGAACTTCAAATAAAATCCGTGCGACCTTTCTTCGCCTTCGACGAAATTTTCCAGGTAGCCGCTATCCTCATATGAGACGCACGATGCATACCGCTCCAGCATGCGCGTAACAATGTCTTCGGGAAACATATTGCCACCACGCTCTCTTCTAGTCGAGCTTATCGCCTGGTCTGGCCAAATCCTCGATCATGATAATCGCGCCCTTCGCCTTTTTCCGCTTGAGCGTGCGACCGACAACCTCTGAGATTCCTGCCACTGCATTGACCGGCGCCAGTCTGCGCTCGATCTTCTTTTCTTCTAGGGTGCTTTCAGTTGGCGTGCTGCCTTTTTCCAGGTCTATTTTCGGCACGACGACGACTTGCATGGCTGTGTCGGCAGGCTGAGCAATCGCAGCCGTCAATCCGAAGAGCGAAGTCAGCGAAGCACATGCAAGAAGAAACGCGGCACCGCTTATAACTACAGTTTGTTTTTGCATCTCTTTGCCTTCGTGATTAGCGAACTGCAGATCCACCCGGCATCTCCATCACTTTGTAGCCGGATGGAACCGCGAAATCGGAAGGATTCGGTTTGGCTGCAGAATACTTCAGCAGTTTCATTCCACTTTGATATCCAGGACCTTTCGTCGTGGACACGACAACACACCCGATATCGTCACCGGTCCAGCTATCCGTGGTGGCATCTTTGTTTACTGTTTGCCAGCCGTGGCAAGGATGCCCGTCGATAACTTTTGTGCCGAGAGACTTTGCATTCAAAGCTTTAGCCGATTGCTCGTCGGTGACGCTGGCGCCGGTTTCCTGATAAGGCATTTTCATGACCATGCGCTGCGATTCCATGATCGAATACATGACTTTGTTGGGTTGGTCGAGAATAGTTGTCATCTTGCCGGCGCTCGTCGTCATCTCATTGCGAACGCGACCTTGTCCGTCAGTTACCATGCGCAAAGAAGATTTTCCTGCAGCCGACTGGACGTCATATGTTGCATCAAAAGCTTTTTTAGACCAGTGCTGAGCCAAACTCTGACTGCCGAGACAAACGGTCAACAGCGACATCATTACACTTTGAGCAACTACTTTTCTCATAACCTCTCCTTGGCCCGTCTGACTAATTGAGATCTTCTCTCGTGGGCGGCTGACAAATTACCATGATTCGATATACTTGCATCTCTTGACAATATTCAAATCGATCCTGTATTTCTCTTTGTGTACGTTAATTCCGCACCCTGACTAGCTCCCGGTTGTCAGGACCGGACGACTTTATCTTTACATCGAAAGGTCTTTTCACACCATCATCTATATATACAGGCGTGCCTACTTCGATCAGGCGGTCGCTTAGAATTCTCTGCAAAACAGCTTTCGAGATGTGAATGCAACCTTCAGATGTGGCATTACCAATCGCCCTGGTCTCATCGGGACTTCCATGCAAGGCAATGGAATACCAGCGGGCCGAATTGCCACTCGCAATAAGCTTTGGCCCGGTGTTCTTACCGTGCAAACCGAAAAAGGCGGTGCCATAAGCGCTGTCCGGCTTGCCGTCGCGATTGAAGTCTTGCGCATTCATTGTGAAAAACACTTTGGCAAGACCAGAACCATCTTTTACAAACGGTGCAAAGTGCGAGTTTTTCTCTAATTGCGCTTTTAGATTTTTGTCGATGTGATTGAATTCGGGCTGATTGCTTAAAACAACATCGACAACAAATTCCCCGACCGGAGTTATGCAGTCCTGCATGCTGACTTTTCCCGCCAGCGGTCCACGTCCGATGCCGACCGGACAGGAGATAATCGTTTTTCCAGATTGATCAATTACCGACATGGTTCTGCTTTTCCTGTCGATCAGCACTGAGTTATGGTTGCCGCCATGCGATAAGGCCGCCGAAGAGCAGAACAAAAAACCGGCAAAGATAGCGGCAATCGCCTTCATAGAAAGTCGAAGCTTTCTATTGCCAGAGCGGTCTCATCAGGAATTCCCAGATTTTCTTCCAGAGTGGTTTGTTGATTTCTTCAAGCTCTCTTAGAGACTCCTCTAAAGTCGCTGAAAGCTGAGCGGTCAACTCACGAATCTCTACAGTCTCATCAAGAAGGCGGTCAGCCTCCTGCTGAATGTCTCGCAATTCTTGCTCGGCGATCGTCACCTGGGCTGCACGCGACATCAGGTCGGGCATCAGTCTCAACTGATCGTCTTTGGTGGCAACTTGCATCTCCAGCCAGCGATTGCGATCGTTGGCAAAACGCAATTCGGAATTAGAGAAGGCCAGCTGGGCTCTCAGAAGATCGATTGTCGCGCAAAGCTCATTAATGACGAGAGAGGCATCGGAAATTTCATTCGCTTTTGCAGACCCCGACGAAATGATTTCATCATCGTCAGCACCAAGAATCTCGCCACTGTCTATGGTGCGAGCGGTGGTTGGTGCCACCGGAGACAGGAAGGGTCTTACGTCGGGGCGTTCGAGACGCACGGTGGGATCGGCAGAGAAAACTTTGTCAAGAAGGGGCTCTAAGCCTTCTAAGCTGATTGGATCATGACTCGGGGGTTGGAAACTCGTGGTCTGATTAGTAAATGTCATCTGCGCACTCGCTTTCTAGACTAGTGCCACCATGGTATCTCATACAGTACCGCTTGGATATGTTTTTTTATGTAAATGCATAAATGATGGCTCAAAAATCAGAGCCTGAAAATTATCAGCAGGTTGAAATCCGAACGGATTGCTTAGTTAGAAGGTTCCGCTGGCTACCGTGACTGCTTTATCCGGATGGAAGTAGTGGCGTGCCGCGGCATCGACTTTCTCTTTTGTCAGAGACAGATAATGATCGGTGATGCGGTCCAGCTCTTTTGCACCCAGTCCGAGGAATTCGAATTCAGTAAGAGCCCTGGCAATACCCAGCGAAGAACTCAAGCCCACCTTGAATGTACCAAGAGCACGCCCTGTTTCTTTCGCCAGCTCATCTTTGGTGATGCCGTTCTTAAGATAGTCTTGCACCACTTCCGATACCAGAGCCAGTGAACGATCTAGATTGGCAGGATTTACGCTCAAGGATATCGACCAGGGCGCCGCACCATATGCAGTATCGGAGAAGCTGGAGTAGATGCCGTAAGTCAATCCGGCCTTGTCGCGCACGACCTGCCCGAGTCTGGACGTGATCGTATCCTGACCGAGGGCGGCATTAGCCAATTTTGCTGCATAAAAGTCTTGCGAATTACGCTGCAATTCCGTTGTGTGGGCCATAATCAAGTCGGTAGAACGCTTGTCCTTCAACTGTATGTCAATACGCTGACCTTTAGCGGGCAGTTTGACCTGAGGAATATCGATAGCCAGCGGCTCGTTTCCATGCCAGTCGCCAAACTTATCTCTCATAAGTGCAATTGTCTTATCGACATCCATGTCGCCTACGAGAGTAAGGATCGTTCCTTTCGGACCGAAAAGCCGGGCGTGCAATTTGCTCAGGTCCTCAGGCTTGATTACGTCTATTTCCTGAAGCTGCTCTTCGTAGGTCTGTTCGTAAAATGGATGGTCGGGGTGATAGAGCGATCGCCTCACCGCATTCCATGCCATCAACCTGGTATTGCTCAATGCTTCGGTCAAACGAGCGCGCCATTCGATTTTGGTTTTGGCTAACTCTTCTTCCAAAAAAAGCGGATTGCGCATGACGTCGGCCAGCAAATCTGTAAATTGCGGAAGATCGTCTGCCACCAGATGCGAGCCAAAGCTCATGCGATAGTTGTCTACGGAAAATTCCAGACTGCCGGCAATTCCCATATTTTCGAGAATTTCGGCAATTTGAATTTTGCCATAATGCTTCGAGCCTTTAGTCATCAGATCGGCAGTGAAATCAGGCAGCGCTCCAGGCTCTTTGTACGAGAAATACTTGCCGGCTTTGGTCGTCGAAGTGATGCCGATTGACTCGGTGCCGGGATTTCTCAATAAAAGAAGCGTCAAGCCGTTCGGTAGAACTTCCTTGACCACGCGGCTTTCGAAGCTGGGTGTCTTTGTGGAGGATTTTGCAGCTTTTACTTTTGCAACAGGCGGTCTGCTGTTCAGGAACTCTGAAACATTGATTTCTTCAGGCTTTGCTTCAATGCTTGCTTCCGGCGCCGGCATTTCGTCTTCATCGCCTTCGAAGTGCTCGGCAAATTCAGACGGCATTTCTTCTCCTGTCTTCGGATAGAAATGACCGACGGTTCTATTTGACTTGACGAAATACTTCGCCGCCGCTTTCATGATGTCTTGCTTTGTGACGGCATCGAATTTGTCGTCATACTCCATGAGCCAGTGCCAGTCAGCTTTAGACTCGGCTTCACCGAGCATAAAGGCAAGGCTGGATGGGTCGGCCTTGGAAAGTATGGTGCCCTTGCGGTTGGCGCTGCGGGCACGCTCCAATTCGTCGTCACTGACTGGTTCTTTAGCCAGGCGCTCCAGCTCTTCGTAAATTGCTTTCTCGGCCTTCTCTATGTCTACATCAGGATTGAGAGTGGCGCCGAGAATGAAAAGAGCAGGGTCTCTTAGATCGTCATGGCGGGCAAACACTTCAGCAGCAATGCTGGAGTCGATGAGCTTCTTGTAGAGACGACTGGAACGCTCATAAGTAGAGCCAAGAATATGCCGAATCACAGCCAGAGGGTAATTATCGGCGTGGCTGGCTTCTGGCACGTGGTAGCCCATCCAGACTTTCGGCAAATCACCGGACCGATGGATTTCGAAACGACGTTCTCCTTCTTGCGGCGGCTCAGTCGTATAGACCTGCGGTATAGGATGCGGAGACTTCGGAATTTTGCCGAAATACTTATGCATATGTCCAAGCGCTTTGGCCGGATCGAAATCGCCGACCAGAATGACGGTGGCATTATTGGGCCAATAGAAAGTGTTGTAGAACTCTCTTAAACGGTCCATTTCGACGCCCTCTACATCAGAGCGCCAGCCGATCGTGGGATGGTGATATGGATGCTCGCGAAAAGCAATTGCGTAGAGTTCTTTCTCGATCGCCTCTTCCGGATAGTTTTCTCCGCGCTCCATTTCATTGCGCACAACCGACATCTCGGAATCGTGATCTTCCTGTCTCAAGAGTAAATTGCGCATGCGATCGGCTTCCAACTCAACGCACAATTCAAGGTATTCGGAGGGAACCACCTCGAAATAGCTCGTACGGTCAAACCAGGTTGTTGCGTTCCAGTAGGCTCCGATCTGGGTGAGCAAATCATCTATGCCGTTACCTTTTTCGGCATTGTGCTTCTTCGTTCCCTTGAAGAGCATGTGCTCGAGAAAGTGAGTCGAACCTGTATAGCCGACCGCCTCGTTACGGCTGCCCACCTTGTAAACAACCAGAAGAGTGATAACCGGCGATGTGTGATTTTCGAGAAAGAGAACCTTCAACCCGTTGTCGAGCGCATACTCGACGACGTTCTTCGACTCAGTGACCCGGCGAATGCCCAGCTCCTTGATCGTTTGTTCTACCTTGTCAACCGTATCTACAGTGTTCACCATTAATGAGCCTCAGCCTTTTTATGTGTTGCCGGGTGGATTTACTATTGAAGAATTACTAAAGATACAGCAAAACAAGTAAAAAGTGGCAGCACGACAGGAATTTGCGCTCACTGCTCCATACTCATCCGACAGGGGTATGTTTGGTACAGCGATTAGCTGCTAAAGTTTTTGACGGCTGAACTGTCGTGAATGCGTAATTCATAACGCGTTCACATTACGGGAGCTCTATGCAGGAGAGGGACGCGTGAACGTAGCGATTACCGGCGGCACAGGCTTCATAGGCTCGCACTTGGCACGGTCTTTGGTTTCCAAAGGGCACCATCCGCGCATTCTGGCTCGCGGCTTGAATCATCGCGACGAATCGATACGCAGCCTCACAAATGCCGCCTACACTCCTGTTTCCTTGTCCGATTCCAACAAACTGTATTTAGCCTTGCAAGGCTGCGATGTTGTCGCCCACCTGGCAGGCATCAGCTATGAGCCACACGCAGGCGACTTTTACAAAAATCATATCGAGTCGACTGTCAACATAATTCATACAGCCCGCAAAGCCGGCGTATCCAAAATCGTCATGGTCAGCTGCCAGCGCGCCAGACCAAAATGCTACAACAAATTCTATGAATCAAAGTGGGAAGCAGAACAGCTGATTCGCGCCAGCGAAATCGATTACACGATCTTGAAGCCGACCATTGTCTACGGCAAGAACGACCGCTTTCTAACTTCCATCAAGCAGCATCTGGACAAAGGTTCGATGATTCCAACTGTCGGTCTCATCGAGAAGCAGATCAATCCGGTGGCTATCGATGATCTCGTAAACATTCTTCTAGCCGCTCTTCTGGAAGACAAAATGGAGAGACAGACGGTTAATGTTCAGGGTCCTGAAGCAATTACATATTCTGATGCCTGCAAAAGAACGGCCAAAGTGCTGAAGAAGTCCTGCGTCATGGTCCCTTCCTTGGTAATGGCACAATTTTCTAAAGCCCAGGAGCAAGAACGCTCTTCAAAGGAAGCAATTCTCACCCGCACTCTTGTCCGTATGATAGCGGACGGAAACCAGGCGCCAGTCGACCCTTGCGACCAGTTGCCAGGAGATCTTGCACCGAAGAGTTTATTTAATGACGAGCAGATTATTAGGGCTCTAGGCTGATCTGGGTTACAATCAGCAGGTTGCTAAGCGACCCAAAATCTCAGATCCGGTTAATGAAAGTTCTTATTAAATTAACGCCTCTGGCACTGCTCGCCGCCTTCTCATGCAACTCGGCAAATGCAGACGAAGCGACCTGGAATAAATACACGATGGATGGCGCAAAAGCGTATGAAGCCGGAAATTTCGGCGTCGCGCAGCGCAACTTCGAGCAGTCGCTCGTAGAAGCAAAAAAATTTGGCCCCAACGATATGCGCCTGGCCACATCACTGACCAATCTTGGCGTCCTCTACAGCTTTCGCGGACAGAATGCAAAGGCCGGTCCGCTATTCGAACAAGCCGTGCGCATAAAACAGAAAGCGCTGGGACCGGACAACTATGACACTGTTGCAGCAGTGGCGAAACTCTGCCAGTTCCACCTCAAGAACAATCCGGCAAAAGCAGAACCTATATGCACGAGAGTCGTCGGTTACGTAGACCAGAAACTGAAAGAAAAGCGTGACGTGGCGCTGGCTTTCGAGACCCTGGACAAATTCTACAAGCACCACAAAGAGCTGGAAGAAGCGGAGATATTTGTAAAACAAGCGCAAGGACAAACTTCAAAAGCCACCACAGGCAGTTACCTTGAACTGGCAGTTCTGGTGGACGGTTTGGCCGGTTCTTGCAAGGACGTGAAGAAGTACCAGCAATCAGAGCAGCTCTACAAACGAGCTCTGGCGCTCCGGCACGGAGTGCTGCCGAAAGACCACATGGCGCTGGCATCCAGCCTGGAAAATCTGGCCAAACTCTATTGCGAAGAAGGCCGATACCATATGGCCGAGCCGCTGTATCGACGAGCTATGGAGATCAGCAAGACAACCCTGGGCGGTTGCAAACCGGAGACATTCGCTAAAATCGACGGACTCGGTCAGTGTTTGCTGAACCTCGGAAAATTGGCTGAAGCAAAATCGCTTTACCAGGAAGCCCTGGCCAGTTTTGAATCCGGTTATGGCAAGGGCAGCAAATATGTGATGGACTGCGAAGTTCAGCTCGGCCACATTTGCATAAGACAAGGCAACAGCGGACAGGCAGCTCAATATTACGGCGATGCAGTCAAGATCTCAGAGAAGATCAACGGACCTCGTCACGCCTCTCTTTCGGCTTTGCTAGATTGTTATGCAGGCGCTCTGGCCAAATCAAATAGACAATCGGAAGCAAAACGAGTCTCATCGAGAGCAAGAGAAATAAGAGGCTAAAGCCTTGTCTAAGAACCAATCATCTGCAGCAAATTGGTGCGCGCTGCGGATGGATTTACTTTCAGCTGCCTGAAAATCTCCCCATTGTCGCAATCATCGAGTATGGAGAGAAGCAAATGTTCGGAGCCGATAAAATCGTGCCCCAATCTTATGCACTCTTCAAAAGCACGCTCGAGATGATTTTGCAGTCCGACTCGAAAGAAAGGAGAGGTTCTGGGCTCTTCGCGAACCAATTCCCGCACCGACTCCGCGCTCACTTTCATCTGATTGAGGTGTTTTGCGCCGATGCCTTTTCCTTCTCGCAAAAGCCCCAGCATCAAATGTCTGGCGTCGACATCGTGACCGGATTTCTTTGCCTCTTCGTTGGCAAACAAGAGAGCTCTTTCCGCGCTTGAAGTGCAGATTCTCTGGATGTTGTAATTATTCATCATCGCCGTATTCCCCGCGCTTTTTGCGACTGTCTTCCAAATATTTCTGTGCTTGAACATTGAGAGGGTCGAGTTTGAGAACTCTCGAAAAATCCTTCATCGCTGCTTTGAATTTACGCATCCTCTGCATCAGAATCCCTCTGTGCAAGTAGGCGGACGGAAGCTCCGGCGCGGCGGCAATCGCCTTCTCGTATTCTTTTAATGCGGAGCTATTATTACCTTGCGATTGCTGCGCCGATGCACGCGTGATGTAAGCCCATGAGCGCGTGGAAGCATCGCAATCTTGAGCGACGAGAAGATCGCAATCTAAAAACGCGGCATTATTTTGTCCAAGGCAAATATAAGCCTGAGCCCGATTGATCCTTAGAAACTGCAAACCAGGATCGATTTCCATTGCTCTTGTGTAATCGCCGATGGCTAGATCATATTGACCGCGCTGGTGATAGGCTTGCCCTCTTTTCCAATAACCATCGGCATTCTGTGGATTTACAGCAATAACCTTTGTGTAATAGGGAATTGCTTCTTCAACAGAGTCGAGCCACGAAAAGAGAGATTCAGGCTTGCCACCTTTTCTGGTATCAATCTTCAATTCCATACCCAGCAAGCCAATCCACTGAACTAAAGAATCGATAGTGAAATTGTCGCTCAGACCTCGCGTCAAATCGGAGATGCGCGGCTGAGTGACGCCGAGGAATTCCGCAGCTTGAGCTTGAGTCCAATCGCGCCTGTCTATCTCACGCGATATGCGGCGCATGAGCAGCTCTCGCACGGGCTCGACATAATTGGCCGACGAAGGCGCTTTCGAGCTTCTCGAATGGAGAGCTCCTTTAGCGCTTTCACTTCTCTTTTTCAGCCTGGGCATGGGGATCGAGGCAAAATATATAGGTATTTATATTTTATACAATATATCATATACAAAACATCGTCAAGAATTA
>CAZBOX010000056.1:0-27015 GCA_964493595.1 uncultured Candidatus Obscuribacterales bacterium | reverse complement strand
AACCTACCTCAGTGGGTCCACAACCAGTATCTCCTAAGGTTACTTTTCAGCTTGAGGCACTAGCGGGTGAAGATGGCGTGCAACTTTGGGATCCTTCCGACGGACATCCCATCAGGATCCAAAAGAAGATCGTACTCAATGCGCGCTGACAACTGCTTCTACCTCTCGTCCGGACTGTACTGCTTTAAACTGCTTGATCAACTCAGGCAGAACCTGATAAACATCGCCCACGATTCCGTGATGCGCAAATTTGAATATGGGCGCGTCGGCATCTTTATTGATCGCCAGAATCATATTCGACTTCGACATGCCTACACGGTGCTGGATAGCTCCGGAAATTCCGCAAGCGATGTAAAGCTTGGGTCTGACCGTTTTTCCTGTCTGCCCGACCTGGTGCTGGTAAGGAATCCAGCCGAGGTCAACCACTTTTCTCGACGCTCCGACAGCCGAATTCGGAAAGCATTTGGCCAGCTCATAAAGAAGGTTGAAACCTTCTTTCGTACCCATCCCGTAGCCACCACTGATGATGACATCGGCCTCGGTCAGCTTGACTCCTTTGGAGATTTCACGAACCGTATCGGCAACGATGAGACGTGAGTCTTCATCCAGAAGCGACACTTTCAAATGGACGATTTCACCTTTGCGCTGCGAGTCCGTTTTGAGGGGAATCATGACGCCCGGGCGAGTGGTAGCCATCTGAGGATTTTTCCAGGGGCCGAGAATTCTTGCCTTGAGACTTTCACCGAAACTGGGACGGATTGCATAAAGGCAATTCGGATACAAACCGATTTTGCTGGGATCGACTTTACTCTTGTGCTCGTAAGGTCCGATGTCCAGCTCGGTGCAATCGGCGGTCAAGCCGGTATCGAAGTGCGCGGCAATACGCGGTGCCAGGTCGCGTCCAGTTGTTGTAGAACCGAGCAAGCAAGTATGAGGAGGCTCGGGAAGCGACTCCAGAAAATCACAGAGCACACGCCTGTAAGGCAAGGTACGGTAATTTTTCAAATCAGGATGGTCGGCTACATAGACTTTGTCGGCACCATGCTCGATCAACTTCTGGGGGATGTCGCCTAGTTCGTGGCCCATGACGATGGCGATCAGAGACTTTTCCATTTTGTCTGAAAGCAATCTTCCGGCGCCGAGTAGCTCGAGTGTGACGGGCTGCAATTCACCCAGGATGTGTTCGGCAACAACCAGCACATCGCCTTTCGGACAATATTGCGAGACATCTACTGCTGCTGCTGTGTCTGGGGCTTCTTCTGTCATTTTGTTATTCCGATGTTTGGGATTCTAATTGAGGTGAAAAAATTGTCTTCTCAGGAAGCAACCAAGTAGTCCTTGATGTTGGAACTCTTGAGCAGCTCTTGGACGAGTTCTTCAGGCGAATGGCCTTGATGAACAACACAACTTCCGCCGATTTCTCCTACCTTTTCCGTGGCGGCGACTATGGTCGGAGAGCCTTTCAAGCCGCATCTGTCGATATCCGCTCCGACAGTGTCGAGATCGATAGTCTTAATGAATTTGCCGAGTTCTTCCGGATTGCGCTGCAGCTGTTGAACCCTGTAAGTGCCGGCGAACGATTTGTATTCCAGAGGGTGATAAGAGTTCGCCACGGTGACCAGCACGGGCGGATCGACTTCGACCTTTTGAAAGCCGCCCTCGATGATCCTGCGAGCGTGAAGTTTTTCATTCTCAATAGTGAAGTCTTCGCAGTAAGTGACTTGGGGCAGATTCAATCTTTCAGCCAGCTGCGGTCCAACCTGGGCGGTGTCGCCGTCGGTTGTCTGCAGTCCGCAGAAAATGAAGTCGAATTTGCCTACATAGTTGATCACTTTGTAAAGCGCGTATGCCGTTGCCAGTGTGTCGGAGGCTGCCAGACGGCGATCTGAAAGCAAGAAGCCGCGGTCTACGCCGTGTTCCAGAGCCTCAAGAAGGATTTCCACTGCCGGCGGAGGTCCCATGGAAATAGCTGTGACTGTGCCGCCATATTTCTTTTTGACATGCAATGCCGCTTGCAGCGCATATCGGTCGAAAGGATTGAGCATTCGTTTGGCGCGTGCGCGGTCAATCGTGCCGTCGGGGTTGATACCCGCTTTGGAACCCTGGTCGGGCACCTGTTTGACCATCACAAAGATGTTGTACGACCGTGCCATTAACTGCTCTGAGCCTCCTCGACTTTTCAGCTACTTACAACGAGCTGAATCCATATCCGTGTTAGCTGACATCTGGGGCGCTAACTCGGTCCGGCTATTTTAGCCGCCATTGAATATTTCAATAGCTTTTCTAAATAAGGAGCTTAACTGTAATTGTTTTTTCTCTTTTGGCACGGGCTAAAGATACGAAAAAACATATGAGCTCGGTTATTTGCTTCTAGCCGCCAGCGCCGATATCGTCTCGATATTTCAGTATCATTATGTTCTTTCAAGCAATTCCCAAGTAAAGGTGAAAAACCAGATGTCTTTTCGCGTACCCACAACCTTCGCAGGGCTTGCCTTTAGCCTTCTTTTGATGACAAGCGGAGGAGCTTTTGCTCAGCCAGAAGCCAAACCCGCCGAGGCGGCATCCGAAAACGTCAAGAGCGAAGGGAAGGAGGCATTTGCCAGTTCTGCGGTAACAAAAGATAAACGCTCTTCACCATCAGCAAAAGCAGCAAAGAGGAAAGATGCAGGCGAGAGGGTCGATGCCAGAAAGTATTACTACACGCTCATCGACGCCTATTTCGACGGCGTTTTCAAAATAGAGCCGCATTATGCCACTGAGCTGGGTGTTCACGACTATGACGGTCTGCTGCCCGACATGAGTCCGGAAGGCGTAAAGAAAGAAACACGCTTCTACAGAGACTATTTGAAGAAATTCGAGGACCTCGACACCGCGCCCCTTTCCGAAAAGGACAGGCTTGACCTCGCGCTTGTTGTCAACCAAATCAAGGACAAACTTCTCGAAATTGAGGAGATTGCCAACTACAAGCGCAACCCATCTAATTACAGCGAACTTGCCTGCGCTGCAGTTTTCTCGCTCATGAAGCGCAATTTTGCCGAACCTTCCGAACGCTTGAAGAGCGTCATTGCCAGAGAAAAGGCAATACCTGAGATGTTGAAGGTCGGGCGTGAAAACATAAAAGTAGAGTCTGTGCCAAAGGTCTTCGCTGAAATTGATCTCGAACAGTTGCCCGGCATTATTTCCTTCTTTGAAAAAGACGTGCCCAGTGCCTTCGAATCAGTGAAAAATCCGGCCCTCAACAGCGAATTTGCCGCCGCCAACAAAGCTGTGATTGCCGCTCTCAAGGAGCATGAAGCTTACGTTCGCAAAGAAGTCTTGCCGAAAGCCAAGGGGAATTATGCACTTGGTGCGGATCTCTATAAAAAGAAGCTGCTCTATCAGGAGATGGTCGACGAGTCCGTCGAGTCTCTCTACCAACGCGGTATGACTGAATTGCGCCGTCTGCAGAAAGATTTCGCCCGCACTGCGCATGCCATTGATCCCAACCGTTCTGCGCTAAAAGTCTTTGAAGGGATATCTTCAAAGCATCCGGAGCCTGCAGACTTGATTGATTCGGTCAAAAAAGTCCTGGAAGATCTCCGCCGTTTCTGCATTGAGAAGCCCATCCTCTCAATTCCATCCGAAGACCGTGCCACAGTGGCTGAGACGCCACCTTTTGCCCGGGCACTCTCCTTTGCTTCGATGGATACGCCCGGACCATTCGAGAAGACTGCCAAAGAAGCCTATTATTTTGTCACTCTTCCGGAAAAGGACTGGCCGGCCAAGCGTGTTGAAGAACATATGCGCAGTTTCAGCTACCAGGATGTACTCAATACCAGTGTGCACGAAGCTTATCCGGGTCATTATGTTCAATTTCTCTGGATAAACACTAATCCTTCGAAAGTCCGCAAATTAATCGGCTGTGGCTCCAATGTCGAAGGCTGGGCTCATTACTGCGAACAGATGATGGTCGACGAGGGTTTGGGTTCGGGCGATTTGAAGTTGCGCCTGGCTCAACTGCACGACGCGCTTTTGCGCTGCTGTCGTTATCTGGTGGCCATCAAAATGCATACGGAGAAGATGACCGTGGAGGAAGCTACGGACTTCTTTGTTAGAGAAGGCTTTCAGGAACGTGCCAATGGAGAGCGCGAGGCCAAGCGGGGAACAAGTGACCCTACGTATCTCGTCTACACTCTAGGCAAACTTCAAATAATCGCTTTGAGAGATGAGTACAAGAAATTGAAGGGGCGGGATTATTCATTGAAAGCATTCCACGACGCATTCATGTCGACGGGATGCCCACCGGTGAAACTAGTGCGAGCGGAGTTGTTGAACGATTATTCCGCTTTCCCGGTCACTGCGAAAAACGCCAAATCACCCAAAAAGAAATAGGCGACAGCACGGCGAACCGCCATGTAATAGAATGACCATAAAATTAACGGATTGACGGCTGGTTCTCACGATCACGCGCGGAGGGCGCAATACAATGAAGAACGAAATCAAGAGATCGATTGTGAAGAACAGGTTGGCCAGGCTATTCGCCGTGGCGAGCATAGCGATTGCCGCTATTTTGACCCTTATGGCCCATCCGCAAGCCAATGCTCAGGGACAAAAAGCCGGTGACAGCTCCGATAAAAGGCTGATCGCCGTAAATGATTTGATGTGGAGTACCAGCCTGGCCACTAGCCTCAATCAGGCGAAGCTGAAGAGAAAATATGTCTTGGCCGATATGTATACGGACTGGTGTGGTTGGTGCAAGCGCCTGGATAGAGACACTTTCTCCAATCCTCAGATGATGGCTTATCTGAACTCGAAATATGTATGCGCCAAGATCAACGCCGAGGGCAATGCCGAAGGCCGGCAAGTGGCTGCAAAATATAGGGTTAGCGGTTTTCCCTGCGGGCTTGTATTCGACCCATCAGGCAAGTTTATTGGCAAATTGTCCGGGTATTACAAGCCGGATGAGTACCAGAATGCTCTGGAGCAACTGATCAAAAACCCTCCGTCCGACCCTTACGCTGAGTAGAGCGCGTCGCAGATAACGGTAGAGCCTCTTGAACCTTAGCTAATGTTAACTGGCCGGGCCTCGGATTCTTCCCTTGCCCGCCAGTTATGACATAATCACTGTCATCTTATGGGCGTGCTTTCAAGGCCGCGTCCTATCGTACCTCATCGGATGGCACCACAATTTTGACTTTCAGGAGAACTACCATGTCGCAGGCTACGGAGAGCAAAGAGTTGACTCGCAACGAAAACGGAATGCTCAAAGGCAAAAAAGGCATCATATTCGGTGTGGCAAACGACCACAGTCTGGCATGGGCATGCGCAAAAGCCCTCTACAGCGAAGGTGCAGAACTGGCATTTACATACCAAGCCGAAGCTCTAGAGCGCCGCATCAAACCTCTTGCCGAAAGCGTCGGCAGCAAATTTGTCGATATGTGCGATCTGGGAAAAGATGAGGACATTGCCTCGACCTTTGAAAAACTTGGCAAGCAATGGGACAAAATCGACTTCGTCGTGCACGCGGTTGCTTTTGCCAATAAGAAAGATCTGGAAGGACATTTTGTCGACACCACTCGTGAAGGCTTCGCTCTTGCCCTCGATGTCAGCGCCTACACACTTACTGCTGTCACCCGCGCAGCTTTGCCGATGATGACAGACGGTGGAAGCGTCGTCACACTTACCTACTACGGTGCTGAAAAGGTAGTGCAGAATTACAATGTGATGGGCGTAGCAAAAGCAGCCCTGGAAGCCAGCGTCAGATATCTGGCGGCCGACCTCGGCGAAAAGAACATTCGCGTCAACTCTATTTCCGCCGGACCGGTCAGAACGCTTGCGGCGATGGGCATCGCTGGATTGAGAGACATGCTCAAATTCGTCGAGCAGCGCGCTCCTCTCAAGCGCAATGTGCAGGCTGAAGAAGTCGGTAAAACTGCTCTCTATCTCACCAGTGATCTTGCCTCCGGCGTGACGGGCGAATGCATTCACGTCGATTGCGGATACAGCATCATCGCTCTTTAAGTGCTGATGACGAGGGATAAGATAGTCCTTCTCCTTCTATTGATAATCGCCGCCGCATCCTTTTGCGGCGGCATTTTTCTTATGGACAGAGTTGAGAAAGACGGCTGGTTTCAGGGGCAGTCCACATGGCTGTACTTGAACAAGCGATTTCGGGTTCTGCTTTCCGAATCAGAAGCAAAACGCGAGCGCACTTCTTCCGAAGCGCAAGCCGTGCGAGCACGCTTGCTTCACAACGTCGGAACAACTTGCGGTTATACAGAGCAATGGTCTGATGCTTTGCGTGTTTTGAACGAAGCGCTTGATTTCAAAATGAAGAATAAATCGGTGGATGCTGGTTCACTTATACAGTCGATCGAATCTCTGGGTAAAGCTTATTTCCTGACCGGCGAATATGAAAATGCAAAAACCGCCCTGGATTTTGCTGCTCGAGATTGGGTTCGACAAAATGGTGAAGATTGCAGGGCTTACGCGCGCTGCATGATTTTTGCCGGGCGCATACATCTGGCGATGGGAGACTATAAGGCTGCTGAGAATTGTTTTGAGACGGCTCGAGCTATTTTCAAAAAAGACGAAGATCGAAGCGCCACCGTTAGGTCACTTTTGCTTCTTGCTGAAAGTGCCATAGTCCGTGGCGATTTAGAGAAGGCTGAGAATCGCCTCAATGAGGCCGTTATTCTTTTGAAAATCGATCTGGGCGACGGCTATCAAACTTATTTCAATGATGATGTAGCCCTTCTCAAGTTACTGAGAGGGCAAATAACCGTCAGAAAAGCCGGAAGCCAGGACCTAAAGACTCTCAGCGATGGAATTGATCAAATTGAAGATGGACTCAAGGAAGCCGAATTGTCCTACGGCCCAGACGATGTTTACACTCAAAAGTACCGGCTGGCACTCGCTGACGCTTATCTCAAAAGGGGCGACAACAAAGGCTGTCTATCCAAGACTCGTGAGATAGAAAGAAGCTTTGAGAAAATCGGCTTGCCTGATCATCCCTTTCTCAAAGATGTTTATCAACTGGAAATCAAGGCTTCCGGTCCGGATGACAAAACCTTGATCGAACGGCTTTCGGCGCGAATGCAAAAAGTTCAATATGTCCCCACGGCTGCCACCAAAAAGAGGTCCGATGCACTGGCCTCTCGATTGAATCCGTCTAAGCAATTTCTGTCGGGTCGTAGTTTCACCGATCCCTGGATGTTGCCGCTTACTCTTTTGATATTTAGCTGGGCTTTCTCAGGCATGTTTGCCTGCTCTTTTGCGTGTGCGGCACAGGCCGCTCGTAAAGACTACGCTGTCTCTCTCTGGTTTATTCTCGGTGTAGTTTTCAACTTGTTTGCATACCTGATTATTTCTGCTCTGCCTTCTCGCAATACGATAAGCAGAGAGCTTGGTGCGGATTTTGCTCTGCTCTGCGATGCGCGCAATGGCGTTTTTCTGCTCTCAATGACGCCGCTTTTCACTATTCTTTGCGCTTCGATTTTTTACTATCCGGCCCCTATTCGGGACGTTTTTATTGCCATGTTTTTGGCCTTTGTTGTTTGCCTTATCCTTTGCCCATCTGTCTGGTGTTTTGCTGTCGCCAGGAGCAAAGGGCGCAATCCGTGGCTGTGGGGGTTGATTGGATTTTTGACGAGCATTTTCGGACTTGTTGCCTTGCTGCTGCTGAAGCCTTCTCCGGACGCGCAAGCGGACGAGGAAGAAATAGGCAATACTCACTCTGAGACAGTCACTTTAGTCATATCGGCCGTTCATATTGGTCTCTTTCTCACAATTGTCTTGACCATCTATTCTTCCTGGATGCTGCATGTCGAGCTATAAAACAAGAGGACAACACGAAAGTGTTGTCCTCGAGAGGGGGATGGAACAGGCGTTAGCTGTTTATTCACATTGTGTGACCGCATACATAGTTTGAAGCGCGCAAGTCGCGCCTCCGCAGCGGCGAATGAAATCGCGCGCCAGCTCTCTTATAGAATCCATGCTTTTGAAATTGGGCATGAAACCGAATTTGATCGATCGAGAATTCGCCAGAATATGTCGCACAAATCGAAGTCCAGGTTCGGTAATATCGATATTTTCCGGTCCACCACTGCCTTGGACAATGGTGCGTACAATCGACGCTTCAGCGACGAATGAAGTAACTAGATCAACAGGAGCCGGAAGTACTGGATCAAAGTTGATCTCATCGTTGGAGGTGGCGTCGTTGTTCATGGAGGTCTCCCGAGGTCAATAATAAAGAAATTGTTGCGGTCACCCTTGTAATCTAATCACCGCCCTCGTGCTTGGCAACTAAACAAACGCTAAGGCGCGATATCTACGGACTATCGAACCCATAGTCACCTCATATGGTTTGCGCGAAGATGCGCATGAGCTGACGGTTTTCAAAGGCCGAAAACGAATGATGGCTGTAGGTTTCGATATGTTTAGCCAGTAGATATGCGGATTTTAAGCAAGCAGAATGAATCATCGCTCACCTGCGCAGGAGGCGCAGGTTTTATCAGGTCGGGCCGGCCGTTTTCAATTGTTCTTTCGCCCCGACAAAGCCGTCAATCTGACATAATTATCGCTGCTGTATTCGCAGGGGCTGGGCGTTTTGCCCCGCTATCACTTCTTTACTGCCAGAGGCCTTAACGATGCTCACCAGCCAAGATTCCCAGACACAGACCAAGGAGACTGCAAAGACTTCGATGAAATGCCTTATAAAGGAAGACTTGAATAAAGACGGTCTCACATTGAAGACTGATATGCCATCACCGAAGCTCGGCCTTGATGAAGTCAAAATCAAGGTGCTTGCTACTTCAGTTTGCGGAACGGACAAGAGCATCTACAATTCGGCGCAAAGCGAAGGTATTCGCAATGAAATGCAGCGCTATTTAAACGGTAAGTACGATCCGATTATTGTTGGTCATGAATTTTGCGGTGTTGTTGAAGAAGTGGGCGAAGCTGCTAAGAATAGCGGCTTACACGTTCCCGAACACCTGAAAATCGAAAAAGGTGATTACGTTACGGCGGAGATGCATCTTTCTTGCGGGCATTGCTTTCTTTGCCGAACCGGCAACGAACACATCTGCACGCAAGTGAAAGTAAAAGGCGTACACCTGGATGGATGTTTCGCTCAACATGTTGTCGTTCCATATAAGAATGTCATCCTTCTCAATAAGGGCGGCGACACCTCACAAATTCCGCCCACTATAGGAGCAATGCTGGACGCCTTTGGCAATGCTGTTCACACTGTCTATGAGGCAGACGTTCGTGGCAAGTCCGTTGCTATTCTGGGTGCCGGTCCGCTTGGGTTGATGGCCGCATTCCTCTGTCATGATTTCGGAGCTTCTCGCATCTATATAACTGAAGCGATGGATACGGAGCACCGTTTCAAATTGGCTCAGTCATTCGGTGCAGACGCTTGCTTCGATGTCTCCAAAGGCTCGAAAGAACTTTATGAATCGGTGAGAAAGCATGAAACCGGCTCCAATGGTGTGGATGTAGTTCTGGAAATGTCTGGCTCTCCTTCCGCCTACAATGATGCGTTTCAGATAGTCAGAAATGGCGGCACCGTTCTTTTGCTCGGCATCACCCGCAAGCCTCTCAATGACTTTGATATCGCCAATGGTGTCATCTGGAAAGGTGTCACCGTCAAGGGCATTTTCGGAAGAAAAATGTTCGATACTTGGGAAACAATGCTGAGATTGATGAAATCAGAGCGTTTGGATCTGAAGAGCAAGCTGGCTCGCATTTTATTCGAGCGCACGTATGCTCTCGATGATTACCGCTCAGCTTTCGATCTGCTCTCCAAGGGCGAAGCAATGAAGCTGGTTTTCACACCTGAAAAGTAATAAGGAATGAATGCAATGGCAAAAGAAAATGCAGCGGTAAAGAAAAAATTCGGTGTGGAAAAGCTTTATTCCGCTCTCGGGCAGGAGTTGCAGAAAGCTCACGAGAATAAGACCTTCAAGTATGAAGTGCCTGTGGAAGGCAAGCAGTCGGGAGTCGTCAAAGTGGACGGCAAAGATTGTGTCATGCTCGCCTCAAATAATTATCTTGGCTTGGCCAACCATCCGCGCATTGTTGAGGCCGCCAAAAAAGGACTTGATGAGCATGGTTTCGGTATGGCTTCCGTGCGATTCATTTGCGGAGCTCAAAAGATTCACTTCGAGCTAGAGGAGCGCATCGCCAACTTTCTCGGATGCGAGGCGGCAATTCTTCACTCATCTTGCTTTGCTGCAAACGAGGCCTTTTTCACCGGGCTGATGTCGAATGACTACGGTCAGTCGGAGTACAGAGACATCATTTACAGCGACCAACTCAATCATGCCTCGATTATCGATGGAATCAGATTGTGCAGGATTGCTACCAAGACGACAGACCTGAAGGCATATAAGCACAATGACCTTACACAACTGAAACATTTTCTGGCAGAGCCTGATGCAGATCAGTATCGCATTGGTGTGATCGTCACCGATGGTGTTTTCAGCATGGAAGGCGAGTATGCTCCGCTCAAAGAGTTTGTCGAAATAGCCAAGAAAAACGATGTGCTTCTTTTTGTCGATGAATCACATTCGACCGGCGTCCTTGGAAAAACAGGCAGAGGTACTCCAGAAGAATGCGGTGTTCACGGGCAAATTGACGTGATTTCGGGCACATTGGGAAAAGCTCTGGGCGGTGCGGCAGGCGGCTTCTTAACCGGCAAAAAAGAGCTGATCGAATATTTGCGCCAGAAGTCGAGACCGTACACGTTTTCCAATACTCTCCCACCGCCCGTGGTGACTGCTGCCATTGAAGCATTCAAAATGCTGGAGGAAGATTCCTCGCTGGTCGTGAAATTGCGTGAAAACACCGACTATTTCCGCAAAGAGATCGTTCGTGCCGGATTCACTATTCTGGAAGGCATTCACGCCATCGTCCCTGTTATGGTGGGCGAGGCTGCAACGGCGCAAGACATGAGCGCCGAGCTGCTCAAAGAAGGCGTATACGTGCGAGGTCTGTGGTATCCGGTCGTACCTCAGGGTGAGGCCCGGCTGCGTGTTCAAATATCTGCCGCACACGAGCGCAAAGATCTTGATCGGGCACTTTCTGCCTTCGAGAAGGTCGGCAAGAAGTTGGGTGTCCTGAAATAGCTATGCGCCGGGTACGTGCTTTTTCTCGGAAAGCAGCGCCGCGCCCATTATTTCTTTGACTCCCATTTCTCCAATCATTTGGCCAAGAAGAGATTCTGAGCAGGCCAGCAGTACAGGATTGCGTGTCATGAGCGCCATCTGGTAATTATCGACTGCCATGTGTGCTTCTTCGCTGATTACTTTGCAGCGGCTCTCGAAGCGTTTATCCAGATACAGCTCTTTCAGAAGTTTGCAAGATTCGGGCCCACCTGTCGCCATTACGTAAGTAAGCAAAGCCGCCTTTGCGCCCGGTCCGATAAAGCTCGGAGTCAGTGCGGCCACGCCGAGTCCCGTCTGAACTACTTGAGATGTGACCATTGAAAGCCGGCTCTTGTGGTTGTATTTGTGAATTCTCTTTTTGATCTCCTTAACGACCGGATCTTCTTCCAGTGATGCCTTGAAGATTTGATTCTGCTTGGTCTGCTTCTGGGCCACATCCCAGATCTTCTGTTCGTAAACTGATTCAGGAACCGCGAAATTCTCTTTGAATTGCTCGAGCATTTTTGCAGTTTTTTCCGCCTCTTCTTCGCCCACTAATTCCTTGAGCGATTTCATTCCTGAGTCGACAATCTCGTCGCCTCTTTCGCGGTCGGCCATGCCGATGCCCATGGCTACCTGGAACATGCATGTCGTCACTTTCAGGTGTGTCTCATCGATATTTTTTTGTCTTGCAAATTCAGCCGACGCACGGCTCTTCATTTTCAGCTTCTCGCCCAGGATAATGTCACCGGCTTCAGCAGAAGGACCGAAGCCCCGGTACGGAATCATGTAGTCGAAAGCATCTTTAGTCTCGGCTATGACAATCTGGCTTTTCTTTCTATAGTGCGAAACCGCCATATCAATGGCTTTAGTATTCTCATCGCGCTCGAGTGCTGTTTCCAGCAGTTTATCCATCTGGCAGCCGACATGCTGATATGGGTCGGCAGTGCTGATAGAGCCGCTCAATTCTTTTTGCGGTTCCGCTTGAGCTTTAGGTTGATCGGCCATTCGCTGGCGATGAACCACTTTTGTTACTGTTCTGGTCAGAAATGAGAGCGGACCGTCGATTGGTACAGACCAACCGGACGCCATTTTGCTGGTGTCGTCTGTTGCTTCTGAATTCGAGCTGGCGGAGCTTTCACTCTTCTGTAAGTTTGCAGCCTGCTCGCTGGGCAGTGGTCCATGATAAGGCGTGGCTAATCTTCTGGTATCGCTCGACGATGGAGAAGCGAGCGCTACCGTCGGCATCGAGAATGCTGCGACGATTAGAACTGTCAAAGCCTTTTTCCAGGCTCTCTGCTGATTACCAGCTCGAGCGTTGCGGGGCAAGGGGTTTCCTTTCGGACTCATAGAAGGATGGCTCCTGAGGACATTCTTGTTGAATGTCATGATATTGGCAGCCCCCAAGAGTACCAGACTTTCTCTTGAAGTCTTGAAAGACAAGAGGAATGTCTCGTAAAACCTTTCTCAGAGATATCAAGATAATCTCAAAACATGTTCCTTAGATAACGCGAAAAAGAGTCTTTGCACCGTATGCGGTGCTCAAAAAAGAGGCACTGAATTTAGTGGCATGGATACTGTCGATTATTGTTTAGCGGAAAGCTTGTGCTTCCCAGCGTTCGCCCAGTGTTGTTTCGCCCTCGAGGTAAGGACCCGAGTAAGACCCTTCATTCAAGATGCTGACGGTCGCCCGGAAAGTCAATTCCTTGCTGGTCTTGGCTCCTTTGGCTTTCTCGTACTTGCGCACGAACTGAAGCTTAGGATATGAGTACCAGCCTTTGAGCGTAAATTTTTCTTTGGTCTCTTCGTCAAATCCGTGACCGCGTACATTGCCGGCTTCTTGCTCTATGTACATAGTCGAGTGAATGGCTTTGCCGTGATAGAGAAAACCGGTATTCCATTTGCCTGAAAGATGTGGCGCTTTGCTGGGGTCTGCTGCTTGCTGCGGCGGGGGGCCCTGCGGAGGTCCCTGGTCGGGCGGCGGTCCCTGATTATTCGGCATCGGCTGAGTGGGTGGCTGTTGCGCCGGCATTTGCGGGTCCGGTGTAGGCGGAGGTGACGGGTCTGCAATTGCCGATGTTTGCGCTTCCCACTTACCTTCGATTATTTTGCCGTTGAAGGCCGCTACGTACTCGCCTTCGATGTAGGGTCCTTTGTAGCCCATGGCATCGACCATGCGCATCTTTCCGTTGTACTCGATGGGCGTCGATTTGCCGCCGGTGTACTTCTTGAAGAATCTGACCTCGCCGCCACCTGTGACCTTGCCGTCAGTTATGGTGAAGGGGGCGCTGTTATGATCGTCCGAGCCCGAACCCTGAAAGTTGTTGCCTGCCTGGGTTATGCGGGCGCTGGCCGTCATCGGCCTGTTGTTTGCGGTGTAGTTTATCTTCCAATATCCGGCAATATTCGGGGCATTGCCCGGAGCCGACCCGGTGCTGGGTTGACTGGGGGTCTGTCCTTGCCCTTCTTTGGTTTTGCCGCCCAGGGACACACTGGTGCAGCCACCCAGACAAACCGATACTGCCAGGACGCAGGGCAGACCACTTTTGAGAATAGACCGAACAGCGCTGCGGAAAACTTTTGGTGCGCGGTTGTTTTGAGAAAAGATGCTGGGTTTCATTCTTGTTGAAGCCTGAATAGTAAGTCGGCAAAGCGCAAGCTGGAGCGTTGTTTTGAGCGTTCAAAACTCTCTGATGCTTTCTAGTACGAATTCTAGCGTTCTTTCGCCGGGCAAAATGCCCAGAAATGCCCTCTTAAACCGCATAAAAGGATAGAAAATCTGTCTTTTGGGTATTTTTAATGTTGGATGGGAATTCCACCATGGACACTGCACATTTAATGTTTCAAAATACTGACAACTTACTATGTGGCCATTCGGGTCACGTTTAACTCCCAGAACCTCATAGAGCTCCGTCCAGGAAATGGCTAATTCCACAGCGGCTGCTGCCACAAATAATGATAATGCCGCCGAGGACCCCAACAAAAAGAAGGGGCAGACTGCTGACGCGGCTGAAAGTCCTAAAGAAGGCGAGGAGCATGAGGAGAAAGAGCAAGGCGCAATAGAGAAGGCTGCTTGCAATATCTGGCAAGATGTATCCTCTCTGGTCTCTTGGGGCGTTAAGAAAGGCGGAGAACTGGCCGGTGATGCTGCTTCTCTGGTCGTGCCCAACCTCTGGTGTGAAGCTCCCAAAAAGCCAGCCGAAGCTACTGCTGCAACTGCCTCTGCAGGAACGCCTGAAGCGGTTCAGCAAACTGATAAACCTAAGGTGGAAGCAGAAAAGCCTGAAGAGCGCGGTTTCTTCGGCAGAGCCTGGGATGTAGTCAAAAGCGGAGTGGACGCAGTTACTGGAGCAGTGACTGATGCCTGGAGAGGTATCTGGGGTAAAGATGCCACCATCACTGAAGACAAAACTTCTGACGGACAGAAGAAGGGATTTACCGTTACTGAAAAAGACGGTGACGTGATTACTGCCACCAGAGACGGCACCCAGATAAAGAAGGGTGACGGCACTATCATCACCCGCGAAGGCGGTGTCACCACAGTCGAGAAAAATGGTATTTCTATCAGCCGTGACCGCAGCGGCAGAGAAACGTTCAAATTAAAGGATGGCACGACCGGAACAATCGACGCCAACAAAGAGATGAGCGTAGAGCTGAAGGCTCTTCATGAAACCATATCCGATAAGGGTGTCCGCGGTGAGATTCGCAGCGCTGAAATCGGAAGAATCACGTATTTCAACGCCGGGCGCCGCCCCATGCACAGCCTCTCGAGGCAAGAGAAGGACAACGACATTGTCCAGGCCGGAGACGCAACGCGTGTGGCGATGGACAGGCCGAATGGTATCTTCGTCGAGCGCAGCACTAATCCGCAGGAAAAGACTGCCATATTTAAAAAGGATGGAAGCAACGAAGGCGTTGAAGTCAAACAGGAGAATGGCAGAGTTGTTGCCAGACTGGTAAAACTCGACGCCGACGGCAAGCCGATTGCCGGCAGCGGTCAAGAAGCTGCGGTGAGCACCGATTTGCCTGCATGGTTCAAAGAGTACGCTGCCAAAAGAAACGGCCGTCAGCCTGCTAATGTTGCCGAAGCTTTGAATGCCGCCGGGGTCAAGTCCGAGGGCGGCGATATTTCTGTTACCGCAGCGAATCGCTTGAGACTGGGACCATGCCAGAAAGACGGTAAGGTTCAAGTTGATGTGCCCATGGGACCGAATCCCGAACAGAAAGTCGTTTTGACGAATGGTGGCGGCACGCAAAAAGTAGATGACCTCGTCAACAAGCAATCCACAGAGTGGAATGGAACCGAGTACAGCCAGAAGAATGACGGCGTCGAGCAGATAAGATACAACCCCAACGAAAGGCATTTAGAGCTCTTTGACGAGCGCGGCAACAGAATTGTAGACAGCACGAGCAGCGGAACCCGTTTTTCCGATGGTGACTATATTGGAGCTGATGGTTCTTACACCGACGGTTCAACCGGGCGAAAATATTACAGCCAGAATGCTCAGGAGATGCAGAATGCCTCCAATCAGTCGATTGTCGCGCTGAATACCGCCGCAGGTCAGATCAATTCATTTAAGGCTGCACTGGGCAGACCCGGCGCGGTCGATGTTGGTGAACTCTCCAGCAGCATGGGAAGCCTGACTCAGGCTCTGGCTCTGTGCATCAAGAGCGGCAACTTCTCTCACTTGGCAAGCATTCTGTCGGCCATGGGCTCTTGCCAAGATTTGATGGCCCAAGGTATCAAGCACAATGCAGACGTCAGTATTGTCAAAGCAGCCGTTCATGATGCCAAAGACTCAGAACTGGCAGCCAATGAACGTGCTCCAAATGACGTAGCCGTGGAAGCTCTGCGTCGCAACAGAATGACAGCTTAGGCTCTGACTGCAAAAATTGCCTTCTTCTGATGGTCTTTGCATTACCTGCTTTTGCCGTCTGCTACCATTTGAGAGTCAGCCCACCGTGAGTTTGCCGTGGCAATTCCTTTGAACACCCATGTGACCGTCCTGCTCATCAGCGGTGAGCAAGTGGAAGGCGAGGTGGCAATGGCAGACCAGAATACCTATCTGTGCCTGCGAAGAGAGAACGAAACGCTTTACTTGCCCTGGTCGGCCATCAAGTGTGTTCGTGGTCCTGCGCTGCCCGAAAGGTCACCACTGGGAGCGGCCAGATTCCCTCCGCAGTCTTAGACTCAGGCATTGCTATTTAAACGCTGGTTCAATGCCGTTGGCATTGAGCCATTTTTCTATTCTATTCAGCATAGATTTTTCTCTGAATTCATCGAAGCGCTGAAGTTCTTCCGGATGTTTTTCCAGTATTTTTCTGAAGGCGCTTACTTTATGAGGGCTTTCGAACGCTATTGGCAAAATGGCTTGCAGATCTGGTTTTTGAACTGTCTCTAGAAAAGCTTGTAAGTCTTCTAGCAGGTCTTCTTTTGTCAATTTAGGAACATAAAGGTAACGGGTGGAATTCTTCTCGATTTCGTCGGTCAGATCTCTCAATTCAATCAGATTGCGGTTAACCATGCGGGTTTCACCTTCAATCTTGTCCAAATAGTATGAGTTGTCTTGCGATTCATCCAACCAGGCAAAAATAATGTCTTTGGTGGAAACCCTCAGCTTGTCCAAGTGATACTCCTGTCTCTATTGTCCTTTGTCGACCATAAGCCAGATCCTATCACTGAAATTTCCGACGGTTTTTCCTGATGCATCAATAGCAGCAAGTCGTATTCCATAAATTCCGGATTTGTCAAAGCGGTCCAAGCCCAGTTTTACGGTACCTTTTGGGGCATCCAACTCAACTTTAAATGGGCTGTCTTCCGGTATTTCGCCGCAATCAGAAAGGAGTTTCAACTGATCTTTTCTTGTGGAAAACAAAATTGCTTTGGCACTGCCGGTGATGGCAGAGGCATCGAAGTTGAAACTGATCTCGCTTCTGGATTTATCCATGCGGAATAGACCAAGGTCTGCATCATCAGGGTAATTGAAGCAAAGGTCGCAAAAATATCCCTTTTCACCTGGAGCCGCATTCCGCGCCGGTTCAGCGCTTTTCAATTCAGCAAATAGTTTGTTGTCCTTCTCATCTTTGATAATACCGATACCCTTCAGCTCCACAGTTGAACTGGACGGGAAGCCGATAGTCAATTGCGTAGGCGGACCGTTAGTGACCCATCCCGTAGACCTCAGGGAGAGGTTGTAGCGATGATATTCATTGTCGTTAAGTTTCGCTTTGACAACAGCGCGGCGATCCTCTTTCTCATACTGACCGGTATGCACAGTCATCCAGTGAAGCTCAACATTTGGATTACTCGGTTGCACGGGCGTATTTATTCTTGCATCTACGTAAAATGCATCCCCGTCCAGAGGGCTCAAGGTGCCAGTGAAGATACCGATGCCTGGCTCGTGTTCTGAATTGCTGGCAATCTTCAAGCAATTTCCTGCTTTGTCAAGGCTGACTGTTTTCCAAAATTCCAGAGGTGGATTCAGACCTCGCGCAATT
The DNA here is from genome assembly GCA_964493595.1 of uncultured Candidatus Obscuribacterales bacterium. Lineage (GTDB taxonomy): Bacteria > Cyanobacteriota > Vampirovibrionia > Obscuribacterales > Obscuribacteraceae > QKMZ01. The sequence continues at coordinate 9,391 of CAZBOX010000056.1, read as the reverse complement.
TTTGCTGCGTCAAATAAATAAGGCGGGTCGTTTATCTTTGGTTCCGTCACGATGGGCAAGAGGGCGTTGAAAGTTTCATCCCAGCGAGAACATGTGTTCAGCATTTTGCTCGCACGTAGGGCGTCTTTCAATGGTCCTCCGGAAACAGTCGGCGCTCTTAAAAGTCCGTTTTGTCCATCCAGAACAACAGGGTGAAAAGGAGAAATAAGCGGCACGAAGGCGATGCTGCGTGGCAAGTCTTTGGCGACGCAGTACGAGGACTTTTCTCTTGCGCAAACAATTTTTACTGATTTCTGTATTTTCTCCAGCAGCTTGGCCGCATTCTTATAATGTTGGGTCTGGTTAAACGAATGCCTGCACGATGCGACCATGAATGTAACGCACACTAGAGCCGCAGGAACTACCGCCCAAATTCGTTTCTCATTCAGTGCTGAAGCCAATCCAAAGCACATCATTGCAATGAGAAGGGATAAGCCCGCTTGAGCGTGTCCGAGATAACGATGGCCATAGAAGTCGTCAGCCACGATTGACTGGTTGCCACCAATGAGCAAACCAAAAAACACCCAGGCGAGGGCAGTCAAAACAGCGACACGATATCTCGGCCGTCTTAATATTCCATACGCTGAAAGGGCTGCCGCAAGCGAGAAAACCACATAGAGCGTTATATATTCGAGGCTGTATTTCTTCCAAAGAGATCTGTTTATGGGAAACATGAGAGTGAGCAACATGCTTCGCAAGCCGTTTGGCATCATTGCCATCAGTGAACCGATCGGGTCATTTCCTCGAAATATCTCCAAGCACATGAGAGCCACTGACACTCCCATCAATGTTGCCAGCGTCGCCAGGAAACGTTTACGACCCGTTGTCGAATGGTCTTTCCAAAGACTCATGTATCGCTGTCTGGCTGCTGGATCAAGAGCGAAATTGAGCAGCTCGAACATAGCGATGATCTTTATCAAGTACCAGCTTTTGCTGTAAGCCAGGTACGCGCAGATGAAAAAAACTATGGCAAGGATGCTATATGTTTTTCCTCTTTTTTCGGGCCCTTGGCTCAGAAGAGGATGTGCCGAAAGATAGAAGTAGAAGGCAAGCGCAAAAAACAGAATTGAAAGTTCGATACCGGCTGCGCCAATGAAACTGACCAGCTCTGCGCTCAATGGATGAACGGCAAAAATTAGAGCCGCGAAAGAGGAAATACAAATTGATACAGTTTGGTTCTCTCTTGCTTCTTCGACTTCTCCGTCAGCCCTGACCGAGATCTTATTTGCTTCGGTCAGGCGGCGTGCCACCATATATAGAGCCACGCTGCATCCGGCATGGATAGCAATGGTTGCCAATCTCGCCAGACCGGCTCCCATTTGCGAAAGGATGATGCAGGCAAGGCTGGCTATGGGACCGAAGGCATCCTGTGCGTCAGGACCGCTCCAGGAGAGATAACTGCCCCATCCGCCGGCAGCCGAGCCTGATAGGAGTGCTTTCGTCCAGGCGGCGATAAACTGCTCGTCAAGCAGAAATTGGCTGCCCAGGGCGGGCAGAAATACAAAAAGTGTAGTCAGAAATGACAACACTGCGATGCCGATACAAAGATTTCTTTCTTGCATTTGATCGCTCAGTTTAGCGCATCAGTAATTTATAAGCTAATTGAAGCGCTATGCTGCATAATTTCTGTTATGGGCGAAGAGGCATCACTGCATATCCCTGAGGGTATCAATTTCGATTGCACCGGTTGTGGCAACTGTTGCTTTTCCTGGCCCGTGCCTCTGACCGACGAAGATCGCACGCGTATTTGTTCCCTTGCAGAGACCGGCGCGAAAAAAGAACCTCTTCATTTAATCGTAGTCGGCAATTCCGGCACATCCAAACAGCAATCGTTTACAAGTGCTTTGGGCAAGAGAGTCGATGGTAAATGCCAGTTTCTCTCGCCTGACAACCGTTGCGAGATTCACAACCAATTCGGTGAAGAAGCAAAGCCTTCAATGTGCCGCTTGTTTCCCTATACATTTACGCCTACGCCAAATGGCGTCTATGCTTCCGCCAGTTTTGCGTCCACAGGGGTGCTCTATAACAGCGGGCGTCCTTTGTCCGAACAAAAACAACATCTGACGAGGACTTATGAGCTTTTTCAAAGGCTCTATGGTGAACTTTCTCCGGATTGGACAAACCTGCAGTTAATCGATGGACAGCCACTAACCTTTCACGACTACATGGAGCTGGAAACAGGCTTCCTTTGCTCATTTCGCCCGAACATACAATCAAAGGCAAAAGAGGAAAGTGAGCGTACCGAGAAAATACTTTGCGAAATCGCTAAGCAAACTTCCGGACTGGTGAAACAAAAGAGAGACTTTGACAAAATTCCAGGTTTGCAAACTAAGCCTCGCACGGTTGATTCATTGCTTATTAACGCTCTTCTTAACGCTTATTTCCCTGATGACGTTTACCGAGAGAATCTTTGTGAAATCGACACGCCGCAGCTAGCCCGCCATCTTGTTTCGCCACCAGATAAGGTGCTAGCTCAATTTCAGGGTGCTTCTTGCGATTTTGGTGAATTAAATCAATATGTGTTAGGTCCGCTGAATGAGCAAAGCGAAAGTCTACTGCGGCGATTCGCCTATTTGAAAGTCTTTTCCAAGCTCTATTTTGGTCCTGGTTTTGCTGGACTTAGCCTGGTTGCTGGACTCAATCATCTTTGCCTGATTGTTTCATTGGTGCGCATAGTGATCAAGTTGAAGAATTTGAGTTCGTTGAAGAAGGGAGCGCAAATTGATTTTGAGGAAGTGGCTGAAATTGTAAGAATATTGGAGCGGCGGCTGACTGTTGCCAGCTTTTCCAGAGAAACGAAAACTATGCTGGAGGTTTTGCTCTCCAGCTCTCTGAGAGCTGAGCGCGTAGCTAATCTGGCACGCTAGTCGGGGGAAGAAAAATCACTGAGTCGGCACTGACTAGAGAGTTCCTGCAAACCTTTCGATCGCTTCGCTATCGAAACTACAGGCTTTATTTTGTCGGGCAATTGCTGTCATTATCCGGCACCTGGATGCAGCAAGTTGCTCTGAGCTGGCTCGTCTATAGATTGACGCATTCAGCATTCATGCTGGGACTGGTTGAGGGCGCTGTACTTCTTCCGGTTATGCTGTTCGGTTTGATCGGTGGTTGGATCGCGGACCGCAGAGATAAGAGGACCGTGCTTATAGTCTGTCAATTGATTTCAATGTTGCAGGCCTTGATGCTCGGGCTGCTTACTTTCAACAACCAGATCCAGGTCTGGCATTGTGTCGCACTGGCGCTGCTTCTGGGTACCGTTAACGCTTTTGAAATCCCAACACGTCAATCATTCTTGCCCGAACTTGTAGACAGAAAAGACCTGGTCAATGCAATCAGTTTAAACTCATCAATCTTCAATGGAGCTCGTATCATCGGCCCCGCGATAGCCGGCGTGGCAATTCCCCTGGTTGGCGAGTCAGCCTGCTTCTTTCTCAATTCGGCGAGTTATTTGTGGACACTTCTTGCTTACACGCTAATCTCCATAGATAAATCGTGGACCTCGGAATCGCCCGGCACAAACCGAGGTATTGCCGAAGGTTTAAGTTTCATCCTCAAATCTCCGACCATTTTGCGTCTCATGTTTCTTGGCGGTGTGATCAGTTTGTGCGGTATGAATTACAACGTTCTCATGCCTGTTTTCGCCTCCGACATTCTTCACGGTGACGTACGCACTCTGGCCTTGCTCCGAGCCGGGGCTGGTCTGGGAGCCTTTTGCGCAGCGCTCATGCTGGCTAATCGGGGCAAGGGAGACTTTCTCAAAGTCAATCTTGGTTACGCGTCTATATTCTTTGGTATGAGCTTGCTTGCCTTCAGCTGGTCGAAGCAATACTGGCTTTGTCAGACGATTATTGTCCTGGTTGGATTTTTTCTCACTTCACAGCTTAGCGGAGGACATTCACTCGTTCAGCTGTCTGTTAAGGACGAGTTGCGGGGGCGGGTACTGAGCCTTTATCTCATCGTGATGATGGGGTTCTCACCGCTTGGAAGCTTAATCATCGGGTGGTCCGCTCATCAATTTGGCGCACCGCCTGTAGTATCGGTCTGTGCCTGCATTTGTATGTTGGCTGGGTTAACCTACACAATCTGGATGAGAGGTGAGAAAAATGTTCAATCGTCCTGAGCGTGAAGTGATGAAACGACGGCCTGAGTATCGTAGATCACTTATTGGCCGGGGAATGATAATCTTGAACTGCAGGGGCAATGTGGGCAGAAATGGCTGAGCAGGTCGACGACGAGAATTTGATGAATTCCACCGGGCGTTTGCAAGCGCAATCGTCTTCCGATGATTTTCGCCCCGATATGCCAGGAATAAAAGAAGGACCGGGTCTGTCGCTGAGCAGCAAGCTGCTGATTAGCATCCTGGTCGTGAACACTTTTGGCATAGGAATTTGGATCGGCTCTCAATTTTTGCCTCGTGATTCTTCCGAATCAGTGCGAAAACCAGTGCCGTCACAGGCCAACGCGCCAGAGACAGAATTGCCGGTCGCTATTCCGCACAAATCTGCTATTCGCAACCTGGGTGAATCAACTGTGGCGGATATAGCAGAAAAGGTGGCTCCTGCCGTCGTAGCAATTGAAGTGACTGCAAGAAACACTGCCGAAAAGAGCCTGGCTGCGGCTATTGACTCACCGTCGCCGCAGTTTTTCTTTGGACCTCGAATGCGTCCTGAGCAAACGCCTCAACAATTTTCCGATGGGCAAGAAAAGCGCTCCGCCGGGTCCGGTGTAATTATTCGTGAGGACGGCTATATCCTGACGAATAGTCATGTCGCGCGCAGTGACAGCCTCATAAAGGTAACCCTTAACGACAAGCGCGAATTTCAGGGACAATTGGTGGGCAAGGACAATTTCACAGATCTAGCGCTCGTAAAGATCAATGCTACTGGTCTTCCCATTGCCAGGCTTGGCAGCAGCAAGCATATCCGGCCCGGCGAATGGGCAATTGCCATCGGTAATCCGTTCGGCTTCGAACATAGCGTCACCCTTGGAATAGTCAGCGCTATTGGGCGTTCTGTCGCCGATCTAAATCATCATGTTGAACTGATTCAGACAGACGCGGCAATCAATCCAGGGAATTCGGGCGGTCCTTTGCTCAACCTGGGCGGAGACGTCATAGGCATTAACACCGCGATCCGTTATGACGCACAAAATATCGGATTTGCTATCCCTGTCGATGTTGCCCGTGAAGTCGCTACCGGACTACTTTCCCCTCATCACGCCATCAGCAGAGCGTACCTGGGAATCTACATGAGAGATTTAGATCCTAAGGTCAGAGAAGCCTTGTCCTTGCCAAAAGAAGTCCGAGGCGTACTAGTGCGAAAAGTCGCAGTCGGGGGACCTTCTAGTCGCGCAAAACTCTCACCTGGCGACCTTATTCAAAAGGTGAACGGCACGCCCGTGGCATCATCGGCAGATATGCGGGAGATCATAAAATCTTGCAAGCCTGGCGATGTCCTAAAAATGTCTTTTACAAGAAAGGGAATCCTTTCTGAGACTGAGCTTACGGTCGGCGATTACTCCAAAGAAGTAGTCGACGATTGAGCTTTTCCGACCGAATTAAGGTTTGGGTAGTATTTTCCCCAATGCGGACTACCTGGCCTGGTCATAAGATGCCGACATCTTCGATTAATCTATCAACTTATCGCTGAACTCCGAGACTGCTCGGAGCGATTTGCATACATCCAAAGAAGCAGGGTTTTGACCATGCTTGTGGAGATTGGCACACATGCCCGCTGGCGATTTCAAAGATTCAATTTTAAAAGCACCCTTACCGGAGGACTCTTCTTCCGATGTCGCCCTTCAGGGCCGACCAGCAGAGCACGGCAGCACGGACGCATTCTCTGAATTTGCTGCGGGCGCCTGGTCAAGCTTTAAGTATTCTCTCGTTCAAGCGCCTCTTACTGGCGTAACTCAATTAGTTGATAAGGTCGCCGGTACAGAGTGGGAGCAGAAGACAAAATTTTTCGAGAAGCCGGCGCAAGCTCAGTTTGGCTCTTCCGCTTGGGTGGGTGAAGCCGTTGGTGGCACAGTTGGTGCAGCACTGCCTTTTGTTTTTATGGCGCGCGTTGCTGGACCAGGTGCGGCAGCAAAAATGGAGCAGTCGGCACAATATGGCCTAGCAAGCAGGCAAGCGATTTCTCCAATCATGAAGGCGGTTGGTGCCGGAGTCGCTTACAACGGTATATTCACACCCGTAGAACCAGGAGAAGACTTTCTTTCGGCTCGTGCACGAAATATGGCGGTAGGCGGACTGACATGGGGAAGTTTGACAGCCACGAGCGTTGGACTGAAGGGGCTTGGATTGCGTGCTTTCAACCAGACCGCCATTGCTGAAGCTCAAGGTCTTGCACCGGCGGCAAAATATACGGAAGGCTTATTCGCGAACAGTGCAGTCAGGTCTGTATTGAAAAATGACATTTTCAACGCTGCTGCAGGTGGTACCGTTGGTGGTATTGTCGATGTTCAGAGCCGTTCGCTACTTTCTGGACACGGTCTGGCTTCAGCGGGGGAAACAGCTCAGGGCGCGGCTACATTCGCTCTTGGTGGTGCCCTTATGGGAGGGACCAACATACTCTACGAAAAGGTAAGGCCGACCAGCGGTGACCGAAGGTATAGAACCCTGGAAGACATAACCAAAGTCGCCGATGCAACCCGTGATCCCAATGCTCCAGCTCGTTATCATTATGACAATCTTGCAGCGCAGGAGGGGCTTGCCGCTAATGGTAGGCATGAGCACATATCCACGCTAAAGGGAATGATCGAACAGAGCCGCTTGCCAGAAGGCGAACAGGGCAAGGTGTTGAGAGCCCATCAAGACCTTGTCGCAGGTCTGGAAGCCGTTCACGAACAAGGTCCGGTCGGCGTCATGTACGGATCGGCCCGCACTAAGTCCGATACCTTTGCATACCAGAGAGGACGTCTTACCTCAGCCCTTGTAGCTAAAGAAGGATATCCAATGATGACCGGCGGCGGTCCCGGCATGATGGAAGCTGGAAATCGCGGTGCCTATGAAGCTGGCGGCAAATCGATTGGGGTTTCTTTGGAATTGCCGCATGAGCCGATAGGCAACGGATATCAGACAACAATTCTCAGCGCAAAAGATTTCGGGCCCCGCAAGGAAATTTTGCGCACGCATGATTTTGCAATTGTCGAGAAAGGCGGAATCGGCTCCGTCGACGAAATGGCAGAGCTGTTGACGCACTTGCAAACTGGAATGAAGCAGAAGACACCTGTCTACATCATGTATGAGAAACCCTATCAGCACTTCGACCGTATGATGAAAGAAATGGAAAAGCAAGGGCTGATATCAAAAGGGGACAGGGACTTGTATAAAATTGTCAGATCTCCTTATGAAATAGCTGCTGATCTGCGAGCAAGAAGAGAAGCTGGTCTGTTGCGACCGGGAATCAATAAGCCGACGGTTAGCAGACCGAACGAACTTTAGGAAAGAAAAGAATGACACTAACTCAAAAAAAATGCATTCCGTGTAGCGGCGGAACGCCCCAACTGACTGAGTCTGAAAGAGAAAGCTTTCTGAAAGAGATAGAAGGATGGCAGGTCGATGAAGAGAAGAAACTGGTCAAGACTTTCTCTTTTAGCGATTTCAATGGACCTATGGAGTTGGCAAACAAATGCTGGCAAGTTGCCGAGTCTGAAGGTCACCATCCCGACCTGTTTGTAGCCTGGGGAAAGTTGACGGTCGAAATTTGGACCCATGCTGTAGGTGGGCTCACCGAGAGCGACTTTATATTGGCCGCCAAAATAGATGAGGCGGCAAAATAATCGAAATTTCCGACTTGGACTATGGGAAGAGCTTGTAGCACAAGGCTGACAAACCAAACAGCACAAAGATTATTGCCCAGATCCATTGAGGTGAAGCTTCAGCGCCGCCGCCTCCCTTCATCTCTTTCGAGCGTGAAGAATTACGCATCGTGTGCGAGGTTCCGGTCTGCTTTTGTGCAGCTACAGCGTCTTCAGCAGGCGCCGCTGCAGGTGCGGATTTCTTGGCATTGATAATTGCCGCGACATCGTCGTCTTCGTCATCATCATCAGACAATGCTGCTGCCAAACCAGGCGGCATGGCGTCTTTTGAGGGCTCTTTTGCGGCCGGTGCAGCTGCAGCAGGCGCTGCATGCAATTGTTCCGCTTTCAGAACAACACGTTTGACTACGTCGGGAAGCTGATCTTTCCACGTTTGCGTGTCGAGAAAATCTGCGGCTCCTAATTGCATGGAGGTTTTGATCAAACCGCCATCCAGAGTTTCATTGCTTACGAGAAACTGGATCTTGGGATGTTGTTCTCTGAGATCGCCGAGTAAAGTAAGTGCTTTCATCGGCTCTGGAGCCAGTTCTATCCAGACCAGCTTCGGCGAAAGGGCTGTGATTTGCTTCGCCGCGCTTTGGCGGTTAACCGTGCCTATGAGCCTGAGTTCTTTATGTGCTCCGATGAGAGCCTCAATCTGCTTGGCTTTCTCTTCTCCTGCCTCGCAAATAATCAATGTAGGTAACGACACTATTTACCTCGAATCTAGTTATTACGTGAGTGAGAAACCACTGAGGATACCGCTTGTTTCCATGATCTTGCGGCGTACATCCTCGGCGCCGATGGTGCCGAGCTCAAGATCTTTGAAGATGCACAACAATTGCATGGAAGTCATAAGACAGAGATTTTTCTTCTTGGCGAATTCTGCCAGAGCTTCTGTGAAGTCTGGTTCGGTGCGTTCGCTTGGCGGTCTATTTGACCAGGTGCATGCGACCAGCAATCCTTTGGGCTCGCTTTCGTGCTCACCCCAGTAATTGATGACCGATTCGCCCAGCAGTGCCAGGTCAGTGCGCTTCGCTTGAGCATTGCTCTTCACCACGTGCGCGAGGACATCGGCTTTTTCACCAAGGTTCAACCACAATTCATTGGTATTGCTTGGAGATACCGTTGCCGTCCAACCGATCTTGGCGAATGCCTTTTGGCAGGCACCGACCAGTCCGGAACCATCAGCAGAAAGAAGCGAGTTCTTAATGCCGTCCAGAAGGGAGATGCGCGATTCGATTGTGGCGATACGATTTTGAATCTGGCGAATTTGATCGTTTAGATCATTTCTCTCCGACTTAAGCTCGTTCAATCCAGGAAAAGAGTACTGCAAGCACCAATCAGGTGCGCCGACTGCTGTGTTTTCTTCCAATTGTGTCGTCATTGTCCTTGCCTGTGATGAGAGTGTAGGTGCTTCAACTGGAGTTTCCGGCTTAGGTGGCGGCGGTGGTGGCGGAGGAGGAGGAGGAGGTGGTGGTGGTGGCGGAGGCGGTGGCGCCGGCGCTGGTGGCGGCGGAGGTGGAGGAGGGGGCGGTGGTGCCTCGAACTT
>CAZBOX010000055.1:0-27533 GCA_964493595.1 uncultured Candidatus Obscuribacterales bacterium | reverse complement strand
CCTTGAGGGGCGTTCTCGAGCTTATTGGCGGCGCCGGCCAGCGAGCCGTAGGCATAGTGGAGCGCATTGAGCGTCAACCACTGGGCGCGCGTGTTCTGGTCGTACTCGCTGTCGCAAGAAAGCGAGAGGGATTTCAGGGTGGCTGCCTTCTCGGCGAAATCGAAGTTTGCGATTTGCATTCTCTGGTTTTCTCTTCTTGTTATTGCCGGCAGAGTCGGCCCTCCCGATGAGGACCGACCTGCCGACACTGGTTTTCAGATCTCAGCGGCGCCGTGCTGCTCAGCCGAAGATGCCGGGCAGCGCCTCGGTGATGCGCTGGGCCAGGTCGACGCCTGCCACCCAGTCCACGAGACCGAAGATGATGAACGGCACCTCGAGGAAGATGCAGACGATGCCCAGGACGACGCTCGCCGAGAAAGCGAGGACGATGCCGTGCACCCAGCACGCCAGGGTGGCGATGGCGAGAGCCAGCCAAACGAGCCCGAAGGCTCCAGCGAAAATCTTCATGATCTGTCTCCTTGCAGAAGTCTGGAGAGACTCTGCGCTTTCGGGTTGTTGATGTCGTTCTAGCGCTTCTGGATGTAGCGGCACTTGACGCGGATGTCGTTGTTCGCGAACGGCCCCTGTCCCTTGGCGTGGAACTCGATAGTCGGCTCGTAGCCGGCCGGAACCATGCGAATCGACTCGCGGAAGTCCTGGTTCACTTCAGCCAGGCGCCGGTAGACGAGGTCGCGCAGGGCTTGATGCTCTTCAGCCGGCGGTGCCTCTTTGCCCCTGGCCAGTTCCAGGCAGATGGCCAGGTGCTTGTTGTTGTCGGCGTCTTCGCTGGTGACGATGCAGAAGCAGTCGACGAAGGACGCGATTTGCGGCGTGCTGTAGCAGATGCCTTCCACTTCGGCCGGCACGATCTTGCAGCCGTAGTAAGCCACCGAGAAGTCGCTGCGACCGTACATGAGGATGACGGGCAGCTCAGCCAGCGGCTTGGGCAGGAGCGCCGTGTTGACGCCGGCACCCTCGAGCACCACCATGATCTCGTCGAAGGAAAGCACCTGTCCGAGGTCGTGAATGTTGTACTTGATGCGCGGCGACACGGTGCTGTTGCGAGCGATCGTGATCAGAAGCTCGTCTTCGTCGTTGGTCTCGATGACGTAGTCCATCGGGTTGTACTGGAAGACCGAAGGAATGGAATCTTCGAACTTGCCGTTGAGAGCCCGCCGCACGCGCGGATTGTCGTTGATCAGCTTGCGGATGGCGATGGTGAATTCGCTTTCCGCCGCGATGTTGATCTCCAGGTCGGAGGCGCCGTAGTCGCCGAAGACGCCGCCGCGGAAGGCGCGCATCAGGTAGGTGCGCATCGCTTCGCTGATCGCCTCGCCGCCGAAGAAGGCGGTGATCCTGTACTGGCTCCAGTCGATGTCCGGGCTGTCCACGAGCATCTTCAAGAACGGCGGGTAGCCGGCGATGATGTACTCGACATTGGGGCCGAACTTCTTCAGTGTGTTGACGATCTTCGAGATCTCAGGACCGGTCGACTTGAGCAGACAGACGTCGACGACGGCGCTCGAAACGCACATGCCCGTCGCCCAGGGACCGAGCGCGAAGGCGTTGATGAAGAGCCGTTCTTTCGAGCCCAGCATGTGGTGCATGGAAATCTGCAGCATGCGTGCCACGTGCCGGCGCTCTTCCGGACCGCGCACCCAATTGTTGGGCTCGCCCGTCGAGCCGGACGACTCGTCGATGACGGCGCCGCGCATGGGCAGCTTGCCGCCGACGCAGCGGTCCTGTATGGAATAGGCGAGGATGTAGTTCTTCTTGTCCATCGCCGGAATCGCCGAGAGATCAGGTGTGAGACCGCGCAGCCTCACTTCGGCCCCGGGATGCTTAGCGATGAAGTGGCGGTAGGCCGGGCAGGTGCGCTTCGCATGCTCGTGCGCACGCCACGCCTTCCAGAGTCCGACGCGCTCGCGAAAGCCGCTCAGAGACGGCAGGAAGAGCAGTCCGAAGACGTTTTCGCAGCGCATCAAACCGGCGCGGATGCGCTCTGCGATGATCAGGAATGTGAAAATCAGGAACTTTCTCATTTGGTATCTCCGGTGTTCTCAGCGAACGATGATGTCTTCCAGGTCGAGGCGCATCGCCCGTGGTGGCGTGTCGCTCTGTCCGAGCCGAACCAGGAGCCACAGCGGATCCCGGCGATTGGCGTTGACGAAGTGCTCTTCCATCACCTTGTGTGAGCGGTGATTGGTGATCACGGAACCGAACGGATGCAGATAGATGCCGTGCTTGGTCATGGTCAACCAAAGCCGCGCCAGCATCCGGCCTGCATTGACGCAGTCATGCTGCTCTTCGAACTTGCCGCTGATCCAGGCGACCGTCTTGGTGCCGCGCATGGAGCGCTTGTACGTCCACTTGCAGAACTGGTGGATGCCTGGAATCTGGAAGAGCCAGTTCGCTTTGAAGAAGAGCGTCATCATCCAGCCCGGAAAGAGCATGGCGAAGGCAGCAAGACCGTCACCGGTTCGCTTGGCTTGCTGCATCGTGTAGCGCGTCCAGTGACCGATCTCGTCGCGCGTGTCCTTGACTCGCAAGTCCAGGAACATCGTGTCTGCATTCAGGTCGAGGATGAATTTGACCTGGGCGGGATCGTTGGAAGACTCGAGCTGGTGGTCGAAGGACGCCGCCACAGACGCCAGCTCGTCGAGTACCGGCTGAGGAACAGCGGTGTCGTCATAGGGCAGGCGCGAGGTGCGGCGCGCGAGAATCAACTCGCGGTCGAGCGGCTCGACTCTGGTGCGAGCAACCAGCTCGAGATTGGCGAACGGCTGCGGACCGACTTGCTTGTCGTCGAGGGGAACGTTGAGGAGCGTCGTCTTCAGCTCCAATCCATGAGGCGCCGCGGCGACGTCCATCATCTCGAGGATGATGCCGAAACCGGCAGCCATGAACTGACCTTTGCCGTCTTCGACGGGCAAGAGGCGCGACGGGTCGTACATCAGGACCGCATGCGTCTCGTCGATCAGTCGGAACTTCCAATGCTGCGTGTTGTGCGGAGATGGCGCCCAACGCGCGTACGCGAGAATGTCTCGCCAGATGCGTGTTTGCATAGATAACTCCTGGGATTCATCGACTCTGTCGAACTGCCACCTGCAAAAAATCGAAGATCGAGGCGAACCGCAGCATGCTTGAACATGTGCTGTTTCGCCTTGAGCGCTCAATCCGAAGGTGGACCTGGAAGCTCTTCACTCGCCACTCTTTTTCTTCTGCCGTTCAGTCATCGCCTCGAAATTCGACTGTTAGCAGTCGTTCAGCATGAGAATGCTGAGAGAGGCGGTTGAATTGGCGTCGGGTGAGAAAAAGTGGGCTTTGGAACTGAGAAGTGATGAGCAGAATATGTAATGAGAGCCTAGAGTTTTTCACCTTGGCATCTTCAATAAATGTTCACCAGTATGACGTTTCAGAACTCTCATTTAGTATCGAACTCAGTGGCGCGGCTGGCGATAGCAAAGTTTCTGTGGGTTGTCGCGCGAGCTGTGCTAGCCATTTGAGTGAATTTAAGAGCGCCTGTGTTAGGCGGTTTTTGCAACGAAAAAACTACAAACTGGTTTGGTGATAGTGGCTGATTTCTCTGAAATGCCTGTCAAGTCTTTGATGCCGAAACCGCTCAGAAATCCGGCTATTTTTCCGAATTGAAAATCAACTTGCTAAAGTCAAACTCTTCTCTTTCTCTTGCACCCGGACCTGCAGATAATCGCTAATCTCGACATAGCCTCCTTACAGGGGCCACTATGTGCTGTGTTTGGCGTCCAGCACAATTGCGTCTTTCAATTTCCTGTGTTTTACATGCACGCCACGTGAAAAGCACAGGCTCTCCGCAGGTAAACCCAACATGACTTTCAAGGAGCAATTACAAATTGCCGCTGACGCCGGTCATCGCTCCAAGCCGGCATACGACAAGTGGTGCGATGAGCAACGCCTCGTCGCTCAGCAGAATCGCATAGCTGAAGAAAGGACTTTCTCCCTTCTTGACCATCGGACAGTATCGCCAGTTTTATCTCAGAATTTTGATACCACCATTTTCTGGCCGCCAGCCATAGCGAGCTTCTTGCCATTTGCTGCAAGCGGCTCAATGCCAGTCGATATCATCTTGTGCTGCCTGAAAGCCGATGCATTTTCTGTTTCACCGGGTTTTACTAGCTTATATAGCATAATGAACAAAAAAAGCGAGCGGCGAAGATTCCGATTGGAACTTCACCGCCCGCAGGCGCCGGCCTGATACGCGCTAGAAGGCGCTTAGAGCTGGTTCAGCTCGTCGACAGCCTTCTTGAGCTGAGCAGGCAGGTCGCCGAGCTCCTTCTCCAGATTCGCCTCGATGCCGGCCGCTTCCTCCTGGAAGGGCTTCATCACCGCAGCGCCACGTTCCTTGATGTCCTTGGTCGCGTCGGCAGCCTTCTGCTGCAGGGCTGCCATTTCCGACTGGAATGGCGCGGACTTCTGGATGATTTCCAGCTGGAGCCGCATCGCCTCGTCCTGAGTCTTGGCGTTCTGCAGCTGCTCCGGCAGATCACCGAGCGCGGTCTTGGCGCGCTCCTGGATCTCTTTTGCCTGCTGCTTGAAGGGCGCCAGAGCGGCCTCGAGCTCCGCCTGGATGGGAGCGAGAGCGGCCTGGGCACGCTTCTCGACGTCGGCGAGCTGCGCCTCGAAAGGCTGGCTCTTCGCCTCGGCCTGCTTGCGCAGGGCATCGATCTCGCCGATCTTCTTCACGAAAGCGTCGACGTTGGCCGGATTGAACTGGGACTTCTGGTAGATGGGGTTGGGAACGCCGGGCAGCATCACGATGACCGCCGGAAGCGCGGCCTCGGGAGCACCGATGGCAGCGGCCGGGATCTGCATGTACTTCACGGAGTTGTCCTGGTCACCCTTCGCCTTCAGCTTGCGGGCGACGTCCTTGCACTCGCCGCAGCCATTGGCGGTGACGAGCAGAACGACCGGGCGATCGGAGTTGACGACCTCGGCCTGCAGGTTGGTCTGGGTAACCTCGGGCAGGATTGGCCGATTGAGCAGAGCAGGCGCCAGGAGGACGAGACCGACGAGCAAGACGCCGCCGATGATCACCAACAGATTTCGTTTTGACATGGTTTTTTCCTTGGTAAGGTTATTGAGCGGCGAGTTGCCGCTTTACTGTTGAAGCGTGAACTCGATAATTCAGAGGTCGCATTACATGCGCCCCATACCGAGCCCAATCAACGATTCCTCTCTTCAAGCTCGGCAAACCTGCTCGAAAGCGGTTTTTCTCAAACAACACCTGGGTGTCGATTGAAAAAGAATTGGTTTGCAAGGTCGAGATTGCTGGGGGCTATGAGCCGAAGAGAAGAACGAAGAGATACGAATTCAGCCAAGCATTTAGTGCATAGCTTCAGCAAGGAATTTGTGCGTCTTTTACCTTCCAGAGCTCTAATCTGGCTTTTGCAATATTGCGTAGCTTGCGAAACATTAGTGAGACGGCGCTTAGGTAAACTGATGTCTTGCTGCTTCTATGGGCCTGCTCCCAGTTCAAGAGTGCAGCGGTCAATGCCCGCGCGAAGTTCTTGCAGTTCTTGTCCGCCCAGAATATGCTCCCTGGCCGCTGAGTCCAGATGTTCCAGTGCTAGTTTATAAACGCGCAAGAGCATGTAGCACTGGGCCAGTCTCAAATTGATGTTTGCATAAATATATTTTTGGAGCTGATCTTGTTTGTCTTTCGCGGGCAGCCATTCTGCAGCTCGATTGAGCCATGTCACTGCTTGTGAAATGTAGTCCGTATCAGCATCGCGACGAGCCGCTTCCTTCAAGTAGTTTGTTCCCAAACCAAGCGCGAGCCCTGCGTTTTGAGGTGTATCGGCGAGTGCGCGATCGAATATGGCAATCAAGTCATGCGCAATTTGCGAGCGCTCTTCTTCGCTGAAATTGCTGTGGGAAAGAAGGTTTTCGCTCTTCGAGATCCAGACTGCGTACGTGCCATTGCGTTCATCAGGCTGTTCTTTTCTGAGGATGAACTCAAAAACTTCGCATATCTGTTTCCAGGTAAGTTTGCTGGACAGAAATTCGACAAACGCAATCAGTCTGTGAGATTCGGGAATTTGCACTGCGCCCGTGCGTTTCAAATAATCTTCGAGTGCAGCCTCATCAGTCGAAGGTGTTTGCGGCAGAAAGTCGGTTTGCTCGAGCAGTTCTTTCAGTCGACTTAAGTGGCTTTCACTTTCTGCATTTTCAAGATTTTCGAGTTCGCTCATGTTTATGAAATTGGTCTTTAAGTTTCTCTGTATCGCTAGCTGATGAACCGGAAGATATTCCGTAACATCGAATCTAAGAGCTTACTAGTAAATGGCTGCAATCAGTTTCGTCAAAAAGAGACTTATTCGCAAAACGTTGGTTGCGCGTCGGTTTCTGAACTGACCAACCGTTCAGTCTTGCGGACGCCGCCGGGTGGCGCGCCTCGCAGGAGTTTGAGCAAAGATTGGAAACGCAGAGGACGTGAGCTCAAATTTAAGTTGCCAAGTGATACAAATAAGCAACTGAAATTGCACATGAGTCACGGGCCGAATTAGCTTTATCGCATAGATCTTTCACGCGACAAATCCAGAGCAGTTCAGCCACTCAGAATATTCCCGCACCAAGAACCGCAGAAACAATCACGACAGCCAACTGTTGTGACTTTGCCGGCACATTGAAACAAACCTGCGTTCGTGCGGTTTTGCGAGGTTCCTGAAAATCTGTTTGTTCGCGTTTGGGCAGCATAAGCCGCCTTTCACCTGAATTCTGAAGCGTGAAACCGTTCGCCCGGCGAGCGGTTTTTCACTATGAAAGGAGAATCGATATGTGGATCATCAATCGCGAAGTGCGCCGTCTCGTGGCGCGTATCGAGAAATGTTCGAAAGGTGGAGAGCTCGATGACTTGCTGGTGCGGCTGGTTCGGCTGCTGCAGGTGCGTTGCGCTCATCCAGCTGTGGTTGCTCGCTACGAAAGCTACCGCACGATGGACTCGCTCATTCAGCCAATGCCGGTCGATGCCGAGGGCTATGTCATCGGCTATGACCCGCTCACGCAGGAAGCTGATTTCGTCGACTGCTGGCGCAAGTATGGCATCGTCGTCGGAGTCAACGTCGTCCCGCCGGAACTCTGCGCTGCCGCCATCGCTCGTATGGGCGAATTGATGCTCGCTGCCAGCGACGGCAAATGCGACCTCAATTCCAGCCAGACCTGGTCGAACATGCCGGAGGACAGTGCCGGTGTGCCGATTGCCTCGCGGGGCTTCTTCGAGGTCTACCACGACGACGCGATTGCTCAGTTGCGTCAGTCAGTGCGCGTCTACCTGCACTATGTGCTGATCTGGGGGCGGGCCGACCTCTGGACGACCTTCGACAGGCTGGGCATCAAGCTGCCCGGTCACGAAGAGTCGAAGGCACTGCCTCTGCACGTCGACCAGAATCCCAACGTGCATCCTGATTTCCGCACGGTGCAAGGTGTGCTCGCCCTGGACGACTGCCCTGCAGAACGCGGCACTTTCGTCGGCGTTGCCGGCTCGCGCGGGCTGTTTGCGATGTACGCGTCCATGGCCAAGAACGGTGGCGAGTACGTCGAGATGGACCGCAGCGACCCCCTCACCCGGCCGGTCGAAGACCGTGCGCAGAAATTCCCTCTGCGCCGCGGCAGCCTGGTCAGCTGGGACAGCCGCACCACGCACGCCAACAGCGCCAATGTCTCGGATAAGACGCGCTACGTGGCTTACATCTCCTGCGGCGTCAGCCGTCAGGACGAACCGGAATCGCTCGCCTGGCGCGTCGACGGCTTTATGTCGGGTCTCGGCATGAACAAGCGCGACTCGTACATGCACGCATCTAAGAAGCCGCGCTTCACGAACCAGCCGCTCCTGGCCGGTCTGCGAAAGCGCGAGCAACTCACAGCTCTGGGGAGGCTCCTCTATGGCATGCAGAGATATGAATAAGAAACGGCTTCTGCTCAACGCAGAGCCCTTTGGATTCGGTCCGACCGCCGCCATCGCCGATTGCTTCCCCTACCTCAGGAAGCATTTCGGCAAGGTGGGCTATGTCGGCGTCGGCTTCACCCTGGACTTGCAGCGCCCGTTGCCTTACGACGCGCTGCACGACATCTCGGGAGTGCCTGCCCAGTCGCAAGATGCGGCATTGGCGGAGATCTTCTCGCAGTACGATGTCTTCCTCACCGCGCTCGATTTCGGCATGGCAGAGAAAGCGCGGGCAGCCGGGCTGAAGGTCGTCATCTACGACCCGCTCACCTGGTATTGGAAGGCGATACCGCCCGTGGTGAAAGCGGCGGACATCTACATCGCCCAAGACTTCTTCGGAGTGCGCGAGCGTCTGGCTGCCGAACCGCATCACTTCAACGCCGCCAACGTGCGTGTGGTGCCGCCCATCATCGGAGACGTCGGACATTGCGCAGGCGAGCGCGATACCGTGCTTCTCAATCTGGGCGGGTTGAACAATCCGTTCTGGAGCGCTGAAGGCACCCTCGCCTACGCGCGCCTCATTGTCGAGGCGTTCACGAAAGTGGCCAGCAATGTCGAGGTGGTGATCACCGCCAACAAGTGCATTGCCGCCAACCAGCGCATCGCCGAAGAGCTTGCCGAATTCGGCGTGAAGAATCTGAGCCGGTCGGAAATGCAGGAAGTGCTCAAGGGCGCCAAGTTCGCGCTCATGACGCCGGGGCTGGGCAATATCTACGATGCGGCTCGCTTCGACATTCCCACTATCTGGCTGCCGCCCGCCAACGACAGCCAGGGACAGCAGTTGTTCATGCTGGTCGAATCGGACATGATCGACGGGCATGTCGACTGGCATCATCTTCTGCCGGGCAAGGCAATCGATTACAGCGCCGAGCAGACGGAGGTCCTGAAGAAGGTCGCCGATGCCGTCACGCGCACGTGCGGTTCCAAGACGGCGAAGCGGGTGCTGGAGCGGCATCTGGCGGAGAGCATCGAGTCACTGGCACGGACGATCGAATGGCGCCTGGAAACACGCCGCAGTTCGGCGAGCCGCCCGCCCGTGCTTTCGCTGACGTCTCAGCTGGTGGACAAGTTCGGTGCAGGCGGCGCCCGTGAGGTCGGACGCCTGGTCGCCGAGCTGGTTTTCGAGATGAACATCACTTCTAAACAGGGCTCGCACACTGTTGTGAGCCCGCAAAAGGGAGGAGCGCAATGAGCAAGCATAGCTATAGCCTGTATCTGCCCGGCGCCATTCTGATGCGCGTCGAGACGCCGGTGCCGGTTTTCGGTCAGGGGCAAATCCCCGAAGAAATGCGCGTGCTGACCGAGGCATATCTGCCGGGTGCCGAATTCATCGGCGTCTGCGCGGTGCGCGGCGGGCTGCACGTCTCCAACACGGAGCCGACCCTGACGGTCCGCTTCGAGGAAAGCAGCGAATGCAGCCTCTCGGTCAAGGGCGGCGAGTATGTGCTGCGCGACAGCTGGAAGGGCGAAGCGTCCCTGATGGACCTGCTCTTCCTCTGCTATGGTGCGGCGCGCCGCGCCTGGCTGAAGCGCGGTCTGTATCCCGTGCATGCTGCCGCTCTGAACATGGGTGACGGCGGTTTGACGCTGCTGGTCGGTCACTCCGGCTCGGGCAAAACTTCCATCACGCTCAGCGCTGCCGCGCGCGGGCACAAGGTTTTCTCCGGCAACAAGACGCTGGTGAGAATCGACACTGTCGGCGAGCGCACCGTGCTCACTGCAGTGGCCGGCACCCGTTCGATGACGGCAAAGGCTGAGGATGTGTCCAAGCATCTTTCGCTGGGCACCTTCAACGCCGGCTATCAGGGGCGCTCGGCCTTCTACCTGGCTCGCGAGCATTATGCTGCTACTGCACCATATGTGGTGCAGGGTATCGTGCTGCCTCGCCTCAACGACGGTGTCGAGAAGTGCAAGCGCATGAGCCCCGTCTCTGCCGTGCACAAGCTCTACCCGTTCTTCCTGGACACGGTCAATGCCGACATCGTCCTGTCGGGCGGCAAGGCCGTCCTCTCCGGCGAACCTCGTCGGGGAGTGCGCGAGCATCTGGCTGCCGGTCTGGCCGCTGCCTTCGATGTGGAGGCTGCCGGCGGCGGCATGCAAGCAGCCATCTCCGTCCTGGAGGTGGAAGGTTCGATGGACTTCATCAATCGCACTCTGGAGGGCAAACGCTGACAAGGCGCCAGCCGATCCAGTAAATGGAGACATATATGCGCAAAGCAAAAATTCTCTACGGAGTGTGCGGCATCGGCATGGGTCACACCTACCGGCAGCTGCCGCTCCTCGATGTGCTGGCGTCGCAAGCGCAAATCGTCATGTTCGTGTACGGCGAGAGCCTGGATTTCTACGGCAAACACTTCGCGGGCAACCCAAACGTGTCCGTGGTGCCGGTGTCCGTTCCCTTCTATGTCGGCGACAAGAAGGGTCTCGACTTCGCCGAGACGGCTCGTCGCATCGCTGCCGACAAGGCACGCGGTGTCGACCATGACGCGATCAACCTGTCTGCCATGGCGGCTGCGCAGCGCATTTTCGGCGGCGACGGCAAGCCGGATCTGGTGGTCAGCGATTACTGTCCGGTGTCCGCGCAGTACGCATACTCGCATGGTGCGCCGCTCGTCACCATCGACCAGCAGAGCAAGTATCTGTCCGGCCTGTTCACCGAGGAGCTGGGCGGCACCACGTGTCTCGATGAAGTGGCGCGCCTGCGCCTCTTTTTCCCAAAAGCAGACCGGCGTATCGCGTGCAGTTTCTTCGATGTCGAAAAGAATCCCTACGCCCGCGAGCAAGTACTGATCGTGCCGCCCTGCATCAAGCCGGCAATCGTCGACCTCAAGAAGCGTCGTCGCCGCAAAGCGCTGACCAACTCGGTTCTGGTCTACATATCCTCGCAGCGCGATTTCGTACAACCGCTCGAGGAAGTGCTTCAGGTTCTGGCGAAGGCACCGGAGTTCGCCTTCACCGTCTTCGTCAAGGAGCTGCCCGAGGCGCTTGCCGCCTCAGCGCCCGCCAACGTCAAGTTGCGCAGGCATGGCGACCCGCGCTTCCTCGACCATCTGGCGGAATGCAAAGCCGTCATCTCCACCGGCGGTCATTCGCTGGTCTCCGAGTTGATGTATCTGGGCATTCCGGCTTACCTGATTCCGCTGGCTGTCTATGAGCAGCAGGTCAACGCGCATGTCGTCGGTCGCAATGGTTTCGGCGTCTGTGCCGAGACCCTGAACGTCGCCGAATTGCGGTGTTTTCTCGCCAATCTGGACGCCTACGCCGAGAACATTCGCCGGGACCGGGATGTCCTGGTGCGTGGCTCCGGCGAGCGGCAAATCCTCAATCTCCTCAAGCGGCGCTATCTGGCGGGCTGACTGAATTCAGCTCGCCGGCTTCGCCTGGGTGCACAACAATTGCGCTCACGAGAAAAGGGAGAAACTATGGACAAAACCAAAACAATTCGAGTGGGGCTGATCGGTCCAGGCTCGATTGCTGATGAACGTCTGATTCCCGCGCTCTCGAACATCGAGGCTGCGGTCTTCTGGAGCGTCCTCGGTCGCGATCTCGAAAAGGCTAAGAAATTCTCCGAAAAGCACGGGGCTGCTGCCACTCAAGCGGCCTTCGCGGACCTGGACGCCTTTCTCGCCGACCCGCAGCTGGACGCGGTGATCGTCGCCTCGCCGGACAAGCTGCACGCTCAGCAAGCCATCGCGTGCGCACGATCGGGCAAGCACGTCTTCGTTGAGAAGCCGCTTGCTACGAGCGCCGGCGACGCACGCGCCATCGTCCAGGCGTGCCAGGATGCCGGCGTCAAGCTCGCGGTCGGATACCATCTGCGGTATCATGCCGGGCACCGCAAGGTGCATTCGCTTCTGGCGGATCCTTCCACCAGTCCCATCGGCGACATCCGGCATATCAATGTCAGTTGGACGCTGCAGTCGAAGGTCGCAGACTGGCGTGCCGGCGACAAACTCGGGCAGTGGTGGAGCCTGGCGGCGCTCGGGACACACAGTCTGGATCTTGTCACCTGGTTGCTTGCGGGCGCCAAGGTGCAGTCCACGACTTGTCTGACTGCGAGCCCTGTCTTCGGCTCTGCCCACGACGAGACTTCTCTTGTCGGGCTGGTCTTCGAGTCCGGCGTCACTGCTCAGATTCTCTCCAGCGTCGTCATGCGTGCGCCGCGCGTTGTCGAAATCTTCGGCAGCAAGGGCGCCGTTCGTTGCCTGGAGACGCTCGGTCCGCGAGGCACGGGCACGATTACCGTCAACGGCGAAGAGCTGAAGTTCGAGCCGGTCGATCCATATGAGGGCGAGATCGCTGACTTCGTCCTGTCAGTCCAATCAGGTGGGCAGCCCTGCGTAAGCGGTGCGGACGGCGCCGCCAATGTGGAGCTCCTCGAGCAGTTGGCTGGGCAATCCGCCCAGCTTAAGTCCGCCGCTTCGGAAGGATTCTGCTAGTCACGCTTCAGAACACTTGCAATGTTGCACCGCATCTAGTGCAGCAGGAGGCTATCCAGATGGATGAAAAGTCAGTCGCAAAAGCTGCCTATCGAGGCAAGCACTTCACGATTCCTCCCTTCTCGAAACGAGGAGGTCTGCGCTTTCACGGCAACGCCAGAGACAATCGCGTGGCCATCGACCGCAACCATCCGATAATCGCTGCGCTCAACCAGCCGTTCGACCTGGCGCATTTCAAGACGCCGCGCCGTCCGTTTTCGCTCGGCTTTCTCTCGGCCGAAGAGATGGCGGTTCTGGCCAATCCCCAGCCCGGCGTTCCACGCACGCTCGACCTGCCGATCAAGTTTCCCGGCTCGGACTACCGGTTGCCGCGCGCCTTGCGCTGCTACTGGCCAATCATCAAGCGCGCCGCCGACTTCGAGGCTGCCGTCAATGCGCGCTGTCTCGATGAGTACTACTGTTACCTGACCATCGACTGCGGTTGGGTCGAGCCAGGCATCCTGCAGCGCGAGGCTCCGTGCCATGTGGACGGATTCCAGGGCGCTCGTTGGCGTCCGAAGGTGCGTGGCAACCACACGTACACGGTATCGAATGCGGTGCCGACTGCATACTACATTCAGCCTTTCGACTTCGACGCGCTGGATGAAGCCGTGCACAATTTCTTCTGGGAGATGAATTACCAGGTCGCTGAGACGAATTCCCAGTTCGCCTGGCAGCCCGGCGACGGCGAGATGACGATGATGGACTGCTACAGCGTTCATCGCGGCACTCCCGCCTTGACCCGCATCTTCAGGACTTTCGTGCGCATCTCGTTCGAAGTACGTATCTTCGACCGGCTCGGCAACGCGCACAATCCTCTCTTCGCATATGACTGGCCGATGGTCAAGCGCGATATCGAAGACCTCAATCTCGTGGCGTTCCACGCCGACAGCGACCCGTCGCTGCGCGTTTTCCCACACGAGAAGGTGGACGGCACTCCCCACGAGGGCCGCAACAAGACTCAACCCAACCTCCGCCCCGGCGGAGCTTCTGCCCTGACCGGCAGCCAGGAGAAAAGATGAGCGAAAGCGCAGACAAACCAACGGTTGCCGAGCTGAAGGCAGCCGGACCGTACTGTATCCAGTGCGGCAGCAAAACCCACAAGCACGACTTCGAAGGCATCATGCACAGCAAATGCCCGGTCTGCGAATGGGTCGACTGGGAAGCACCGATGTTCGTCGCTGTTGCCATCGTCGAGGGCAAGCGCAAGGACAAGCGCACTATCGTTCTGGTACAGCGCCGGAACAAGAAGTGGTGCATGCCCGCGGGTTTCGTCAACACTGCCGAGCATCCGGCGACGGCATCTGTGCGCGAAACGAAAGAAGAAGGCGGTATGACCATCACGGTCGACGAGTTGCCGGTGCGCATCCTCACGCCTCCCGGCAAGAATCAGAACCTGATCTTCTACCTTGCCGAGACATCCGACGGTGTTCTCCAGCATGGCTCCGATGCGCTCGACGTGAGGGAGTTTGCTGAAGATGAGCTGCCCGAGATCGCCTTTCCGCTCCACGCGACGGTGATCAAGCAGTTCTTCGCCGGCCGGTTCGACAAGAAATAAGATCACTGCGCGCTTCCGCCGTTCAGCAGGAAACCGGTGCAATCCCGGTTTCTTGCTTCTTTTTATGCTGATACTAGAGGACGTAGTAAGACAATTGCATGTTTTTTACATCCAGAGGGCAAGACTCTGGTAAGTTTTCTACTGGGGCAAGTCGCCGTGAAGACAAGAAAAATGAGACGATTCGGAAAGATTCTCGCGTGTTTGCTTCTTGCCCTGTGTCCTGTTTCGCCTTTGTCTGCCGGAGCTGAAAAGCCCTCATCCGGAATGGTTTGGAAAATAGAGCAGCGCCATCGCTCGAGCGGTGATCTGACTTTGTATCTCAAGCCCGACGCGGTAAAAATTCACAAGAAGAATTTTGGTTATTTCGTCCTCTCTAAGGCGCCGGACTGGAATGTCTATGTCTTTCGAGATGACGACAGAGTTATTTGTAAGTTGACCACAAGGGCTTTTCTGACGGAACAGGGCTTTCTCGCCAAAGCGCCACCGATCGAATCATATCCAAAAATTGGCGACGGGTTCATCGGTACAGTGAAGACGAGCATTTACCGACTGGACTCTCATGATGATTCCCTGGCGAAATTTCCCGGTGTATCACAGGAAATCTACAATTTGATCAATGCCACCACTTTCTATCAGAGCGAGCCGGCTAATGGAGTAATTTTGAAATCGACGAAGAATCATGTCAGGAATGTCAGAAAAAAAACTCGCATACTTTCACTCGATTCAGAAAATCTCTCAGGCATGCGCATCGAGACTTTCAAAATTTCGAAGATTCAGTATAAGAGCTCAGATTTTGCTGTTCCTGCAAATTATCGCCCGGTCAAGCTGAGAGTGGCGCTCTCATCGATCGAGAATAGAAGAGAGGCTGATTCGATAATGGAGCAGATGGGGCTCGGTGAGAAGCTGGGCAAATGAGTCAGCTAAATAGAATCCAAGCTTTTGCTGTTACTATCGTCTCCAGTCAAGGCATAAAAATCTAGTTGTCTTGTTCGAGTGTAGGGTCCCGCGTGACGCATATTCGCCTGTTTCTTATCGCCTGCTTCTTCTTTCATTCGACTGCCGCTTCAGCGGCAAGCGAGACCGCCTGGAAGATGGTTCAGAAGGAGAAATGGCTGGGGACCCAGACAATAAATTTTGCATCCAATGGGGTGAAAATAGTCAATGCCGGACGCGGTTTTTCTATCGTCTCAAAAGCACCGGATTGGGATGTCGTACTCTACCGAGAAGACGACAAAATATTCTGCAGACTGAAAAGGCAACAGTATTACAATTCGGTCGCCTTCCGGGTCAGTCATGGACACACTCCGGGCAAAGTGCTGAAGATCTATACGATAGGGCCTGTCACAGCGCCCATGCACTATACGCCTTATCACAATGATGTGATCAAGCGTTTCGAGAATGTGCCCGTCGAAGTTGAGGATATGCTTTCCAGCTATTTCAGGGCGAATTGCGTGGACGGCATTGTGCTCAGATCCGTCTCCAATTCAATTGGCAAATCAAAAGCTGATGCGTCCGTCTTCATGCCGATCGATATGGGAGGCATTGCGGTTTTGCGCGAGACATTGTCTCTGAACAAAGTCGCTTACAATCCTCTCGACTTTCGAGTGCCGAAGAATTTACGGCCGGTCAACGATATCAAACAAATCACGACCGGAAAGGCAAAGCGCAAAGAAGCTGAGTCCATTTTCCTGGACATGGGCGTAGGTGACGAATTGGGAGTGCGCGAGCAGCGCCGTTCGAATTAAACAGCCTCTTTGCGTTATTGCTCTTGCCGCGTCCATGAATTGCCCTGCTTGTCCATGAAAGTCAATTTTCCGCTCAGCCGATCCATGACCAGGCTGGTGCCGTCGTTGAACTTGTAAGTGACGTTGCGTCCGTCCTGGGTCTCGCTTTTTGTGTAAGCGTTTCTGTCGCCACTGTGTACACGTCTTTCCAGCTCCAGTTGCGGATCAGAAGAGCGCCCGTCGAAACCGGCTGGATTTTTGATTTTGCCTGCGACCATGGAACCATCGGCATTTTGACGCATGGCATCGCCGCTTGGATCCATGTAAGTGAGACTCTGATCGTGATGATCGACCCTGGTCACCGCTCCGTCCTGCCAGCGGCTGGTCTTATGGTCCGGACCCTCCTCGATGCGGCGTTGCATGCCGTCGAGCACCCTTTGCTGAATTTCACCGGAAGGGTCGCTATCGTGAGCAGAGCGAAATTTCGACTTGGCACTGTAATCGACAATTTGAAAGTCGCTGTCCAATCCTGCCAGTACAAAGCCGCCGCTGTCGCCTGTGGTGCGCGAAGTTTTGCTTATCTCGTAACCGTTACGCTCATATGCACTTGTGGCCGAATCGACTATGGCCGTGTTGTCTCTGGATTTGGCTGCGATTATGTCTGCAGCGAGATGCAAATCATATGATCTTTCAACCATTGGATTTCTCCCTAGAAGCTGAATTTTGGCGGCTGTAAGCGTGCCTTCTTTGCTATTTTGTGAGCCGCTTGTGGCTGATTTGGGTCGATGAACATCTGTTCAACTATGTAAAGTAATAGGAATTGAGCAAAAAAGAAGAGGTGCGGAAGAAACACTGTCCATCCGCACCTCGACTCATTTGATTCAGCCGGCGGGAGCCGCGGTGATCAGCTTCGTGCTGGCACGAAGTTCGCACCAGAAGACATAACCGATCACCTCCGGCTGTTCGACGACTTTCACTTTCGCCGTGTTGATGCCCTGTCGACGTTTGACGCCCTCGACTACTTCCAGTTTAGTGCCGGAAGTGATTTTGTAGTGTCCGTCGAGGAAGCCTCCAACCTCCGGGGTCAGGAGCAGGTGTTCCTGCACCTGATTGCCCTCGCCCAGTCCAAAACTCGGCACTCCCGATTTGATTACCGGCAGCACTTCCAGTATGGCTCCAGGCTTGACGAAATCTTTTTTCAGCAGTGGCATAGAGAAATTTCCTTCTATGTTTGCTTCAGCCGATTGCAGGACCAGTGACAGGCAGATGCCTGCGGAACTGGTTGACCGCATAGACCCGCTCCAGATATCCAATCTGGTCGCGCGTCAGGGCTTTCAGCGTTTTGCGCTTGGCTCCGCTTTTCGCCTTGAGAAAAACGTCGATCAGTTCCAGCGGGATTTCAGACATTTCCTCCGGGCGACCGCAGTCCGGGTCGGCACGGCGACTGGAGTCGGTGATTTCTTTCGGCACGCCGATGACGGAACAGAGTTCCATCACGTCGCTTTTCCACACGCCTGCCAGGGGCAGGAAGGTGGCGATGCGACTGGGCAGGCTGAAATTACCCATCACCTCTTCCGAACGATTTCTGGAGCCCACCAGCCATCGCTGCTCGGCGATGGCGATGGTTTGGAATGTGGCCCAGCGTCGGGATTCCCTGTCCTCCTTGCCGCGGGGCGCCGGCACATAGCGCATGCATCCCACCGATTCGAACCAGGCGCGGCAACGCAATTGAGATTTCGTGCCGGAGAAAACACCGATTGTCTTTTCCGGACAGGCCTGGTTGAAGAGCCAGAAGATCAGCGCACTATCGGAGCCGCCGCTGACAGGAACGAGAATGCCCTCGGCCCGGCGAGTGCTCTTGCGCAGCCATTTGATGAGCGTTTTCAGTCGCTTGTCCATAGCCGTCTCCTAGGCGCCGCCCGTGAGCATCAGCGGATTTCCATTTAGAGAAGGCAGCTTGCCGGAGGCGACCAGCGCCACCGCTTCAGCTACTTCCTCTGCAGGAATGATGCGCTTCTGCGGGTTGGTATTCTTGATGGTCTCTTCGGCTTGCTCTTCGCTCATGCCGCGGTGACGAACCAGACCGGCGATTGTGCGCCTGGTCATGTCGCTTTCCACAAAGTGCGGGCAGATCGGTACGACGACGATGCCGTGCTTGGCATATTCCAGGGACAGCGTGCGGGCAAGCCCGAGCTGTGCGTGCTTGGATGCCGTGTAGGCGGCGTCGTACTTGAAGCCCTGAGTGCCGGAGATGCTGTTTATGAAGGTGATGGTGCCCGCCTTCTTTTCGATCATCGCGGGCAGGCATTCCTGCGAGAAGAAGAGCGCGCCGTCGACATTGACGGCGAAGATCTCCTTCCACAGCTTGCGGTCGAAGCTGTGCGTGACGCCGCCTTTGCCGATGCCGGCATTGACGACGAGATTGCGCAGCGTCCAACCCTTCTTCTTGACCTTGGCGACCGCGCGTTTGGCTGTCGAAGGCTTCGATACATCACCGACCAGGTAGTCGGCAAAACCGCCCCGATTGTTGATTTCCTGGCAGAGCGACTGCAAGTCCGCTTCCGTTCTGCCAACCACGAGCACGGCGGTTTCTTCAGCCATACGCAGAGCAATCGCCCTGCCGATGCCGCGCCCGCCTCCCGTTATGATAGTCGCGTCTTTAGGGGACGCCGTCTTGATCTCATGTGCTGTAGTCATCGGTCGTTCCTCATTTTGAAAACCCGCTTCTGGAGCGCTATGCGCTATCAGCGGCCAGCGGACTGGCGCCAGCGCTTGATCGCTTCCAGATGGCTCGAGAAGGCAATATCCGCAGGCAGCTCATCGAGGGGGAAGACCCGCGCTTCGGTGGCGTCGCTGCCGGGCTCGGGCGTCTGGTCGATTTCCTTGGCCGCGAAGAAGAGCAGCACCTGCGGTGTCTTCGCGGGCGCGAAGGTGTAGACGAGCCGCTCGATTTCGATGCGGATCTTCGCCTCTTCACCGGCCTCACGAACTGCTCCTTGCTCCGGCGTTTCACCCACCTCCATGAAGCCGGCGGGCAGACACCAGGCGCCCTTGCGGGGTTCTACTCCGCGTTTTACAAGAACAACCCCACCCGACTTGTGCGGCACGATGGCGGCAGCGACGGGCAGCGGGTTGTTCCAGTAGACGTACGTGCAGTGCGTGCACGCCAGTCGAACTTTGTCGTCGATTTCACGCTCGGCCAGCGGGCTGCGGCAGCTGGGGCAGTGCTTGAACTGCGGGCGTGCGGTTTTGAGCGCCTCGAAATCGGCTTTGCTCTTGAGCGCCTTGGCGCGCTTGTCGGCAATGCTGATGCCAAAGCCGAATACCATCGACAAGCCGAACAGATTGAACATGTCGAAGCCGTTGTACTTGGGCAGAATCACAGCCACGACGCCGGAGCCGAGCATGAGAATCAGCCCGATCAGTGCGGTCCTTTCGAACCGGCGTTGAAGCAGATAGCCCAGAGCGAGCGCTCCGATGAAACTAACGAGAAGTGCAGGACCGTTCATTTTGATCTCCTGACTGTTCGCAAGGCGCCTGTAAGACGCTTTGCGAACCTTTGCTGATGAGTTTGATTGCCGTGCCTGGCTGTTTACTCAGTCTGGGCGGCAGCGATTACCCGAGCCTCTTCTAGCTGCCTGCGCATGAGCGCCGAGTAGTTGGGCTTGGGTGTATACCACTGTGGTTCGAGCAAGAGAGCTTCCTCGAGAAGCGGAATGGCTGATTTGCCGTCGCCCTTATGCATGCGGGCGCGGGCCAATCCTTCGAGCGCCTCTGAAATCTGAAAAGCGTCCTGGGCGATGCGCGCCCGAGCTAGTGCCTGACCGAACTGCCACTGACCGTCATCGGCATTGCCGGTGGACATTGCCAGGTAGCCTTTCATGATCAGCTGTTCGGCTTCTTCGAAAGCCTGACGCTGAGCACGATTGGGACGAGGCTTGCCGGAGGCATGGCTGGAGAGAAGAAATAGGAGCCAGACGGCGCCTATCAGAAGAGCTGCGGTAATTAGACCTGAGAGCATTGTGTGTCTTCCGGTTTGTGCACTCGAGCAAAAATCGCCCCTGATCAAAGTGGACTGCCACCGTATGTGACACCATGATGAAGAGGTGGCGAATTGTTCGCGTGCTTTCTTTCAACGCGCGCGAACGCGAAGAATTTTCTGCGAGAACTTGGAAAAGCTTCTTTGAGCTGATTTTGAGAAGGACGATTAGATACGAATGGAACTCGAACAAGCTAGTTGAATAAGAGCGGCTAATTCAAGTTTTCAAGACAGATGAGAGAGATGTTCTACTCTCCTAGCTTTCATAACGGGCGCGCGCGAACTTGCCAAGTGTAGTGGCTTTTTTGAAACCGGTCGAAATTGTTCGCCAGCTTCCAAAAGCGCTCCTGTTAATGGTTATGCTCTTGTTGACAAGCCGGCTTTGCTGATCTTCAATGCGCCTCTTGTCGAGCTGCGCTAATCAAGGAGTTCTCTTGAAAACCAGGATGTCACGCGGCTTCCGCTGCGCTAATTTTGCGCAGATCAGATCTCTGGAACCTCTTGTCGAATAAGAGTTTTGGAAAATTCATCAAGAGACTAGCGTAATTGGTCTTATTTATTGACATCCGGGCGCGCGCGCTGAAAGCTCATGAGCTTTACTTCTTCTCAACTACTTCCTGTTGAATACATATCCTGTCTTGGATAGTTTTGCTCAGTTCGTCTTTCTCAAATCTCTGTCTCAAACCCTTAAGCACTAAACACAGGTTCGCACCACCTTGTCCCTTCGGCAGCTCTCTCGCTCGGCGAGATGAAATTGTCCGCAGTCACACAGTGGTGTTGTATTTGGTGCTTGAACGGGGAGCAGTCGTCTCGTTATTCGCTTCAAGCTTCCGCATCGACCCCCGATTTCGGTGGTCCCTAAATTCCTCTAGAAGGAGGTCCAATATGGCACGTCATCCTGTGCTCGGTCCCGATGAGGTCAACAAAGCTGCGCGTGCGCGGCTTCTGTGGACCTGGGGCAAAACTATCTTTGGCTACCTGCTCATGGGCGGTCTAGTTCTGGCTGCTCTGGTGGCTGTCAATTTCCAATACACGGTCGGCTTCAGTATCCTCTGGTGCGCGCTGCCGATCGTGATGTGGTGGTTCAGTGCGGACATCGCGCTGAAACTCCAGAAAGCGGAGCCCGTTGATCCCTCCAACCCGGAGCATCAGCGGCTCATCGCCATCGTCGACAAGGTGTACGCCAAGAGCGGCCTGAAGTTCAAGCCGCCTGTCTACATTGCCGACAACCCTCTGCCCAACGCGTTCGCCACCGGCCCGATTCATCGCAAGGCTGTCGTGGCTGCGACCAAGGGCTTGTTCCTCTGCGGCATGACCGACGATGAAATCGAAGCGGTCTTCGCACACGAACTGGGTCACGTGAAGAATTACGACGTGGGCATCAACTCCCTCATCTCAGTTCTTTCGTCGCTCTTCTTCCTGATCTCCGATCAGGCTGTGCGCGCTTTGCTCGGCACCATCCGCATCTTCAAGAAGGACTTCGGCTTCCAGACCGGTCGCAAGAAGTCTTTCATCACCGGTGTTCTCGAGTGGATCGTCATGTACGCCATTTTCTGGCTGACCGGGCAGATCACTCGCGTGATTCAGCTTTTCGTCGTGCGCTCGCGTGAGTCCGGCGCCGACGCCACCGGCACGCTCATGACTCAGAAGCCTTGCGATCTCTCGATGGCGCTCCAGAAGCTGGTGGCGTATGTCGAGAAGAACCGTCCCAAGGGGCGTGATGCCGAGGTCTATCGGGTGTTCCGCCCGCTCATGACCATCGACCCGCTGTTCGACGCTCTTGCCGAAGACCCGAAGCCGACCGGCGTCATTGACCGGATCAAGGCTTTCTGGAAGCGGCTGCAGCTCACCCATCCGCCGGTTCCCGAGCGGATTGCGGCGCTGGAGGAGATGAACGGCGGCGCCTGCCCCCGTCTCTAACAGCGGCCAGGACGACTGAAGTCTGGCAGGCAGCGTGAGTGCGGCACCGAACCTGCTGCGCTCGCGCCGAGAAAGACGAACACATGCTCCCTCCAATTTCGCCACAAACCAGTTGGTGGCTGGCGAGACGTCTCGCTTGCAGAATTCGCAGGGGCGAAAACTCGCCCCATTCTGCAGGCATCGACCACAAAACCGGAGAATTCACAGTGAGCAAGAAAACTTCGCGCAAGAGCGCCAACCTCGTCCCCTCCAGCGAGGGTGAAAACACCGTTCTCACCGTCTACCAGGGATTCGGTGTCGTGCAGCAGACACGTCCGCTGCACCTCAAGGACGGCGCCAACGAAATTCAGCTGCAGGGAATGCCCCAGCAGTACATCCCCAGCACGCTCGTGGTGCTCGATTTCCAGGGTATCGGCAGCTTCACTCTCGGTCCGGTCTCCTATCAGCAAGCCAATTTCACGTCGGCTGCTATTCTCTCCAAGTCCGTAGGCAAGCGCGTCAACCTCAAGGTGCGCTCCAATGCGGGCCGGCAGCGTTCCATCGAAGGCACGCTCCAGGCGGTGCTCTCCGACCAGCTGCTCATCCGCAAGGACAACGAGAAGGTTGCTCTGGTGCGCTTCCAGGACATGGAAGAGACCGAGCTCACCGAAGGTCTGCCGGAAGGGTTGAGCGAGAAGGCTCATCTGGCGGTCTCTGCTCTCACAGACAGCGCCGGCAGCTACAGCGTGCGCATCCTCTTCCGCACCGGTGGTCTGGGCTGGAATGCCAACCACAACGCCGTCTACGACGAGGATGCCGGACGCCTGACGCGCTTCGACAGCTCGGTCTTCGTTACCAACAACTCGGGTGCCAGCTACCACGACGCCGAGCTGCATCTGCTCGCCGGCAACATCGGGCAGTCCCAGCAGGACTTCGGACTGGAGTCGGCCGGCGGCGGCGTGCGCATGATGGCTGCGGCGGCGCCGCGGCGTCACAATGTGCGCCAGGCTTCCGCTCAGACCGTCGGTGAGCACAAGCTCTACACGGCGCCGGGGCGGGTCACTCTTCTGGAAGGCGAAAGCCTTCAGGTGCCGCTCTTCCAGGCTCACGACGTGCCGGTGACCCGCGAGTACTTCCTGCCGGCACGCAGCCCGTATCAGAACTACGGACAGGAAAGCGAAGGGCTTTCGCCGGTCTCGATCCGCCTCAAGCTGGTCAACGATGCTGAGCACAAGCTGGGCAACCCCCTGCCTGCCGGCGAAGTGTCCATCTATCAGCCGGACGCTTCTGGCACCCTGCAGCTGACCGGCTCGGCCAGTCTCGACCACGTCACCACCGGTGAAGCTTTCGGGCTGACCATCGGCACCTCCACCGACATCAAGGCCGAGCGCAAGCAGGTGGAGTCGTATGAGGAGGGCGAGGGCGAGGACGGCGGCGATGTGGGCGGACCGGAGATGATGACCGCAAGCCCGGTCTCCCGGTCTTCTTCGCGCCAGCGCGTGCAAGAAACTTCCGAAGAGGACGAGACGCCCAAGTATCGCGTCGACCGCTGGGAAGTGACTCTGCACAATTTCAAGACCGATCGCGCTGTGGAAGTGGTCGTGCTCGAGGATCTCGGCGAGAATGCCGAAATCGTCGAAAGCACGCATGATTTCTCGAAGGAGACGTCGTGCCGCTACAACGCCACGGTCAAGGTGGAAGCTGCGGGCAAGGCGACTCTCGCCTATACCGTGCGCACCAAGGTCTCGTGATTTGAGCATGCCTGTCCAGGGCGACCTGAGACGTCGCCCTGGCGGGCTTCTGTTAATGCAAATTCCGCGCGTGCCGATAGAGCACGCGCTTCACAAGACACACACAGGAGCAGTGCGGACATAACGCAACTGCTCCGGTTTCAATGGAGCATCAAACATGACTTCCAGCAAGAAGAATCGTTTGAGTTTGCGTTCGCTTCTCGCTGTTGCCGTCGTGGCCGGGCTCGCCTTCACTCTGACCGGGTGCAAGGAAGAGTCTCAGACCGCGACCAACAACCCTCCTCAGCAGGGGCCGGCTCAGCCTGCCGCACCAGCCTTGATCCGCACGGTCAAGCTGATGCCGCCCGAGTCCGGTGAGAATCAGCGCATCTACAAGACGACCCAGGATGGAACGCTTGTGGAGATGACGGTCGACTATCGCGACGGGCGTTTGGAGACGTATACCTTCCGCCCGGACAAGACCGTCAGCCGCAAGCAGGAGTTCTACCCCTATACCGGTGTTCTGAAGAGCACCACCGACTACGCCAATGATGGCACCACAGTCGTGTCCGAGACACTGAACCGCGGCACCGGCACCCTCGAGCTGACGCGCAAGACTCTTGCCGATGGCACGATGGAAACCACGCGTTATCGCGTGGACGGCAAGCGCCTGCACTCGGTCACGCACGAGCTGAACGGCTCGCTGGTGGACGCCACTTTCTATCGCCAGGACGGCACCACGCTGTGGGCGACCGCCAAGGCTCTCAATGCCAGCGAAACGGAAGTGAAGTTCTACAACGCTGCCGGACAGGTGGAGAAGATTCGTACTTCGAAGACCAACAGCAGCGGCTACAGCTCGAATGTCGAGTACAGCATCACTGTGCTGCGCAGCGATTCGACCGCTGCGTACAAGCAGTACTGGAGCGGCTATCAGAGCAGCTACTACCGGAGCATCAATCTGAAGACCGTCGAAGAGTACGAGGCCGACGGCAAGACGCTCAAGCGCAAGCTGACGTTCAGCTACAGCGGCACCTCCGTCCAGGAGGCAGTCGTTTACGAGAACGGCGTCAAGAAGACTGTGCGCACATACCGGTGGGACGGCACCCTCGAGACGGAGAAGACTTTCGACTCGGCAGGAACCGTCACGGCCACTCAGTCTCACTCTTCTTCGGAAAATCTGAAGGAGTCGGTGGCGCCTGAGCTCACGGCCGACCAGAGCAACGACGACCCGCTGGCCTTCAAGCCCGGCGACTTCCAGTAAGTACGGCAGCCAGAGCGAAGGGGGTGGCAATCGCCGCTCCCTTCCTCTGATTTGCCCAATAAAAAAATACCGGGTGCAGGAATGGTTCTGCACCTCCCCACTTCATTTGCTGTTCCTAGCCTCTCAAGGTGACGGAAATTTTGCGCGCCTGATCTTGGGCGCGCCTGTCTCTATGGAGCAAAACACCAATGAGCGCACGCAAGAAATACGGACTGGCGATAATGGTCGCCGGGTTCGCCGCTCTGCTGGCATTCTTCTTCGCCCCCGACTCTTTCAATCCCTTCGCGCGCACGGTCGCGCTCAAGGGGCACACACCGGCAGCGGTGGGTGAGTCGCAGCTGGTCAGCCATGCTGATCCCAACGAAGTGCAGACTGTGGTCATCGGTCTGGCACTGAAGAACGAAGCAGATCTCGAGAAGCTGATCGATGAGCAGGATGACCCCAGCTCGCCGAACTATCAGAAGTATTTGACCAACGATGAATTCAAGGCTACGTACGCGCCCGACCAGGCCGACGTGGACGCGGTCACCGACTGGGCGAAGAACAACGGCTTGACCGTTGTCGACGTCAGCGACAACCGTACCTTGGTCGAAATCGAAGGAACCACCGAGCAGTTCGAGAAGGCCTTTCAGGTCAAGCTCAACCGCTATCGTCTCCAGCGCGCCGGTGCCGCCGGCGGTGCTGTCGAGTACACGTCAAACGCGAGCGATCCTCGCATTCCGAGCCATCTGAAGTCGATCGTCCAGTCGGTGATCGGCCTCAACTCGGCGGCACGCTTCGAAAGCCGCATGCGGCTGGCCCCTGTACAGCCGGTCAGCCATATGAATATGCTGCAGTCGCGTGCCAATCCGTACGGATTGGGACCCAAGGACGTCGCCAACGTCTACAATTTCCCGAATCGCAGCAACCGTGCAGCCAACGTCAACTATGACGGCACCGGGCGCACGGTGGCGATTGCGACCGCCTACACTTATAACCAGTCGGACGTGGACAATTACTGGAAACAGTATGGTATCACCCGCACTGGCACTATTCGCAACATCTACATCAAGGGTCAGGCCACTCAGACCGACGGTGAAACCACCCTCGACCTGCAGCAGCTCGGAGCGCAGGCCCCGGGTGCCAACATCCTGATGTACATCGCCAAGGACCCGGCCTTTACCAAGTTCACCAAGGTGTTCAACCAGATCGTCGTCGACAACGAAGCCGACGTCGTTTCGGTGAGCTGGGGGCTTTGCGAAGTCTGGACCGGCTCGCGGCAGATGAAGACCGAGCATAACATCTTCCTGCAGGCTGCTGCGCAGGGCATTGTTATCTTCGCCGCCGCCGGCGACGATGGTGCTTATGATTGCCGCGGCATGAAGAAGGTCGAGTATGCGGTCGACTATCCGTCGTCCGACCCGTATGTCACTGCAGTTGGTGGCACGGAGCTGCGCCATTCCGGCGGTCGCCGCACTCGTGAAGAGGCGTGGACCGGCTCGGGTGGCGGCAAGTCTGGTACGTACAAGCGCAAGAGCTGGCAGACCGGTGCGGGCATCCCGTCCGGCGACGAGCGCGTCACTTCCGACGTCTCGATGGCTGCCGATCCGGCAACGCCTTACGCCATTCTCTACGAGGGCAACTGGATTGCCTCAGGCGGCACCAGCATTTCCGCACCCAACTGGGCTGCTCTCTGGACAGCCTCCAACCAGGCTGCCGGTAAGCGTATCGGCTCGGGGAATTCGCGGATCTACCGCATGGGCAATTCGGCCGACTACGGCACGCTTTTCTATGACGTCACCAAGGGCGACAACGGCGACGGGCGTGGACCTGGGTATCCGGCCGGCACCGGCTGGGACCACCCGACCGGCTGGGGAGCGCCAAACGGCGTGAATATCCTCAACTGGCTGGTCAATGACGTGAAGCGTCCGGCCGCTCCGAAGGTCAGCGCTCCCGATCCGACGCCGAGCGGCACCACCGCCCCGGCCAACATCGAAGGGCGCTAAAGAGCCTGAATTACTTATTCCTGAGAACAAGAAGAAAGGGCGGCAAGACCCCCGGCACGCCAGCAGCGATTGATTCGCTTCTCGCGTCGCCGGGGGTCTCGCTCGCCGAAAGTGGAAAATGTAATGTCTAACAAGCATCGAATCGCTGTCGTTCTCGGCAGCGGATTGAAAGCCGATGGCAGCGCTACTCCGGTCACGGAGATTCGCGCCCGCGCAGCGGCCGAATTGCTTGCAACAAAGGGGCGGATGAAAGTAATCTGTTCCGGTTCTCGAGCGCCTGATGACAGAGGCGAACACGGTAGCACAGAAGCACAGGTGATGGCCGACATCATCGTCGCCCAGGGCATCTCGCCCAAGCGTATACTTCTGGAAGATCAGTCTTTCGATACTCTGGGAAACGCCATCTTCACGGTGGACCGTTATCTCAAGGGCAAGAGAGGTGGCACGCTCTATGTGGTAACGTCTCCGTTCCACATGCAGAGAGCGCAATATCTTTTCAGTCATGTGCTTGGTCCCAAGTGGACTGTAGTTGCTCACGCTTCGCCGGAATGGTCGAAGGAAACGCGCCAGCCCGGTGCGCCTGCTGCTCTCAAACGCGCGCAGGACTTTTGCGCCGGCTCTCAGCCCGGCGATCTCGAAGCGCTCAAAAAGAAGCTCTTCGAAATGATTCCCGCTTACGTGGGACGAGACAACAAAGTTGCATGAGATAACGATCAAGCACCATTTTTAGCGTTTCAATATATGGTGCCGGAGACAGCTGGAGAGAGTGGAGATTGAGAAGGTAAGCCGTTGGGCCGACCTTCCTCTTCTTCATGCTTTCCAGCTTCTCTGCTTTTTTT
>CAZBOX010000054.1:12066-27567 GCA_964493595.1 uncultured Candidatus Obscuribacterales bacterium | reverse complement strand
AAAAAAATTCCGCTGATGTACCGGTAAGCAAAGAAAAAACTCTATTCAGAGATAACGAAAACGGATACAGCCTGGAATTTCCGCCCGGATGGAAGACCGAGAAAGATCGAATAGTCAATGTCGTAGCCGCCCCGCTGGAAAGTTTCAAAAGTCCGAACCCAATTCCCAACGTCAAAATAGTGGTAAGGGACATTCCTCCCGGACACACCATTGACACTATATGCGATACCTCGATCCGACAGTGGAATTCGATCTGGAAAGTAGAGTCGGACGAGCACTCTAAGGCGGGAAAAACACCCACCAGGCGGCTGGTCCTTCTTCAGTCTATTGCCATGCCGCTCGCCACTTCAGAACGCAAGATTCAGGTGACAAAAGTGCTCAAAGCCTTCGCTGTCAACAATGGCAAGTATTACATTATCTCGTGTGCAGATTTTGCAGAAAATTTCGAAAAATCGAAAAAGCAATTTACCGAAATAATCGATTCACTGACTATGACAAAATAATCGGTGGGTTTAAATCTAAAGCCTAAGTCCCATCATCTTTTCGTCGATATAAATATCGCCTTGTTTGAGAGCCTGAACTTCGTGACCATACTCTTTGAAGCCCATGGACTCGTATAATTTCATTGCTACATCCTGGGTAGTGCTGACGGTCAGAATCAGCTCTTCCAAACCATCCATCTTTCGAGCACGCTCGATGCACTCATTCATCAAGCGGCGCGCCAGTCCCATTCCCCGTCCCTCAGGAGCGACATAGACGCCCCAGATAAAGCCTTTGTGGCGCGCACGCTCACCGGGGCGACGGAAAAAGCCCAACATGCCGCAAGGTTTTGGATTGAACGCACCAAGAACAAACGCATCAGCTGTCGGTGCCAAACGTTTGCGAATATCTTCCATCGACATGTCTACCGAATCGTTGTAGCTGGCGCCGAATGCTTCAGGATCTTCTTTCAATCCGCGCAAACGCAAGTCCCAAAAGTCTCGCGCGTCAGCTTCTTCAATCACTCTAATTTCCGGTTTCATCGCTACTTCCGACACACTTTTCTCCTATGCATTCACAAGGGCCCTGCGATCAATACGCAGCGGTTCGATATTTAGCGCTGTTTTTCCTTCGCAAGCAAGCTCCGCAACGCATTCTCCAACCGCAGCGGAATGCTTGAAACCGTGACCGGAACAAGGCGAGCAAACGATTGTTCGAGCTGATCCAGGCATAAAGTCGATGACAAATCCGGAATCAGGCGTCATTGTATACATACAAACCGCGGATTTGACGCAAGTTTTTCCAACACCAGGAAAGCAAGGCACAATCTGCTTCTCGTACATTTCATCAATTTCTTCCTGAGAGACTGAGCGATCAACATTTTCAGGCGTTACTTCAGTAATGTATTCTTCCGATGCGATTTTGATGCCGCCATTCTCGCCGTCGAGTGCGGGAAATCCGTAGATAGCATCGCGCTCAGCTTGCCCATCCCATATAAAAATAGGAAAGTTGCCGAGCTTAAATCGGTCATAATTGTCTTTGATGTCGAACCAGAAAAGCACTTGCCTGTAGACCTTAAAGTTACTCTTCAGCTGCTCGCCGACAATCTGAGGCAGCCACGGACCAACGGTCAAAATAAGCTTTTCGGCGTGATACTCTCCCTTGTCGGTGCGTACGATAACGCCTGAAGCATCTTCACTGTAAGCCGTCATTTTTTCATTTACTTTGAGGGCTGCGCCGTGTTTCTCAGCCATGCTCAGAGCAGCTCTGACGCAGGCTTCGGGGCGAAGAATACCGGACTCGACTTCGTAATA
Organism: uncultured Candidatus Obscuribacterales bacterium; assembly: GCA_964493595.1. Taxonomy (GTDB): domain Bacteria; phylum Cyanobacteriota; class Vampirovibrionia; order Obscuribacterales; family Obscuribacteraceae; genus QKMZ01. Next base: position 25,774 of record CAZBOX010000054.1, on the reverse strand, counting down.
ACCAATCTCATTGTCCCGGACGTGAAATTGAGGGAAACGCCTGCGCATTTGGTCCACATTCAAAACTTCATGCGGAATAGCGAACTTCTTTGCGGCCGCCAGCGTTGTCTCAAAAAAATTGTCCACATTATTGACGCCCGACCCTCCCGGGCTGGAAATCATCAAGCCTCCCGTCACATCAAGCAAATGCTCGCCCGTCTCTTCTTCCAGTTGACGAAAGATTTCGTATGAGCGCAGGGACAGAGGCGTGTAATGGTCACCTTCGCCAATCGCCTGGCGCGTGATCCTTGTTTCGCCGTGAGTAGAACCTAAAGTATGCGGAGGTGAGAACTGATCAATACCGAGCACTCTCACGCCGCGGCGAGCTAGCTGGTAGACAGCGGAACTCCCCGCCGCTCCCAATCCTACGACAATTGCTTCATAGCGTTCGCGCTCTGCCATATTCGATTCCTCGATCAAGAGCTGTATTCAATTCAATGACTGCTTCTTTTCGACCAGCGACTTCAGAGCAGCAACCATCTCAACAGGGTCTCGGCAATCATACAAGGTGCAACCGCGACTTTCAAAAATCAGCTCGAAATCTGTTATTACTTCGTCTACAAGCGCAGCAAACACGTCTTGATCAGGAATGCCGGCGTTGAACATATCAACCAGATGGTCCCAGTTGCGAGGCTTTGTGGAAAAACTTTTCGCCTGGCTGATGAAGCGGCCGAAAGTGACAAATGGAACTGCGTTCAAAAAAGAAAGAACTTCCAGCATGCGTTCGATCATCGAGGCGGAAACGAGCATAAGACCGTCGCGATTGCCGCCGCTGATGGCGTTCATCACCTTGCCGGCCGACTCCTGCACCTCAGGCCAGTGCAAAACAGCCTGTTTTAAACATTCCTCATGCATATTTGCCACACTGTAATTGTTCAGGTCGGCAATCAGCTCAGCGTTGACTATCGGCAATAATCGGTCGGAGCCGGAGATGATCCAGTTCTTGCTCACATCCCGCACTTCCTTAAGATAACCCTGCGGCGTGTAGCAGTAGAGCTCGACGAGCATTCCGTCTACAATTTTGCCAATGCCGAAGACTTTGAGAGGATCTGTCATTTCTTTGACAAAGACGACCAGTTCTAAATCCGAATAGTGAGAGTCTTCATGGCGAGCAAAAGAAGCAATTGCAGCAAAAGCAAGAAAATTGTCGCCAAACTCTGTCTGCACAACCGGCGTAAGTCTGTCGATGATTTTCTGGCGATCTTCGTGCGTGTATCTTTCTAAGGCTTTCATATAGCTAAATTTCAAAACACCCTGAGTAAGTGAGCTTATACATGTTTTCATACATGTACATAAACTGGCGGTGAAGAAATGGCGAGGGACCTAGCGCTCCAGCTGCTTCCAATAAGGGAAAGAGAGAAACTTCGTGGCCGCGTGACCATTCTCCATTCTCAGCGAGCGCGAGAGTCTTCTTACCTGAGTAAAACTGGCGTTCTATATCAATAGTTTCGTCTGCCGGATTTACCTTACCGCACACCAGCGCAAAAGCCTCTTCAATCGCCGACCAGCGCAGCTTTTTCTGACGCTTTACCGCCCAATCGGTAACAAGTTTCAAACCGCGCAAGACATCATATTCGTAGAAACGGGGGAAAGTAAGCCGGAGAAAATCGGGATCGATCACCTCGTCCTTTTTGCTAATTGATCTGAAGAGCTTGCGCTCTAAAAGATAGTGAATCCCACTATCTAATCTTGTCTCTTCCTCGTCGCTCAGTCCGCGCTCGGACAATTTGAGCAGAGCTTCCAGCATAGGCACAGTGGAAACAATCGATGAGCGAGGGCTTTGCCTAACATACACTTCCTCCGCGCAATTGTATCCACCGTCGGTAATTTGATAACGAACGAACCAGGAACGCGCCCAGGGAATCACTTCATCACTGCGCAGTCCACGCGCCTCTAAAATCTGCATCGCTGTACCTAAAGCACAGAAGCAATAAATATTGCGAGTGGGATCGCAACCCTCCGGTAATTCTTCTTCTTTGAGCGGAAAGACATCGATGTAATGATTGCGCGCTACCGATTGAAAGGCATCTATGGCACGATCGGGTATTTTTTCAGCCAGACCCATCTCGAAAAGCAGAGTCATGTGCCACCAGGGGCTGTCCCACTTCGGCCAGTATGGGTCAGCGTACAAGCTATCCACCGCTTGATCAGAATCAAGATAGCTGACCGATTCGAGGATCTGGGGCGTGAGAGCGCGCTCGGCCAGATCTGTGACGTCGAATTTGCAGGCGCCGTTCAACAAACACATTAAATTAGAGGCTTCTGGGGGCCAATTTTTCACATTCACGTGAATATTCCCTTCCTTTTTCACGCCAAAAGGCCGTTTTTCCGGGGGTGCGAACTTCGAATTTTCCCAGAAAATGGGGATTTTTGAAAGGCAATACGTGTTTCACGTGTTTTTCACGCTGCTTGCTTGACAATAACCGTGTCGATAGCAAATCGACGCCCCGCCCTTTGACCCGAACCCCATCGATTCTCCCTCCACCCCGAGGTCTCCTTCTCATGCCTGAATATCAAATCATCGCTGCTAATCAATCGGTAGAAGCACAAAAACAACAACAAGTCGATGAGATAGAAAGAACAGTCTCCGATGTAGCCTATTTTGAAGATACGCCGGTCTGGGGCACATTCCGTGGCTTCAACCACTACAACCGTCAGCAAAGCAAATAAGAGCGACAGCAGAACTGCCACAGGAACTCTTGCGATGAGGCATGAGTCCTGAGATGTTCCTGTAGCGCCACAAGATTTCAAATGCGAATAACGTCTCTGAGAGTCCTTTTTGCTAAGGGGCTCTCATTGTCGTGCTCTCAGTCGTTGATATAGACTGGATGCATGAGCGAACAAGATGACTCTTCCAACTCGCAAGAAATGATCGAAACGTCTCGTTCTCAGAATGAGTTAGAAGAGTCATACAGAAAGAACTATCTCGCGAACCGAGACATTTTAGCGTCAATCCTCGTTTCGCTCTGTTCAATTTTCCCCGCTGGAGCAGCGGGATTTTTGTTCGTTTCAGCCATTAGCAGAAACTCTTTCCTGGATGAATCCATTTTTTACTGGGCGGGCTTCAATGGCTTTCTGGCTGCTATTTCGGCAACTGCGTGTTGGCACCTGCTAAAAAAAATAGGATTGCCTCTTCCAGTGGCGTCCATTTTGACCATATTTCTTTCTCCCTGGGCTCCACTCTACTGCAGTGGTACATTTTCAAGCATTGGCGGCGATCTGAGCTATGCTGTCGGATATCTATCAATCTCTTTTTCGCTCATCGCAGCTCCTTCTTTTGTCAGCAGCGCGCTAGTAGTGCTAATCAAATCCGGCGTCGCTAAAAACGCCTTAGCAATTGAGTCTCGGCTTTCATAAATGTTACCAGTACCACTGACATAGTGTAGTAGTAGATAAGCAAAGAGAGAAAGACCGGAGTTCAAATGAATCTGAACTCGGGTCTTTCTCCAGGAACACCTGACCAATGGACGCCCCCTTCTCGGGAAACAGCGTTAATCTCTTCAACAGTCAGTCAGGCGGTTGGTCGCTAGACGTGTCGGCGTCTTGCTAATCAACCTAAATGGTCTCAGGCGTCTTTCCGACGGCAGCGACCAGCTTCAGGGCTCGGGCATGCAACTCTGCCGCCTCTGCGTCCTCAGGATGACTGTCGGTTCGATGCTTCAGCACAGTCAGCAAATGCTTGACCTTGCGAAGCGACTTGGGATAGCGCTGAGCAGCCGAGACGAAAGCCGCATATTCTGTGGGGCTCGCCTCAGTCAGCAGGTATCGCCAGTTGATCAGATCGGACACCGTCACGTCTTTATCTTCCAGGCTGATCTGGAGCTCCTGGCGATGAGTTGCCGGGTCCAGATAAGTGCCGAAGAGTCTGTCCATAAGCGGATGAACGATGGTGAAGTTATACCGCTGGTCCCAGTGATGCAGAAGATGGATCTCCTCCAACCAAAGGAAATACGGCTTGCCCACCCAGGGATGGCTGTCGAAGTGGAAACGCGCATGCGTCAGGTCAACGACCATCTTGGCGTAGAACCACAGCCCAAAGATAAACGCCAGACTGACCATGTTCAAGCCATGGCTGTAGAGAAAGAGACCGGCAGCCATGAGACCAGGCAGAACCCAGCTCAGTCCGAAACCCTTCTCAGACGTGTGATAGCGCTTGCCGTGCTTGTACAGGCGACCGATCGGATAGATGATCATGTGGTGAATCCAGTGAAAACGCTGGTTCCGCCTGAACACCTGTGCCGTTCTTGTGAATAGACCGACGTGCTGGAAGAAACGGTGGTAGCCGTAACCGATCGATTCAACGGCGATGACAGCGCGCACGAACATGACGACAGGGGTGAGCAAGTATGTCACCACCCACGGTGCCAGCCCATGCTCTTGCAGCCAGCCGAAAAGCATGCCGGAGAAAGGTTCGGACCAGGCGAACCAGATAAGTGCGCCAAGCCCAATGAAGAGCCAGAGGGTTGAGAGCAGCGTGCTGAAGAAACCAGCCTTGGGCTTCAGAGCTGCAACGTAAATTTCGTTCGAGTGACGAGCGTCAAGGTCGACCTTAACAGTCCTTGTACGGGTCATAATGCACCTTCTCCCCAGAGGTATTTGCCTTGCTCCAGGGACGTGAGTCTTTTTTTGAGTTTGCTTTTCTTTAGCAACCGCGAGGAAAAAGAGCAGCAGGAGCGAGATTTTCACCTCGCTCCTGCGCCCCGTCTTACTTTGTGATTTCGAAGCGGTCCAGCTCTTCGCCCTGGGCGGTGAGCTGGCGCGCGACGAGTTTCGTCCCGTACATGTCCAGAACCGTCAGCGAATGCCTCCCGGGTCTGGTCACCGCAGTCTGCGGCTGCAACTTCAGGTCCGAAGGCATCGCCTCGGTATGAAGCGGAGCACCACCTGCGCCTGTGGTCAGGTAGATGACGCCCCGGGGACGCGTGACAGTGACACCATCGTAGTCCTTGTCCAGCTCCAGCTCGCCCTCGTACTTGACCGTCTCGGCGACCAGATCGTTGGACTCGGTCTTGGCGAGGTCGGCAAGCTTATTCTTGAGGGTGAAACGAAGCGGATAGGTGCGCTCGTAAGTGTGCACGTGACCGGTGAAGACAATGTCGACACCGCACTTCTGGAAGATATCCGCCACCAGCCTCATACGCACACCGTCCTGGTGTTTGCGGCTGGAGTGGAAACAGGAGTGGTGGAAAGTCACGAATTTCCACGTCTTTCTGGTGGACATCAAGTCCTTCTCGAGCCAATCGCGCAGGACCGGATCGGTCCAGTCCATGTAGCGATTGGAATCGAGCACGACCCAATGCGCGTCTCCATGGTCGAAGGAGAAGTTCAACATGGCCGGTGCACGCTTGCCGGTCGCCGCAAAGAGCGCATCTTTGCGTGCCTTAGGACCAATAAGGTCCTTGCCGTAGGCAGCAGCGGCAGCCGCAGAAACGGGCGCATTGAGCGGCTGCGACCAGTAGACCAGATAGGCGAAGTGATCGGCGAACTCGTTGAAGTCCGGCACTGCCAGAGTCTCAGGGCGTCCGACACAGTGATTGCCGGGTACGGCAACCGTCATGATTGAACGCAGAATCGGCGCACCGAGAGCGTCGGCAGCCTGGTCGGAGTTGTACGGCGGGAAGAACTTCTCGAAGTATTCGATGATACGGCCGTCGTCGTAAGCGATGTCGCCGACGAGAACGATCATATTGGGCTTCTCCTGGTAAGCGCGATGAGCGATGCGCCGCTCATCCGCTCCCCATTTGGCGATGTCGCCGGTGACGACGATGCGCGTCTTTTCGCCTTCCGCCGTAGGAGCCTGCGCGGAAGCCGCGAAGACTTGCTTGTCGGCAAAGTTGATGCGATAAGTGAAGCGCTCACCCGGCTCGAGCCCGCTGACCGGCACGCGGAAAACCTTGTGCACGGGAATCTTCGGCTGAGCATCCGGCAGATTGACCGGATAGAAATCGCTCGGAGCAAAGTCGAGAGTGCCTGAGCGATCGGCGTAGACGCGCAGCTTGTAGTCTGCGGCGACACCGGCGCCGGCAAAGACGATTTCGAACATCGCCTTGCCGTCGCGCGCGCCAAGCTGAATCATCGGCTTGACCACGAACGGCGAATCGTTGACGGCGGGGTCACGAGCCTCTTCTCGAAGCCGCGCGGAGCCCCGCCGAATAATCGCGATACAAGTCCCCACGGCAAGCGCCGCGGCGACAATAGCAAGTAGAGTAATCATCGGAGTCTCCATCAGCCGCGTCCAAATGACGTCGGCTCTCATTGGCTGCCAGTGAGCGCGGCTTTAAGACCGCCGGCAGCCGAAAACGCCCCGAGCCGGTGCACCGAGTGTGGTGCACCGCTCAGAGCTAGCGAATATTGTTTTGCCGTCTCCATGGTCAGGAGGCGACGTCGGGCTGACCGGTATCACCGGAACCGGCAGAAGCAAGCGGCGGTGCACCCTCCGGACGCTGAACCGCGAGCCGGAACACAGCGCGATTCTTGATCTCGAGAATGGTGAATGTATAGCCGCTCACCTGTACGCTCTCCCCGCCATCGGGTTGGCGATCGAGAGCCTCGATTACAAGTCCGGCCACCGTCACGCAGTGCGTTTCGCAACTGAGATCCGAGCCGAAGAACTTGTTGAACTCGAAGATGGTGAGATCACCAGGCACATGCCAGGCATTCTCGCTCACCTGCTCGATGCCTGCGCCGGGCGAGTCGTACTCGTCCCAGATCTCGCCGACCAGCTGTTCGAGCAAGTCTTCGAGCGTGACGATACCGACTGTGGCACCGAACTCGTCGATGACCACCGCCATCTGCAACTTGCGCTCCTTCATCTGCTCGAGCAAGGTGCTGGCGAGCATCGTATCCGGAACGAAGTAAGCTTTGCGCACGTAGTCCGAGAGGCGGAAAGGCTTCGGCGTCACCTGGGCGGAACCGCTCTGCGGGCGCGCTTTCAGGTGCGCATAGAAAATGTCGTGCAGGTCACGGGTGTTGAGAATACCGATGACATTGTCGCGCGTGTTGCGGTACACCGGCAGCTTCGAGTGCTTAGTGCGCGAAGCGACCGCCATCATGTCGACGAGACTCATCCCGTCTTCCAGGCAGTCCATGCGAGTGCGCGGCACCATGACCTCCTTCAAGGTCACAGCTTTCAGCTCGAGCGCGCGCTTCAGGAAATCAGACTCCTGCCTTCCTAGCGTGCCGGCTTTGACACTCTCTTCGAAGAGAATCTGAAACTCCGCCGGCGATGGCAGCTGACTTTCCTCGTGCTTGGCTTTGGTCATGCCGAATGGCTTGAGCAAGAGCCAAGTGAAAGCATTCATCATCCAGACCAGGGGCGCGGTGATAAAGCAGAAGATCCGGAAAGGTCCGGACAGAAGGAAAGACATTTTCTCCGGAGCCCGCAAACCTAGCGTTTTGGGCACTTGCTCGCCGACCACGACATGCAGCAAGCTGAGAATCACGAATGAGATAGCGACGCCCAGACCAGCCGGAAGATGCATTTCGGCAACTCCGGGAATGGACGACATCGCAGACTGGATCAGGGGCAGGATTGAGTGGTCACCCAACCAACCCAGGGCAAGACTAGCCAACGTAATGCCGAGCTGCGCGCCAGCAATGGTTCTGTCCAGTTGCTGGTGCAACTTCTGCACCCGTTCCGCTCCCGATTTGCCATTCTTGACCAGTTCTTCGAGTCGGCTCTTGCGGAGCGCGATGATGGCGAATTCGAACGCCACGAAGAGACCGTTCAGTATCAAGAAGGCGAACAGAAGCGCAAGCCCAAGAAGTATCGGGCCGAATGACATGGTGTTACCTCCACAGTTACCGCTGGAAGCATCTCTCGATACCGTCGCCAGATTTGGTGACGCGCAGAGCTTCAACAGACGGAGACACATTTTTCAGGATGATCGACATTCCGCCGAAAGCGACAAGAAACCATGTCGGCTCCTCGGAGCAACGCGCACGAACCCGGAAGGCAGACTCTCTGGGAGAATGCCCTTCAGGTGCAGCAGGCGTGGGGGATATCGATGCTATTGAATGCGTTTGGTTTACGTACCAAGCGTCAGTTTCAGGAGAAATAAGTGCGATCGAATCTAGAAGAGTTGGCTAGCTTGGTTCAATCTGCTCCACTTGTCTGGCTCTAATACTTCCCTAAGATCATGAGGAAAACTTCTTCAAAGCTCATTTAGTTAGCTTATCTTGACATTTAATATTAGCTCTCTTGTTATACTTTCCAGGTCATGAAAACCAATCTAGTATTCTCTTCCAGATATAAAACACCTCTCTCGGACTTCGGCTTCGATAAACCATTCGCGCTAGATCGCGGAGAGATGGTTCTCAAGAGGTTGAGCGAGGATATTGGCGCACCTATGCCATATCTGGAACCGCAGCCGATTACCGACGAACAGATTCGCCTTGTTCACACACCCGGGTATCTGGAGTCACTCAAAGATCCAAAAACCTGGATTGACCTGTTTGAATTTCAAGAAAGTGAGTATTTCCCAGAACGTGCACTGCGACCGCTTCCGACAATCATCGAGGATTTCAAACTAAAAAGTGGTGGCACCTTAACGGCCTGCGAGATCAGTCTGGAAACAGGGCTAGCAGCGAACCTTGGTGGCGGTTACCATCACGCCTTTCCCGATCAAGGACGCGGTTATTGTCCAATCAACGACATTGCTATTGCCATTCGGCATCTGCAAAAAACCGGCAAAATAAAGAAAGCCATGATCGTCGACCTGGATTTTCACCAGGGCGACGGAACAGCGGTCACTTTTCAAAAGGACGAGACTGTCTTCACTTTCTCAGTGCACTCAGAAGAAGGCTGGCCGGAAATCAAGCAGAAGAGCGACCTCGACATACCGATAAAACAAATCGAGAAAGAGAAATATTTGGAAAAAACCGAAGCAGGTTTGAAACTTTCACTCTCAAAATTTGCACCGGATATGGTGATTTACGTAGGCGGCAGCGACCCATATGAAAAGGACGTATTGCCCGGTACAAGCTACTTTCGGCTTCCCCTTTCGGTCATGAAAGCACGAGACGAATTGGTCATCGATACATTTGCAGATCTGGGAATTTCTTTCGCTTCGGTGTTTGCTGGTGGTTACGGACCCGACGTTTGGGAGGTACACTATTTAGCAACACGAAAATTACTAGAAAGAAGTGGCTTGAGTTTTGGCAAAACCTATTCCTGCTGTTAGCGCTGCTACGGCACGCCAGCGTGCCGCCTTCATCGCGGGGCAACATGCTATCTACCCTGTCGCGTCACCAATTCTTAAATGGGCTGGAGGAAAAACACAGCTCCTCAAACATTACACTCGGCTGTTTCCTTCGGAATTTAACCGGTACTTCGAACCCTTCGTCGGCGGCGGTGCAGTGTTCTTCCATATGGTGGCGAGGAACCCCGAATTACGTGCTTTTTTATCTGACTCGAATGTTGAGCTAATCAACTGCTACAACATGGTCAAAAACGAACTGCCTGCAGTTATCCGCCATCTAAAGAAGCACAAAAACGACAGTGCGCACTTCTACCGGGTAAGGGGGCTAGACGTTGCCCAACTCACGCCCGCCGAGCGCGCAGCGCGACTGATATTTTTGAACAAGACCTGCTTCAATGGACTGTATCGAGTGAACCGCAAAGGACAATTCAATGTTCCTTTCGGCAAGTACGAAAACCCCAAAATTTGTGATGAGGTCAATTTACGAGCTGCTGAGCGCGCATTGTGCAACACCAAGGTTTCCACGGCCAATTTCGACTCGGTTCTATCACAAGCAAGACGAGGCGACTTTGTTTACCTTGACCCACCCTACCAGCCTCTCAGCGCCACATCGAATTTCACCGGATACACTAGCAATTCGTTCGGCGAAAAAGATCAGGAGCGGCTGGCAAACATGTTTAGAAAACTAACTGATAAAGGCTGCTACGCAATGTTGAGTAATTCAGACACACCTTTCATTCGCGAACTCTATAGCGATTTCAACATCGAAACCGTCTACGCAAATCGAGCCATCAACAGCAAAGGAGACAAGAGGGGCAGAGTAGCCGAGGTAGCAATCCTCAACTACTCGCCTGACGATTTGTGCTAGCGCAGACTATTTCTGTCCGATTTTCTCAAAAACTCCTTTACGCAACGCCTCCTGCAAAGCACGTTCGTAAGCTATGTCGGAAGAATCATAATTGCTGGCGGTATTGCGAGTAACATCTGCCGGACTGCTCATGTTTTTTTGAGGCACATGGCCCTGTTCTCCAACTTGCCCCCCGAAAGCGTTCCGGAATCTCGTCGCGGCTATGTTCTTCAGCGCCTCTTCGGCTGATACCGTGCGCGGTATGCCACCAGGGGCAACATTTGTCCTGGCTGTTATGTTGCCATGCTGATCGAAAACAATCATAGACGCACTCTGTCCTTGCGCGTCATTTCTAATTTCCAGGCCCTTCTGCCCGATATTGATGCTGATTCCGTAATCCCTATGCAGTTGTTCACTGATCGCGCGCATTCGTTGAGCAGCTTGCCCACTTGCATCTTGAGCAAATTCTCTGGCCGCGCGCTGAGCGAGATCTCTCACTTGATTGACATCGAGATCACCAGTCTGCGCCATGCGAAAAGCAGCCCGCATCAAATCCTGCGAGGACTTAAAGCTCTCAGGGAAATCTTCTGCCATCTCCTTCATCGCGTCTTCAAAGCTGGCTCGTTTTTCAACCCCAGGCCCCAATTTGTTCAATTCGAATGACATTTTTCCAAGATCCAAGCTATCTGTCCTTCTGAGCGCGTTCAAAGCGGGGAAATCTTTGCCTGCACCACTTTTGATCAGCCCTGGAGGAGGGGGTATGTCGCCAAAACATCCGCCACCGGCTCTGGGGTCAAAGTCTTTTTCAGGTCTGTCCTGTTTTGGCCCGTTTATAGTGGCAGCACTATTATCTCCTTCTGCTCCCGAGTATAGTTCCGGAATGCCGAAATACTTCGCAGCGGAGTCGACTGCTGATTTTGCACCTTCCTGGACAACGGAAGCAAATCGGCTCAAGTCCTCCAAAGTGACATTCACCTGGGAGACTGTGCCTTTTTGAGTGCCAGCTTCTGTATTTTCAACAGTAGGAGGAGCATCAACTTTTGCCATAGTAATAAGACCTCATCGCAAGAGTCAGAATCGGGATGCTGAGAGCATAGTGATTGAGTGTTGCTCGTAGGTTGCCGCTTGAGGTTCAAAGTATTGAGCGCAGCAATTTTTCGCTCAATCTCTCAAATACATCTTCTGTAGAAAGTGGTAATGAAACTGGCTTACCTTCGGCGTCTACATATGTTTCACCCGCCCAAACCTGTCCATTTGCTTCGATGCGAAGAAAGGCGCTTAATTCATCAGGGCCTAGATCCTCTGCAATATGTAGTCCTCGAGGGCTAATTAAGAACTGCAACCCGAAATTGGTCCAGATGAAGTCACGGATTTTCCATCTCACATCCGCAAGAAGCGCGGTTTTGCCACCAGACAAATACATAATCCGCAATTGCCGTACCGAAGTAATCGTCAAGGCTTGTAGACGTTGAATGTCACCCTCTCCCTTGATCATTGCAGTGAATGTTTCACTGACGATGTCTCTGGTTGCCCCAGCAGGAAGTTGAACGATCAATTCCGTAAGAGCGCGCACCCTATGTTTGCTAGTTCTTGTCAAAGATTTTTCAGTGTCTGATGAAGCCACAGCCCACCTGCTGGATTTGAAGCCAGCGGACGAGTGAGTACTTTTTTCTTGGCGAGCTGGTTTTAAGTTCAAGGGGCCTTTGTCTGCCCGATCCACAGGAACGTATTGAACCGGGGACAATGTGAGATTCGATTCACTATATGGCTGATGACTGGCGGTTTTCATCAATGCTGCACTCCTCAATCGCCGCACTCTTTTAGCGCTGTTTAAACTTTATGCGGCGCAAGGTTGCGCAAAGGTTGCCGCAAAACGAGACCGCGACAATCTTTGACACCAAAATCCAACAAGCCATAGAAAGAAATTGCTTTCAGTCCGGCGCAAGCTGCACGAAGCTGTATGTAATTAGTTCTTGTAACAAGCTTTTGCGGCCAAGATGAGCTGTAACTAGTAAATACTGCTACTACTCACCAGTACGTTATCTCGCTCTATCGATCATATCTTTACATCATTGAACAGTGGCTTGGTATCTGATACATGCGGGAGTAAGTTCTAGATCCATTACCCCATGCTCAAAACAGTTCAAGCAGTCACCGAACCAGAATACTTCACACGCACTTGACGCTAACGTGCTCGCACTCGCGAGTTGTATTCCACCTGCTTTGAGCATCCAGGCGAAAACCCAATCGGTTTTCCGACAAGTGAACCGGCGGACGCCAGACTGGTGCCCGCTAAAATGCAACCCGACTCTAAGGAGTCTCGGATGAAATCACTACTCACGATTGCTGCTGCGGCACTGCTGATTGCAGGCGCCTCCGCACTTTTTACGGGCGGGCATACATCCAACACCGCAGATCTCAGAGCCGGCGCTTTTCCTGAGCGCTTGCCTCATTCCCTCGAGCTGCCAGACAGCAAGATGGGAATCGATTTGCGCGTAACGGAGCTTTCGCCCGACCGGCTTTTCCCGAAAGACGCCGATGTCAATTTCAAGAACGGCGACACGGGACGCGAATATCATCGTGACGATGGGACACTCGAGCGCATCGAAGTGTTCTACAGCACCCTGCCTGATCGAGCTCTGCAACTGAAGTGGCGCGCCACCATCGCAGTCGATGGCGTCACATACACGAGCGACACCGCTTTCTGGCCGGATGGCACTCGCAAACGCCTCGGCGAACGGGGAGCCGACGGCACCTATTCCATCGTCACCTACTTCCAGGACGGCACGACGGAGAACGAGCGCACTCTGCTGGCAGCGGACGGCTCCGCCCTCTATCATCGCATCACGTCGGACAAAGGCGTTGTGCTCTACGTGGGCGAGAAGAGAAAGCAAGACATCGAAGAGAAAACCTTTGCCGAAAACGGAAACCCGGTGAAGTACCACCTCCACTCGATGTTCAGCAGTCACAAAATCGAGTACTACGGTGACACCGGCAAGCCGCGCCTGGATGTGAATCTGGAAACGACCAGGTTCACGGTCATCCACTACGCACCCGATGGCAAGCCTACGCAGAAACGCGTCATCGATTTCGGCGGCGTCAATGTTTTCGTCTACGAGAACGGAGTGCCGAAGTACCAGCAATACTGGCAGCGCCTCAATCCGCACGAAGCGAAGAAGGGCGCGGAGAGCCAGTGGCAGCTGTACAGCGTCGCTCGCATCGACGCCAGTGAAAGACCGTACTGGAAGCTGTGGTTCTACACCGGCTCGAAATACGCCGGCAAGACCATCCCCTACTTCATGTACGTGTCCAAAGATGGGCTGCCGACGGAGATTTCCAAGCTCGTCGAAGTGACCAACTTCCACGATGACGGCTGCATGTGGATGCGAACCCTGAGCGAATCTCAGTACGGCAAAGCCATCCAGCAAACGAAATTCCCGGAAGACCGCGGATGCTCGACGCTGCCATTGCCGCTCGACCTGATGAAAGAAGTGAAGGACCCGGCGCCCATCACCAAGGTGCCCGAGCCCGAACCCCACTTCTAAACCGGCCGGAGCACCCCTTTTCGGCCGGAGCGCCGGCTTCCAGCCGGCTTCCGAAATCCACGCGGGGTTTCACACCC
>CAZBOX010000054.1:0-11966 GCA_964493595.1 uncultured Candidatus Obscuribacterales bacterium | reverse complement strand
GGCCGGAGCGCCGGCTTCCAGCCGGCTTCCGAAATCCACGCGGGGTTTCACACCCCGCAACTTCAATGTCCCAAAGGAGAACACACATGGCTATCAGCCTCAGCAAGTCTGGCGATTCGCACAAGGTCAGTCTCAAGAAGGAAGCACCGCAGAACATCAAGGTCAACCTCAAGTGGGAGGCGGCCAAGAAGGGCTGGTTCGGCGGCAGCAAGAATCAGGACCTCGATCTGGGCTGCATGTACGAGCTGGTCGACGGTTCCAAGGGCGTCATCCAAGCGCTGGGCAGCCTCTTCGGCTCCCGCTCCGCCGACCCCTTCATCGCCCTGGACGGCGACGATCGCAGCGGCAACTCCGCTGACGGCGAGAACCTCGAGATTCTTCGCCCCGACCGCATCAAGCGCGTCGTGCTGTTCGCCTACTTCTACGAGGGGTCTTCCGACTTCGCCGCGCTCAAGACCCGCGTCACCATGGCGGTGACCGGCAACGACACGGTGACGATCGACCTGAACAACTCCGAGAGCGGCAAGACCTTCTGCGCGCTCGCTCAGGTTTCCGTCAAGGACGGTCAGATCTCACTGACGAAGGAAGAGCAGTACTTCGCCGGCCATCGCGACTGCGACGCCCACTACGGCTTCGGTTTCAACTGGGTGTCCGGCAGCAAGTAAAAGGGCTGGGCAAGAAACGCAAACAGCGGTCCTCCAGCGGGGACTAGCTGTTTTACTCTGTGAAGCATCTAACCGCCGGTCTGTCCTGCGCCTCGATGAGCAGGCGGGCCGGCATTGGAGAGTGCATGAAACGCATAATCGCAGTAGCTGTGCTTGCCGCTCTTGCGGGCGCAGGCATCTCCCACATGTTCCTTTCGCGCCCGAATACCGCTGCCGAGCTGCTAACTGGAGCGGCCCCCGACAAACTCCGCACGCGCGTCACCCTGAAGGCGCCGCAAAGCGGTGAGGCAATCGGCTACAGGACCTATCCGGATATGGATGCGGTCGTCCCTGAAAAGCTCCAGTCTGAACTGCTCAACGGCAACGTCGAGCATACCGAGTACTACCCGAACGGCGCAATCAAGTCGTCCGCCGAGTTCTACCCGGCACCCACAGACGGTGCGGCTCGCCAGTTGCGCTATGCCACTCAGCGAGCTCAAGACGGCAGCTTTGTTTTCGATCAATCGTTCCGCCTCGATGGCACCAAGATTCGCAGCGGCAGGCGTATGGCGGACGGATTGTACGAGGTCTATCTCTACCACGAAGATGGGCAGTCCGTCTGGAAGCATCAGCTGGTCGCAGGACAGAAGGAGCCCATCTTTGAAGAAGGCTTCTACCTGTCTGGCGCGAAGCAATCAGTCACTCGCATGAATGCGGACAATTCCGGGGAGATGAGAACCTTCTACGAGGAAGGCAAGCCGGAATCCGTAACCTCCTTCCCGGTGGCGAAGTGGGATCCCATCACCAGCGTCTTCTACTTCGCCGACGGGCAAAACGTGCGCTTGCGCGTGTACTACCAGAGTCTCGGCACGCACGCGGAGTACTTCCGTGAAAACGGAACACTCCGAATGACTTTCAACGAGGTCTTCTCCACGACCGGAGGCACCATCAGCTGGCGATTCTTCGACAGTGAGGGCAACCCGAAATACGAGCAGACCTTTTACGTCGAAAAGAAGACGGTGAATGGTAAGGAGGCGCGCATTTACCGACTACGCGACGTCACCGAGCTGAATGCCGCCGGAGAAGCGATGCGCAAGATAAGCTTCCGCGGCGACGGCAAGACGCCGGACAAGGTCGTCATCTCCAGGCCGGCAGGCAACGCCTGGGGCGGCACATTCAAATCGTTCCGTGAAGACGGAACACTCGAAAAGATAGAAGAGCGCGACACCAAAGGCAAAGTGACTGAGGAAACGGCGCATACGCAGGCGCAAGGCATCAAGGAAGACTTCCCACAGAAGTATCTGACAATGCCGAACGACCCGCTGCCGCCGGCTCCTCTTCGCACTCCAGCCGTGCGCAAAGCATACTCGCGCTAGGCAATTGAAGAAGAGGTAACACCTATGAAACTGAGACTCGTGCTGATGAGCGATACGCATCACCACCCGCTCTCGAAGTGGGTGATTCCGGATGGAGACGTATTCATCCACAGCGGAGACTTGATGCGCGGCAAGAAGTTGAAGGCAATCACTGCCTTCAACAGCGAGCTGCAGAAGCTTCCGCACAAGCACAAGCTGGTTGTCCCCGGAAATCACGACTGGCCTTTCCAGCGCCAGCGTGAGGAGGCAATCGCCGAACTGACGGCGGCGACATACCTGGAAGACAGGGAAATCGTCATCGACGGCGTCAAATTCTACGGCAGCCCCTGGCAGCCAGAATATCGGAACTGGGCGTTCAATCTGCCTCGCGGCTCACTCGAGCTGAAGGCAAAGTGGACTGCCATTCCCGATGACGTCGACGTGCTGATCACACACACGCCACCAAACACGGTGCGCGACATGGTTCTGCCGCGAGGCGAACAAGTCGGTTGCGCGCAGTTGCGGTGGCGCATGGAGGAAATTTCTCCAATCCTTCATGTCTTCGGACACGTGCATGGCGGGCGTGGTGACGAGATGGTCAACTCGACCCTCTGCATCAACGCGGCCAGCACGGACGAAGGATACAAGCGTGTGCCCACGGTCATCGTGGTCGACATCGACACCGACACCCGTACTGCCACGATTGTGCAGATGTAGGAAAGCAAGGGCTGGCCTTGATGGACAAGTTTCCGTCAAGGTCAGCCTCTTTGCTGTGCCTCTGCGAGGAAATCGCACCTAAACCACGCGATTTCCGTTTTTGTACACAACTTACTACTGTTTATAATACCCCTCTAAAACGAAGGCCGAAACAGGACCTGCTTGACTCCCTGCCGTATCTCCCAAAAAATTTCCCAAATCAAGTTCAAGATAAAGAAGCACCCCGGCACCTAAGCCAAGGCTCGATTTTTGCGGAGATAGCGCATGCTTGATCGCTCAGACTCACTTACTAAGAACAAGTCATCTGAAAAATCTCACCAACATATTCCCGAATCGGCGAGCTTGCTCGCCAAAGAATTCGGACTGATGGTTAATCAATCAAATCAAGATCATAATCACAGTCTCGTATTTTCGCTCCCGACCGACAGAAGCTCTCAGCCAAACGTCGTTGCTCAAGGCACGGATATAAAGGCACTCAGAGAGGAGTTGACCAAAAAGCGCGACGCCTTTATCAAACGCATCGAAGATGAGCATCTCGTAGATATTCTTGTCGACGGTCAATACCTGAACATCTCGGATACCGACCATAAGCCGCTCAAAGCCGAGGTGCGCACCCCCAATTTCAGCCAGCTCACCAAAATAGAAAATTCATTGCAACGCTCTTTGCCGGAAAAAGAGGATAAAGACTCGGGAATTCTTGGATGGTTTACCGAGTTGTTCGATAACGATAAAACTCGACTGGTGATTGGGCTGGCAGCCAATGACACTGACACCAAGTCATCTGCCCGATATTTTCAGGGAGATTCGACGCAAGGCATCTTGCCCCAGGTGGTCATTGACCCGGAGGTCCGGGATGCAGAATCCGTCTACTTGCACGAGTTCGCTCATCACGGTCAAGCAGGTTTTTGGAACTCCGATCAAGCAAACAGTCAGAGTTGGCAAGAATACACGAGAACACTAGGCTGGATACGCAGCAATAACCGCGATTTGCGGCTGACAAACGATGCACAGCCGCAATTCTTCTACTCGCCCAGCGAAAACAATCCGCATCGCAGATGGGTGCGCGTCAATGATTGTGGAGACTTTCTTGATGAGAAGGGAAACAGAGTTAACTCGCTAGAAAAGGCTTATCACATCTCGAACGAGGAGATGGCTAGCCGGGCACTGGTTGGACCTGCGAATCCGCATGCATATATGACCAGTCCCAGCGAGCACGGAGCTGAAATGATGATGACCATCAGACAAGATATGCACACCCGCGCCGCATTTATGCGGATGGATATTCACGCATACAAGATTGCCGTTGAACTGGACCAAAAAGAAATCGACAACAAATACGGTGTCGATTGGAGCGGGCAAAGTCGCCGAATTCGCATGCCTGGAGGAGAAATTGCTGAGAACAACGAAGAGTCTCGAAGAGAGCTGCAACTTTGGGAGAGCAGAAATTCACGGGCAATACGGGGACGCCCAATTCGTTTGATGTGAAACGCGGCAGCCATCAATCGGACAAATGCTCATCAATGGCGAGAACATGCATGGGTCGCGTGAGGTTTTGTTTCAATTTTGTTGCCGTCAAGAGGAAACGTACAACCAACTTTTCATTGCTCACACGGACAGTTTCCCATGTCCAGTGGGCGTTTCAGGCGATGCGCAAATAACAGCATAACTTTCCATTCGGCTTTGGGTTTTGTTTTCCTTGTTTCCATGGGAATGTCTAAGACGCGACAACACGCTCATAATCAGGTGTTCAGCAGCCACCAAGGCACACAACTCCAAGGCTCTTTGACGAACTGAAGAATTCTGCCTAGCGCTAAGTTTACTTTCTGAATGATTCTTCATCGGCTCACTGAGAGCATTCCAAGTAATTGCAAGTGATTACTGGAAAAGCACTGTGCAAAAATGAACCACCATTTGCATCCTCCCACTCAAGGACACGACTTCTCACAGGCGCCTACGAACGGCATTCCAGTGCAATTCTCCAGCTCCCCGCTCGCGGGAAAATATAAATCAGGGTGCGATCACTGGCGTGTCCATTAGCAGTTGAGTGGCACACCGGCGAAATTAATTTCAAAAACGCCCGCACATCAGGTTTTCACAACAACAACAAATAACCAGCTCTGCAAGGTCCAAGCATGAAGCCTTCAAGACTTTTGTCGCTCGCGATGGTTTTGCTCACTACCGGATGGGTCTCGCTGAAAGCAGCCGAGCCAATCACGGACGAGCTTCAGACAGCAACACCCGTTACGGTCACCTTTTCATCAGACGCCCCAGCCAACGAAATCAAACCGGGGCAAACATTCAATGTCACAGTCAACTTCACTATCGAAGAGGGCTGGCATATCTACGACTCCAATCAAAGCACGATCGGTCGTCCTGCTTCCATCGAGCTGATTCTACCGGATGGGTTCACGCATGAAACCCCAAAATGGTCGCCATCGGCGCTTTTCGAAGAAGCCGGCATTGAGTACAGGGGATACGAAGGCACCGCTTGCGTAACTGTCACTGTTCATGCACCTCAGCAAATCAAACCGAGCGCACCGGCGGCGCTGGTAACGCGTGTAACATGGCTGGCATGCAAAGACAGTTGCATTCCCGGAGAGGCAAGCAATTCACAGGTCTTGCTCGTCGGAAAGACGCCGACCGGCACCTCAACACCCGGTGCACAGGGAGCAACGCAAACCGAGGCAAGAATGGGCTTTCTCGCCTATCTGGCCTTCGCCTTCATCGGCGGAGTTTTGCTCAACCTGATGCCTTGCGTTCTTCCGGTTCTCGCTTTCAAAATCATGCGCTTCGTCAAAGAATCGAAAGAGAGTCGCAGTCGAGTCTTCAAACTCGGATTGGCGTACGCAGCTGGCACAATTGCCACATGCATGTCCCTGGCTGCCGTCGTCATCATCGCCCAACTGCTAGGCTCAAGCATTGGCTGGGGCTTCCAATTCCAACAACCCCTCTTTGTCCTGGCGCTGGCCACGCTCGTCACAGTGATGTCGCTCGGCATGTTCGGCGTCTTCATGGTGCAAGTGCCGGTCGGGCAAAACATCAGCAAGCTGTCTCAGAATGATGGCTATGGAGGAGCCTTCTTCACCGGTGTACTCGCAACAGTCTTATCCACACCGTGTACTGCACCCTTTCTGGGAACAGCTGTAGGTTTCGCCTTTGCCGAATCATGGTGGGTTATTTTGCTCATCTTCTTCACGGTAGGGCTGGGTCTCGCCGCACCATATCTGGTGCTAACTTCCAATCCCGGCTGGATGAAGTACATTCCCAAGCCCGGAGCCTGGATGGAACACGTCAAAGAGGCAATGGCCTTCAGCCTGATGGGCAGTGTCATCTGGCTGCTCTACATCATCGGACAACAGACGGGCACAAGCGGACTTTTGGCGACGCTAATCTTCTTGCTGGCAGCGGCGTTTTCGTCATGGTTAGTCGGGCGCTTTGCGGCATTGGAAACTCGCAAGGTGAGAAAAACTCTCGTCTGGACCGCAGCTTTGGGAATTCCTGCAGCACTGCTTTTCTGGCAGGTGCTGCCGGCGTTTTCTTCCACGACGACGGTCAAACCGAGCGAAAATGTCTACTCGCAAGCGGCCGTAGACAAGGCTCTCAAAGAAGGCAAAATCGTCTTCGTCGATTTTACGGCAGCCTGGTGTCTGACTTGTCAGGTCAATGAAAAGGGCGTACTGAGCGAAGAAGATGTACTCAAGGCAATGGCATACCACGACGTCATCGTCTTGAAAGCCGACTGGACTAACGGAGATCCCGAAATTACAAAGGCGCTGCAAAAGCATCAGCGCTCGGGCGTACCCATGTATCTAGTCTACTCGCCACACCGGACCGACGCCCCTGTCATCCTGCCGGAAATTTTAACCAAATCGGCGGTACTGGAAGCGCTAGAGCAAGCCTCCCAACCCTGATCGCCATACTCACAAAAACAAGGAGCTCAGTCAGAGGAAAAAAACATGTCCCGCAAAACAGCAATCGGACTATCTTTCTTGCTGTTGTTCGCATCCATTTGCAGTCAATCGTCTGCCGCACAAGCATCGATCACGGCACAGACTGCCCCGGACGGCAAATCACCCGTTACTGCACAAATCATTGAAAGCGACGAATCGCAGGAGTTGGTGAAACATCTCGATGACACCAATTTCGAAAAGACTGTGAAGGATTCAAAACTTCCTGTGGTCGTCGACTTTTACGCCACCTGGTGTGAGCCGTGCAAACGCATGTCTCCACGCCTGGAAGAACTGGCAAAAGAATACGAGGGAAAATTACTCGTCGTAAAAGTCGATATCGACCGTTGCCCTAAGATGAAGTCGAAGTACAGCATTACTCGCCTGCCCACGCTGTACCTTCTGAAGCCGGGCGGAGCCACTCAGAAATTCACCGTCGGCGAGCGATCTCTCGATGGACTGCGAGAATTCGTCAAAGACGCTGTCAAACAGTAAACTGTCTACCGAGCCTGGGGCAGGGAACGGATTCCCACCCCAGTTTTAATTTTGAGCCATATACTACATGCTTTAGTGTTACAAACCTAAAAAAGACAGGAGCGCGAACCTCCGCGAAGGGCTTCGCGCATCCTGCTTCTATTGCAATACAAACATGATGAAGACGATAGTTTCAGACATCCAAAGAATCAGCTCAGTTGTTCCAGGACAGGTCTTCAGGTCGATACTTAGGTTTCAAATGAACTTGATTATTCTTCTGCGTAGAATGCAAATCACTCAAAGGAACCCAGCCATCGCGCTCGGTGCCATGCTGGTTATCCAGCAAAACCCAAGTAGTACCGCGCTTATCCACGACCACATCATGAATGGTCTGAACGTGCGCGCCACCAATTGTTGGCACGCCCAGCGGAAACTTTCCATCAGCCTTAGCCTTCAAAAGACGCTTCTGATCGGGCAAATCATACACCCAGGGCGAATTGACCGTTCTACCGGTCTGCGTGTCGGTTGTTGAGGTCATATACGGAGTTTCGATGTAAGGCATCTCATACCCGAGCCACATTTTGCTGGCGGCGATCACCTCGGCTTGCGTGAAAGCTGGTCCATCTTCCAATTCGCGAGTAGTCGAATTGATGACACCATTGCCGTTCAAGTCGACCAGCAAGTCTTCACCAAGATCAATGTAGCCATTCGGAATTGGCTTCTTGCGGCGGGCACCCAGAACATAACGCCGGTCGGTTACCGGCACCATTTTGTATTCGGTTGTGCCGTCCGGCTTTCGCATCACCTTCTGCTTCAGTACAAGACCAAGCTCGTATGCGCCGTTGATAAGAGTCATCTGCACGATCTGGCTGGCCAAATTGCGCTTGTCGCAGTTGGGCTGCGTAATATCGTAGGCCTTCTCGTCATCGCCGGGCAAGAGAGCATTTCGTGGAGGCGAAGCAAGACGCCCATCATGAGCCGTGAATGAGCCAGTATAGGCAATTTCTTTGACAAGAGCAACGTAACGGTCGGGGTGCCTGGCCGCAGCAAAAACCTCAACTGTCGTGACATTGCAGGTTGGATGATAACCTTGATCGATTTCCATCGGACAGGCGATGTTGTGCAGAGCGGTTTCAAACACTGAATCTAATTGCTTTGCACCATACAAGGGGCTCTGACGCGTGGTGGTGAGAATTTCGGTCAGCCCGTCCAGAGCATCGACAAGTTGCTTTTCGGATGTGCCGTAGCGAGCAGAAGTGGCATCCAGTTTTGTGAGAAAACCCTGGACGCGCACCGTATCAAGCCCTCTGGCATTTGCTGCGTCTACCAATCTCTGCTTGGCAGCGGCAAGCCCCACCGTGTTTGTTGCAGCTGGAGCACTTTGCACTGTTTGCGCCGTCTGCGCCACACTGGAAGAAGTTTGTTGAAAAATTGTCAGCGCGCAAAGAACCACGATCGCGGGTTTGATCGTACGCATGGTTCTCGACCTTTAAGTGAAGGTCCAAGGTCGGCAGCCGTTCTCACGACAGACCTTCTGGCGCAATCGCTGCCGATATCAGCGAAAAACTAATCGGCGCGCAAATGTTTTTGCAAAAAACTTCCGTATCAACTTCTGCATCAATCAATCCGCAAAGACGGATTTGGAAGATTCGCTATTGTGCTGAAAGTGCTCGAAGACTGGCAGAAAAGAAAGAAGAAACAGGAGAGATGATGTCGTGTTTATAGGAAACGGAGAGCAGGCAAATCCACGTTTTGACATCTTGCAAATTTCATTAGAAGGGATGTGGAACAGCTTACACAGCTTCATCAGCCCGCCCACGCATGCCAAGCGCTAGCGCCAACCGCACAAAGCAGACCAATTCCTTGCTTGACTTCAGCGCATCGGCGAGAAGTCAGTATCCACGCCACTGCGCAGATACTTAGCATTGATGTGAAATTGATCATAGAGCTTTACTCTGAAATACAATTATTAGCTCTGTCTTGATACAAGCCCACGGGCTCTGAAAGATTGCATATCTCCACAGATTCGTTTTACTCACAACAAGAGAGTTTTTTCGCAAAACATCACCATCGCAACCGGCGCTCAGCTCAACTGCAGCCCACTAATTCATCTACGGAACGACTCTACAGCCGTTTCACAAAGGAGAACTCCGCGAGACCAGCGCACGAATTTGAACCAGAATTCGAGCCAGTTTCACCGAGATCTTTTCGAAATCGCAAGGAGACCTTATGAAATCGTCAACACTCCTGGTCAAAGCTCTCGAAAACGAGGGCGTCGAATATATCTTCGGCATTCCGGGTGAGGAAAACCTCGACTTCCTGGAAGCACTGAGAACGTCGAAGATCAAGCTGATTCTGACCCGGCACGAACAAGCGGCAGGCTTCATGGCCGCCACTTACGGCCGCCTCACCGGCAAGCCTGGTGTCTGTCTTTCCACTCTCGGCCCCGGCGCTACCAATCTGGTCACCGCTGCTGCTTACGCGAATCTCGGCGGCATGCCTCTGGTAATGATTACCGGGCAAAAGCCGATCAAGAAAAGCAAGCAAGGGCAATTCCAGATTGTCGACGTGGTCGGCATGATGCGTCCCCTGACGAAATTTACGCATCAGATCGTCGATGGCTCTCGCATTCCGTCCATCGTCAGAGAAGCTTTCCGCGTCGCGGCTGAAGAGCGCCCCGGTGCTGTACACATCGAATTTCCCGAGGACATTGCCGCCGAGGAAAACAGCGATTGCGAACAACCGTTTGCAATCCACACAGCAATGCGTCCCTACCCGGACCCGACTGCCATCCAGACCGCTTGCGCCATGATCGAAGCGGCCAAACGCCCACTCGTTCTGGTTGGCGCCGGCGCCAATCGCAAGCGCACCCGCAAGTCGCTGCTCGATTTCGTGAACAAGACCGGCATTCCTTTCGTCAACACGCAGATGGGCGTAGGCGTCATCGACGAACGCCACCCGCTCTACCTGGGCACGGCAGCGCTCTCTACCGACGATCTCGTGCATCACGCCATCGCCAAAGCGGATTTGATCATCAATGTCGGTCACGACGTGGTGGAAAAGCCGCCCTTCTTCATGGAACGAGGGGGAGCGAAAGTTCTGCACGTCAACTTCTTCTCCGCGCGCGTCGACGATGTCTACTTCCCTCAGCACGAGGTAATTGGCGACATAGCCAATGCTTTCGTGGAGCTGGACAAAAACATCACCGTCTCCAAAGACTGGGACTTCGAGCCATTCTTGAAGGTGAAGGACTATGGCGATCAACTGATCGAGATGCAGTCGTCGTCCCGGAGCTTCCCTGTTGTTCCCTCTCGCCTCGTGTCCGACATCCGTGCAGCCATGCCCTCTGACGGCATTGTGACGCTGGACAACGGGCTCTATAAGTTGTGGTTCGCGCGCAACTATCGGGCTCACGGTCCGAACACACTTCTGCTCGACAACGCGCTCGCCACCATGGGAGCCGGTCTGCCTTCTGCGATTGCCGCCAAGCTGATTTCTCCGAACCAGAAGGTGATTACCGTCTGCGGAGACGGCGGGTTCATGATGAACTCGCAGGAGTTGGAAACGGCGATGCGGCTCAAGCTTGACCTCGTTGTAGTAATCCTCAACGACAATGCCTATGGCATGATCAAGTGGAAACAGACGGAGAACAAACAGGAAACGTTCGGTCTGGACTTCAACAATCCGGACTTCGTCACGCTCGCTTCGTCGTATGGCGCTCACGGTCACCGCATCGAACGCACGGAAGAACTCCTGCCCAAGCTGAAGGAATGCCTGAATGCGAAGGGCGTGCACATCATCGATGTGCCGATCGACTACACGTCCGGCGAGAAGCTCAAGCTTGTCGACCTAGACGTAGCCTATCTGAAGGCACCGACAGACAAACAGCCGGCACGCGAGCGGTTGGAGGTGCGCTCCCCGCATGATGGGAGCCTGATCGAAACGCTGGAAATGGAGGGCGCTGATGCAGTGGAGAAAGCGCTTTCCACGGCGCATGCTCTCTACAAAGACCAGAGCAAATGGCTGCCCGCTCATCAACGCATTGCTATCCTCGAGCGTCTCGCCGAGCTGATCAAACGCGATCGCCAAAGCCTCATCGACACCGCTGTCGAAGAGGGCGGAAAACCCTATACCGACACGGTGATTGAAATCGACAGAGCCGTGCAGGGCGTGAAGCTGGGCATCGATGCCATCCATAACCTGCATGGCACCGAGATTCCAATGGGACTGACAGCGGCTTCGACCAATCGCAAGGCCTTCACATTCCGTGAGCCGATCGGTGTGGTCGTCTCACTTTCAGCCTTCAATCACCCGATCAACTTGATCGTTCATCAGGTGATTCCGGCTGTCGCGGCAGGCTGCCCGGTCATCGTCAAGCCCGCCGGCAACACTCCGCGCTCTTGCCTGGCATTCGTCAAGCTGCTCCACGAAGCAGGCTTGCCCAAAGAGTGGTGCCAGGTGCTGATCATCAACAACAAGCACGCCGAGCGACTGGCTACCGACAAACGAGTCGGTTACCTGTCCTTCATCGGCTCTGCTCGCGTCGGCTGGTATCTGCGCTCGAAGCTAGCCTCCGGAACTCGTGTCGCGCTGGAACACGGCGGCAGTGCCCCCGTCGTAGTCGACGCTTCTGCCGACTTCAACGATGTGATTGCGCCGCTGGTCAAGGGCGCTTTCTATCATGCCGGTCAAGTCTGCGTTTCCACAAAACGCATCTTCGTGCCCGCCTCTCGCATGGATGAGTTTGCCAAACTCATTACTGAGAAGGCGCGCGCTCTGAAGGTGGGTGATCCGAAATCCAAAGAAACGGAAGTCGGACCACTGATCCG
>CAZBOX010000053.1:0-27736 GCA_964493595.1 uncultured Candidatus Obscuribacterales bacterium | reverse complement strand
CCCTTAGGATTTCTCGGGTGATCGAAGCTGTCTCACCCTCGCCTAGAAAGACGAATTTCATCACATAAAGCAAGGGAGCGCCTTCGGTCCAGCCCAGATATATGTGCGGTTTTTTGCCTGTCAAGTCGCGCAGGTAAAGCAGTACTGCGGACAGCGCGTTGGGCACGGCCACTGCGTCGCAAGTAAGGACACTGTATCCATTACGTTTTTCGCCTTTCACCTCGAGCACGTCTTCGATGAATTCGGAGGCATCGCCGAGCAGGACTTCGATAAAGATGACCCCTTCGTCACTGATATTGTGCTTATCGGCTATCTCCTTGAGCTTGCCGGCATAGTCGAAATTGCCTGGGTGATGAGCTATCAGGCGAATTGTGCCGGGCAATTTTTGCCCCAGGCTGCCCGAACCCATGGCCGAATTACCCACCCCCATAGCTTCTTGCAGAATTGCTTCTGCTTGCTCGTCCACTACCACTTTCTTGATCCTGAGTTCAGTAGAGCGTCTCAGCCTGGACACGAAAGAGACAAATATGATCGCCCAGATGAAAAAGCTGGCTATATGCAAGCCTTCCGGTCGCTCAATCACGTTCGTCAGGGTCGTGTAGACGAAAAGAATCGTTATGACTGCAAGCATTATGCGTCTGCCGAGACTGGTTTTCCAGTCGGTCAAAGTTACTGCAAATGCGGCTGAAGCCATGAGCACCAAAACGCCGGTTGCGTAAGCGGCGCCCTGAGCGTCTACGGATGCTCGAAAATAGTGTGTGACAGCAATGCTGACCACAAAAAGAACAAGAACGAGCGGGCGCATCGCGCGTGCCCAATCGGGAGCCATGCCGTATCGCGGCAGGTAGCGAGGCACCAGATTGATCAAGCCGGCCATTGCCGATGCGCCGGCAAACCATAGAATTGCAATCGTGCTCAAGTCATAGACAGTCCCGAATATGTCTCCCAGATAATGGTGCGCCAGGTATGCAAGAGCACGTCCATTGGCTTTACCGCCGTCCTGAAATTCGTTGGCTGGAATGAGAATCGTGGTGATAAGCGAAGTGGCGATGAGAAAGAAGCTCATCACTACAGCAGCTGTCGAAAGCAGTGTGCGGGTGTTCTCGATACGACCGACCGGAGCTTTTTCAGTGTCGTCTGTTTTGCCCTTAACCAGTGGCATAACGGCTACTCCGGTTTCGAAACCGGAAAGTCCGAGCGCCAACTTGGGAAAAAGAAGCAGCGAGACCATGATCATTTTCGGCAACGACGGGTATTGCGAAGTCAGGTTGCCGAGCCAATCGACGACTGGTTTTTGATTTTGCACAATGTCCATGCCGCAAACTGCAACAACGACCAGATTGAGAGCGAGATATGTGCCGACAAGAACAATGGCGACGCCGATGGCTTCCTTAAAACCAAGAAGGAAAATGCCCGCCAGGATAAGCAGAAGTCCGTCAGTGACAAGCAATGGGCTCAGTCCAAAGCCTCTCATGAAGACGTTTTCGACAACATGCTGTGCGGCATCGGCCGCCGAAAGAGTAATTGTGATAATGAAGTCCGTAGCGGCAAAACCGATGAGAATCAGCACGGCTGCTTTGCCTCTCCAGCCCGGCAGCAAGTGCTCGAGCATAGCGACGGAGCCCTGCCCGTGGGGAGAAACCTCAGCCACTCTTCTGTAAATGGGCAAGGCCGCAAAGAGAGTAAACAGCACAAGCACAAATGTTGCCAAAGGAGACAGGTAAGACGCTGCCAGAAAGGCAATACCGGGCTGGTAACCGAGAGTTGAGAAATAATCCACTCCGGTCAGACACATTACCTGCCACCAGGGCGCCTTTGTGCTTTCACCTTCTTCTTTTTTCGAAAGTCCCTTGAATAGCCATTTTCTGGCTTTATTCACGGCTGGCGACTGGCTGTCTGTCATGCTGGATAATTTCCCTTCCTAAGTTTCTCTATCTACCCAATCGCCTACCCAACCACTCTTTTCGCCGATTTTATCGGGACTTTTGTATTTTTGGTCCGGTCCTTAACTGCCAGGTTTTCGCCTTGTTGTCAGGATATTTACTTCGGGCGAAACGCGTTACTATTCACCTTTTGAAACGCATAGTGGAGAGATGGTTTGATAAGCAAAACCGAAAAGGCTATGAAGTGGTCTTCGCTGATTGGTGGCAGAAGCGAGAGCGACAAGTCCTCTTCAAAACAAACGGCAAAGCAGTCTATTGCCGAAATGGCTGAGAAGCTTTTGAGCGAATTGGGTCAAGAACCTGATTTGGTGATTGTCTTTGTCTCTCACCACTATTCGCGCAGTTTCGAGAAAATTCCGGGTTACATCAAAGAGCTGCTTAAACCGGCAGTTCTCATTGGATGTTCAGCTGGTGGATTGATCGGCGCCGGCGAAGAAGTAGAGCATGAGAAAGGCATAGCGCTTGCTGGAGCAGTTATGCCTGGTGTCAAAATCTCAGGCTTTCATGTTTTCAACGAGCAAATTCCGGATGGCGATGCGCCACCCAGCGAGTGGGAAAAAATTGTCGGGGTCGACAGCCGCACAGAGCCGTCATTCATTCTTCTTCCTGACCCTTTTTCTTTTCGCATCGATAACCTGCTGCAGGGTCTCGACTATGCTTTTGCCAATAGCGTAAAAGTTGGCGGTCTGGCCAGCGGAGCCAATGAGCCGGGAAGAAATGCTCTTTTCTTGAATGAAGATGTCTATAACGAAGGGATGGTCGGACTGGCTGTCTCCGGTAATGTCATTGTCGATACTGTCGTTGCACAAGGATGCCGACCGATAGGAAAGCCGCTCACGGTAACGGCCTGCCAGGGCAATATTCTCTTGGAACTGGATGGCAAGCCGGCTATTCATATGTTGAAATCAGTGCTTGAGGATCTATCGCCGCAGGATCAGGAATTGGCACGCAATTCTCTCTTTCTTGGCGTAGTCATGGATGAGTTCAAAACAGATTTCAAATGCGGCGATTTTCTCATTCGCAACTTAGTCGGTCTGGTGCCGGAAGCAGGAGCAATTGTTGTTGGAGAACTGCTCAGGCAGGGGCGTACAGTTCAGTTCCATTTGCGAGACGCCGCCACATCTTCCGAAGATCTGCGCCTGATGCTGAAAAACTATTGCGATCGCTCGCGTTTGAGCGGCGCAGGTGTTCGGGCTCAGGGAGCCCTGCTCTTCTCCTGCCTGGGGCGTGGAAAATATCTTTACGGAAACCCGAACCATGACAGCGATAGCTTCAGAGAGTATCTGGGAGATGTTCCTCTGACAGGTTTTTTCTGCAACGGCGAGATTGGACCGGTCGGCGGTACCACTTTCCTGCACGGCTATACTTCCTCTTTTGGGCTCTTCCGAGCCAAGCACAACAGTGATTCTCTATAATCAAAAGCGAGCAATGGGAGGAAAAATGATGCCAGCTTTTCAGTTCAAGGTCGCGTCCAAATTCTATTCAGTTGCTATTCTCGCTTCAGTGACCGGGCTTTTGCTCTCCAGCGCGACTTTTGCTGCTCCTGCCCGAGTGCCCGGAAAGGCTGCTGCAGGAGCCAAGCCGGCTCGCGCAGATAATTCCGGTCCTCTGACCGGATATTTCAATAGAACCAGATTGCGGGTTCAAAATAACTGGCAGGTTCCGGACGGAAAAAATACAGTTGTTTTGACTGCTAATATCAACGCCGACGGCAGCACCTCCGATGTTGTCGCTACAGGCCACCCGCACGATGCACAGGCGGAAGTCAGTGCCACCGATGCATTCAATAAGTCGCTGCCTCTGGAAGCATTGCCGAGCGGAGTTTCATCGGCAAAGATCACGATCAATTTTGAATACTCATACGATCCGCACGGTGATGGTTATCACAAAGTCTCCGGACAAATCACGCAGATGTCAGCACCGCCGGCACAGCCCGCCACTCCCGCCGAGGGCGCAGCCAAATTCTGATACCGGTAAAAGCATCGTCCGTGGAATAATCTCGAATTGGAATGAATCATGTCAGGTTTTCGCTTTTTCTCTAAGAAAAAAACACCTGGCAATAAGCTTCGAGAGGCACGCTATGCTGGTTCTTGGTATAACGCGGAGCCGCTCCAATTAAATCAGCAACTGGAAGAATATTTGCAATCGGCCTGTGGTGCTCTATCTAGACGCTCTGCACATGCGCAGTTTCAGGAGCCGGAGCTCAATCAGCTGAAAGACGATGGCAACCTTCTAGCCATAGTCAGCCCTCATGCAGGTTATATGTTCTCTGGGCAAACTGCAGCATACGCATTTTCTCGCGCCCAAATGCAAGAAAAACAGTTTCAGAAACCGGGCAGAATTTTTTTGCTCGGACCAAGTCATTATGCCGGCTTTGAAGGTGCTGCCCTGAGCGATGCCAGTGCTTTTCAAACACCGCTGGGAAATCTGCCCGTCGACGAGAAGACTGTGGCGGCTCTGAGCGATTTTCCGCTGTTCAGATATATGCCGGACGTGCATCGCAAAGAACATTCGCTGGAATTGCAATTGCCCTTAATCTACAAGAGTTTCGGATCTATTGAAATTATTCCCATCGTTGTCGGGCAATTGGAAGACGAGATGGAAATACGTTTGATCGGCGGCGCTTTGAAGCGTTTTGTGCAAGAGGGAGATATCGTCGTCGTCAGCAGTGATTTCTGTCATGTCGGACCTCGCTATCAGTATGAGCCTTTTGCCGACAACATAAAGGAAAACGTATTCAGACTTGACAAAGAAGCTTATACCTACATAAATGCAGGCGATCTTGAAGGTTTCATCAATTTTCGAGAGCGTACCGGCGCCACCATATGTGGTTTTTATCCGCTTTGCGTTTTGCTGACCTGCTTGCCCGACAACGCTGGCGGAACTGTATTGAATTACGCTACTTCACAAGATTCTCTTGTAGAAGATGACGAGAATTCGGTAAGTTACATGGCTATCGCTCTTGGCTCGCGCTCTGGCAGTGATTGCCGTTGGCGCAGCGACGATGATTTCAGTCTTAGCGAAGATGAGAAACAAGCACTGCTTTTGGTGGCACGTGAAACAGTAGGCGCTGTGTGCGCGAAGAAGACACAACCGAAAACATCACAATTGAAAAAAACTTTTCCTCGCCTAGCGGTTCCGCGTGGGGTCTTTGTCACTCTTTTCAAAAAGACCGGTCTGCCTTCGCCGCACGAGCGTCGCGAATTGCGCGGATGTATTGGTCATATATGGCCGGTACGCTCCCTTGCTGACGCCGTTGTCGAGAACGCCGCCGGTGCGGCCATGCGTGATTATCGCTTTATGCCCGTCACCGCCGACGAATTGGACAGCTTGGAAATCGAAATCAGTGTGCTCTCGCCATTGAAGAGAATCGATTCGTATGATGAGATAGTAATAGGCAGGGATGGGGTCGTCTTGTATAAAAACGGAAATCAGGCAGTTTTCCTGCCTCATGTGGCTGAGCAATTCGGCTGGAATCTCGAGCAGACTCTCACGCAGCTATCTTTGAAAGCCGGACTGGGTGACGCCGCATGGAAACAAGGAGCGAAATTCGACATTTTTCAAACAGAGTCTTTTGAAGAGAAAGAATGAGGACGGGACAGGCGATGCGATTCATTCTTGAATCCGGCATCCACCAAAAGGGGGACTTGTGGGCTACGATTTGCCGGTTGGCCAGAAAGTAAGGGTTGTTTTAGCAGAGGATGATGAGCCTACCAGGTTCTGGCTGAAGCTGACCCTGCAACAGTCGCAGGGCTTCGAAGTGGTTGGACAGGCGGCAGACGGTCGCTCCGCGGTTGACCTGATTAATGAGAATAAACCCGACCTGGTCCTGATGGATATTGGTATGCCGATAATGGACGGCGTCGAGGCGGCGCGTCTGGTCAAAGAATCTCTGCCAGAAACAAAAGTAATCATGTTTACCTCGCACGACACGGATGATTCCGTTTTTGCTGCTCTTTCGGCAGGGGCTGATGGTTATTGTTTGAAAACGCTTACTGCCGAGCAACTGCTCAAAGCCGTATCGAGCGTGCTGGAAGGCGCCGCCTGGTTAGACCCCGGCATTGCACGCAAAGTCCTGAGAGCAGCTTCCCTGGGTGTTCCAGCCAGAGAAGTCGATGCAGAAACTAAAGATTCCGCATCCAAAGATCCGTCAAAAGCCGCGCCCGGGCCTAATCCGTTTTCCCTGTCTCAAAGAGAAATGGAGGTATTGCAGCTTCTTGTCGAGGGGCTGAGCAACCAAGAAATTGCCGATAAATTGTGCCTCGGTACTGAGACGATAAAAACCCACATGCGCCACATCATGCGCAAACTCTCGGTTTCAGATAGAACGCAAGCGGCTATCAAAGCGATGCGCCAGGGCATTGTTTAGAATGAGCCTATCCGAATAATTTTGCAGCCAGAAGAAGTTGCTGAACAATGCACTGTATGGCTGTGAAAATCAAAAACACAAGCGTGTGGTCTTGATTGGCAAATCGCGATAGCTCAGCTTCTATAGATGGAAGAGCTTCTCGCTTATCCGACTGAGTAAGAAATGCATCCGGAATAATCAGCCGTGGATTTGTGCGCCACAAGCCATAGCTGAAAAGCTCTTCCGATGTAGTATCGACGACGGCCAGTCTGAGACCGGGCAAAGACAACTTCTTGCAGTGCTCTCCGATCATCAAGGCCAGTTCAGGGTTGGTCTTGGCAATATCCTCGAGCGCAACGAATCGAGCTTTGAAATAACGACGCTCCGCCCAGTCCAGCACCATAGGCAGTAGCATGACGAATAGAACGTTCCAACACAGCGTGAGAATTGCCGAACCTCTTGCACCAATCTCTCCTATCGCCACGCATCTTGTCACAGGGAAAGTCAGAGCTACTCCAACGACAAAGGTCGACAGATAATAGATGCCTAGAACTGTGGAGGGTTTGAGCGGTTTTGCAGGGTTAGCCATAATGTTTTGCCGGACTTATTCCGGCACTTCTATGTGTGTCTTGTCTCTCTTGTTCCACTTCGGCCCGGCAATCAAACCGTTGTTTTCCTCATGACAACTTGCTCGCGGCTATAATTGGTCTGTTGAGGAGCAGAAATAAAGGGCGGAAACTTTTGATGGGCAAAGGACTCCTCGAGTGTAAGCATTTTGCCGCCGAGTGGCTGCGTGCTTTTGAAATTAAGAGAGCCGGAGGAAATATTCAGAGGCTTGATGAGATTGCCGACTACAATGACGATGAAGTCCTGAGACGTGGGCTTTGGATGATTTCCATAGTCGGCGGGCCGGTAGTCTATCTGCTTTTGCCTTTTGTGCTTTCATTACTCCAGACCTTTCTCTGGGCCCAGCTTACGGCTGTTCTCTGGACGCTTCTGAAAATCTGCATGGGTCTAATCTTCGCGATTTTCGCGCTGGCGATTTATTTCACATTTTTACAGGACAGAGGAGCCACCGGATAGATGATTCAGGTAAGAACTCTCGATGACATAGTGATGGAAGCGCAGAGGCAATCCGTCAATCTGGTGCGTTTTATCTATGCTGACTTGTGCAGCATCATCAGAGGCAAATCAACGCGTGCCGTGCATCTTAAAGAGAGGCTGGAAAGTGGAATTGGTCTGGTCAAAGGCACGCTGGCGATGAACATGCTCGACCAGCTGCAGACTGATACCGGTTTTGGTGCCAGCGGTGAGATTCGCTTGATTCCGGATCCTGATACATGGACCGTGCTTCCCTATGCAGAGCGTCAGGCTGCTGTGATCTGCGATTTGATGGAATTGGATCACACTCCCTGGGAATTGTGTCCGCGCGCGGTTTTGAGGCGCCAGATTCAAAAAGCGAACGATATGGGCGTGAGTTTCCAGGCTGCTTTCGAGCCGGAATTTATGCTCGGCACTACCGTCGATGGAGTATTCCAACCTATAGATAGAAGCCTCTGTTTTTCTACCGAGGGAATGAACAGAGCGTCACGCTTTATCAATAGCTTTATCGATGCACTCTCCAAACAGGGGATCGAGACAGAGCAGTACTACCCAGAGCTCGGCCATGGTCAGCACGAAGTTAGTATCAGTCATATGCCGGCAATGAAGGCCTGCGACAGGCAAATTTTCTATCGTGAGACATTGAAAGGTGTTGCTCTGGAAATGGGCATGGACGCCTACCTGGCGCCGAAACCATTCGATAATCAGCCTGGCAATGGATGTCACTTGCACTTATCTGCCTGGGATATTTATGGAGAGCGCAATTTATTATTTGCCGACAGCGGTCTGTCAGTCTTCGGTATGAAATTCGTCGCCGGCATTCTGGAGCATTTACCCGGGCTCGTGGCATTGACTGCTCCTTCGGTAAATTCCTATCGGCGATTGAAACCGAGTTCCTGGGCTTCCGCCTACACTTGCTGGGGTTTTGAAAATCGTGAAGCAGCAGTAAGAGTGCCTTCAGTGTACTGGGGGCAGGAAATGGCCACGACAAATATCGAGATTAAATGTGTCGATTCAACGTCCAATCCTTATCTCGCTCTGGCAGGCATTATTGCCGCCGGTTTAGATGGTGTGGAAAGAAATCTGCAGCCGCCAGAGCCGATATTTACAGATCCGGATACTCTCAGCCCGGAAGATAAGGAGAAGAACAAAATTCGCCGACTGCCATCCAGCCTCATGGATGCCCTTATGGAGTTGGAAGAGGACAAGCTTCTGATGAGCATTCTCGGTGCCAAACTTGCCGATACGTACGCTGCGGTCAAAACCTCCGAATGTGGTGCCTTCGATGCTGCCAATCCGGAATTTGAAATGGCTCACCACAGAAATCGATATTAGGTGAGGAATTTTTGTGAGTGAGATTGATTTACGAAGCGCGATTATCATCGATCAGCATGCGCATTCTCTAGTCAATGATTTTGTTCAGTTCGAAGCGCTGGACATGCGACGGTGCTTCACTGAAAGCCGAACTATGGAGATGTTGCAAAATCACGTCCATAATTCTCTGTCTTATATGGATATGATTCGCAAAATCGGTTATCTGCTCGATGTGACTGGAGAGAATCAGCTCATCGAATTGCGTCAGACGATGAAAGAATTCGATCTGGTAAACAGTCTTTTCGATGATGTTTCTCTCGGTGCATTTATCATCGATGACGGCTATTCATCTGGCAAAGCGATGCCCTTGCAAAAATTTGCCCAGCTGACAGCGCGGCCCGTATTTCGTTGCTTGAGGATTGAGAGCTATCTGGAACAGGCATTGATCGCATCCTCAAGTTTTACTGACCTGGAAGAAAAGTTTTTGGCCCTTCTGGACGGACCTTCTGAAATTCCCGTTGTGGCAATGAAGACAATTCTTGCTTATCGCGGCGGCTTGAGCTTGCTCGATACCACAAAGCAACTGGCTCAGGATGATTTTGCCTCTCTCAAGCAGAGAGCGTCTGCCGGCCGATCAGGATTCCGTATCGAGCGAAGCAATTTGCACCATTACCTTTTGCTGCGTGCATTTGAACTGGCGGGGCAGAAAAAATTTCCAGTTCAGATTCATACAGGTCTGGGCGATTCGGACGAGGATTTGTCTTTGAGCAATCCTCTTTTGCTGAGAAGCCTTTTCGAGAATAAGAACTTCGCGTCGGTCAAATTCGTTCTTCTGCACTGCTATCCATTTGTAAAAGAAGCTGCTTATTTAGCCTCTCTTTATGCCAATGTCTATATGGACTTATCGCTTGCTTGTTTTCTCGCTTCGGCCAGTATAGAGTCGATTTATCATGACGCCATTTCCATTGCTCCGGTATCTAAAATACTGACCGGAACAGATGGACATACGATTCCCGAAACCTACTGGTATGGTGCCCATTCAATCAAACGCGGGCTGTCTTCTGTTCTAACAAAGCTTGTCCGGCAAGATTTTTTCGATGTCGGCCAGGCGATGAAAATTGCCGGCGATATTCTTCACGGCAATGCGCGACAGCTCTACAAGCTCGAAGGTCTGTTTTAGACCGGATATATAATTCGGGTCAGCTCTTCTGAAACTTTCCAGAGCTTTTTCTGCAGGGCTGCATCGTGCGAAAGTTTGTTCGAATCGACACGGGTTGCATTGCCTTTGCTGCCGGCGAAGCCATCCGGACCATAGTATTCGCCGCCGGCCACGAGCTTGTCTGTCGCTGCCATGAGCATCGGTTGCGCGCCTGCTCGCGCATCCTGGCTGAAGACCGGCTCGAACATGCTGAAAAGAGTGCGCACCCAGGCTTTAGTGACGGCGTGAACTTGTAAACCAGTACGTGACCAGCCTGGATGAGCGGCTACCGATATTGTTCTTGCATTGGCTTTGTCGAGACGATTCTGTAATTCGTAGGCAAACAAAAGATTGGCAATTTTCGACTGGGCATAAGCCATATGGGCAATGTATCTTTTCTGGCTTTGAAGATCGTCGAAATTTATTCTGCCGCGCAAGTGAGCCGTGCTGCTCAGAGTGACGATACGAGAGCCTGGACTAGCCATCAAGTTTGGCAGGAGCAGTCCTGTGAGAGCGAAGTGCCCGAGGTGATTGGTGCCGAATTGCAATTCGAAACCATCCTCGGTAACGGTATACGGCGGAACCATGACGCCGGCGTTATTGATCAGAACATCAATATTGCCGACCTGGGCTTTGATCGTATCTGCCGCTTGATGTATGGACTTCAAAGAACTGAGGTCGAGTTTTACCGGCAGAATATTTTGATTGCCGTGTTTTGTTCTGAGTTTTTCTGCACACTGCTCTGTCCTTTCCAGATTTCTGCTGGCCAGAACGACGGTCGCGCCATGTTCTGCCAGAGCATCAGCAGACTCGAAGCCAATGCCATTGGTGGCGCCCGTAATGACGAAAACACGACCGGTTTGATCGCCGATCTTGGACTCGCACCATTCTTTTATCACGTTGCCTGATTTTGTCACTCTGGCTTCGCATGATTGTCCGGACATTGAGCACCTCGATTTTCAGATTCAACTTTCAGTTGAAGAAGAGGGCGGCGTGGTGCGCCGCCCTCGAGAAGTTTCACGATTGTGCCTTTTCGATTGACAATCGAAATTACATCAATCCCTTCATCACTTCCTCCAGGACTTCTTTGCCCGGTCTCAGTTGTGAATCAGGAATGTTGACGATAGGAGTATCCACGACATGCATGATGTCTGTGAAATTCTCTTTCTTCTCGTCGATGTAGAGCAAGCCTGTGAGGAATTGCTTCTCTTCGGCTGCCTTGGCAATTGTTTCGACTGCCAGTGCTCTGTTGGTGGCATCGTAGTCGCGTTCGGTCTTCTTCAAGCGCAGGTGCGAGCCGTCATGCAATTCGATGTCGGTCACTGTGCCTGGTTCGTAGTCGACCGTGATTTGCTCGAAGAATGGAATGTAACCCAGCTCGTGGAGCGGAGTTTCCATTTCCTTGGCGTATTTGTAGCTCTTGGTCGAACCTTCGTGGTTGTTGAAAGTGACGCAAGGGCTGATTACGTCAAGAACGGCTGTTCCTTTGTGAGAAGCAGCTGCCTTGAGCAGAGCGACGAGTTGTTTGGGATCGCCGGCGAACGAGCGAGCGACGAATCCGCAGCCGAGCTCGATAGCCAGACCGCAGAGATCGATGGGCGGAAGCTCGTTCAATACACCGGTCTTCAGCTTGGAGCCGAGATCGGCGGTGGCGGAGAATTGTCCTTTGGTGAGTCCGTAAACGCCGTTATTTTCGACGATATAGATCATCGGAACATTGCGTCTGACCAGATGGCAGAATTGACCCAGACCGATAGATGCGGTGTCGCCGTCTCCGGAAACGCCGATCAAGCGAAGGTCTTTATTTGCCAGGCTGACACCGGTGGCGACAGAGGGCATTCTTCCGTGGGTGGAATTGAAGCCGTGTGCGCGGTTCAAAAAGTATGCCGGCGTTTTGCTGGAGCAACCGATACCGCTCAGTTTTGCAACATTGTGCGGCTCAATGCCCAGTTCGTAAAACGCTTTGATGATCTGACTCGTAATCGCGTCGTGTCCGCAGCCGTCGCAGAGAGTGGAAGGGCTACCTTTGTAGTCCGCCAAGGTCAGACCGATGCGGTTTGTGCTTTGGGGTTTGGGTGTAGATGCAACCATGTCTCTTACTTCTCCTGGCTTTGGATGGAGTCGGTGACGAAACCTGCGTCAATCGGCAAACCATCGTAATGTCTTACGGAACGAACCTTCAAAGCGAGTTCCGGATATTCGGAAACGATGATGTCCTTCAGTTGACCATCGCGGTTTTGCTCGACGATGTAAGTGCGTTCATGCGATTCGATGAAAGTCTTTACGTCGTCTGTGAGCGGCAGAGCTCGCAGGCGCAAATAGCTGGTCTCGAGATTCGCCGTTCTCAGCTGATCGCGCGACTCGCCGATAGCCGGATCCGAAGAACCGAAAGCGATGATGCCGACTTTCGCCTTGGCATTCTTGTCGATGATTGGCTGAGGAATGTACTTTTTCGCCGTTTCCAATTTCTTGAGCAGACGATCCATGAGTTTGACATAGTCATCCGGACGCTCTGTGTAACCGGCTTTCTCATTGTGACCAGAGCCGCGAGTAAAGTAAGCGGCATTCGGATGATTGGTGCCAGGCAATGTACGGTAGGGAATACCGTCGCCGTCGACGTCTTTGTAGCGAGCAAATTCTTTGCCTGCTTCCAGCATCTCGGCGGTCATAATTTTGCCTCTGTCCATCGGTGTCTTCGGATATTCGAAGGGATCCGACATCCAGTTGTTCATGCCCAGATCGAGATCGGAAAGAACGAAAACCGGCTGTTGGAAGCGCTCGGCAATATCGAAAGAGTCATGCGCGAACTGATAGCATTCGGCTACTGAGCCCGGCAGCAAGACGATGTGTTTCGTATCGCCGTGGGATAGATAGTAGGCGCTGATCAAGTCTGCCTGAGAGGTTCTTGTCGGCATGCCCGTGGACGGACCGACACGTTGAACGTCGAAGATTACGACCGGAATTTCGGTGAAATATCCATAGCCGGCAAACTCTGCCATGAGAGAGATGCCAGGACCGGAAGTCGATGTCATGGCGCGAGCGCCTGCCCATCCTGCTCCCAGCGCCATACCGATAGCAGCCAATTCGTCTTCGGCTTGAACGATATTGAAAGTGGCTTTACCCGACTCCTTGTCCACACGATATTTCTTCATGTAGTCGATCAAAGACTCGGTCAAGCTGGAGGACGGGGTGATCGGGTACCAGGCTGCCACCTGAATGCCAGCGAACATGCAACCCAGAGCAGCTGCAGCATTGCCATCGATGATGATTTTGCCGGCCGTCTTATCCATCTTCTCGACGTAGAACGGATCGTCCTTCTTGATATTTTCTTTGGCCCATTCGCGTCCGGTGTCGGATGCTTTGATGTTCAAGTCCGCCGCAGACTGCTTTTTCTTGAACTGGCGGCGAATGGCATTTTCAATTTCTGCTTGATCAATATTGAGAAGTTCAGCGACAACACCGACATAAATCATGTTGGTGACGAGCTTTCTCAACTTGATGTTTTCTGTGGCTTTGGCTGCCAACTCGGTGAAAGGCACTGGATAGTGCTTCACATCAGAGCGCACGGCATTCAAATTCAATTCTTGCGGGCTGATGCAAACGGCACCAGGCTTCAGGTTTTTGACGTCTTCCATGGCGGTTTGCGGATTCATCGCCACGAGGATGTCTATTTCTTTCTTTCTGGCAATATAGCCATCTTTGTTTACGCGGATGGTAAACCATGTCGGCAAGCCGGCAATATTCGACGGAAACAGGTTCTTGCCACTAACCGGGATGCCCATCTGGAAGATGGAGCGCATCAGCACAGTATTCGAAGATTGGCTTCCGGAACCGTTTACAGTTGCGACTTCAATTGAGAAGTCGTTAACAATTCGCCCGCTCTCTACTTTCTGAGCGGCGTTCGCTTCAAGTGTTTTCACCGTTTGAGTACCCTAAAAGGACGCAAATACAGTTGAAATTTTATCAACGGACGCGCGCCGGCGGCTCGTTTCAAAAGGAATCAATAAGAATCTATATATAGGACCTGGCTAAGCTAAGAGTTTGAGACTGCTTCTCGCTTGTCAAGTGATGACTGCCCGACCGGAGCATCCGAAACCAGAACATCTAATAGGAATGGCCCTTGAGTTTCAAACATATGCTGAAGAGCCGGCTCCAGTTCCGACATCATGCTGATTTGCCCGGCCGGCACCCTCATTGACGTAGCCAGATCCTTGAAGGAGACAGGCGGGTTATCCAGCGGGACGCGAAGCGGGCTGCCTGGTGTCGACAGTAATTGCAGATTGTATGAGCTTCTTCCCAGATTATTGATGACAATATATTTGGTATGCAGACCGTAGTGAGCGGCTGTCCACAAGGCTTGCGGAGCGACCATGGCACTGAGGTCCGAGGTGAGCGCAATCACTTGATGGTCCGGAGACGCCCACTGAATGCCCAGGCTTGCTCCCAGTCCATAACCCTGCACGCCTGAATTGAGAGAGAAGAAGGAAGAGCTGCTCTCCAGGTTGAGTACCTGGACTGGATCGCAAAGGTCATTGACGAGGTCGCTGACGATCACAGACTTCTGCGGGCGTACGGCGTCGATCATTCTCAGCAGCCAGAGCAGTGAAATCGGAGCATTTTGTCCGGGATAAGAAAGCCTCTCTTCAAGCTCCTGTTTGCGTTTCGAAACCCAGGCAATTGTGTTGTGGGCTCGTCGTTTTGTGACATCCACCCAGGCATTATTCGATACCATCTGAATTTCAGCGCGAATCCTGGACAGCGTTTCACCGATATCGGCAACTGCAGCAAGGTGGCAGGGCAGTGTCTTACCGGCAAGTCCAGGCTCGACATTGATCTGAATCACGGATGCATGAGCTGGAATAAGCGGTGGTTCATGGACTTTAGCCGGAATTCTCGTCTGCATTCCCAGAACGAGGACAACATCGAACGGCGAAAGAAGCTGATTTGCTTTGGTCAGATCAATAGGTAAAACGCCGCAAAATTGCGGGTGGCGGTTCGGAAAGTTCACTCCGGTGGGCATCGGTTCGCAGAAGGCTGCGCAGCCCAGCACTTCAACAAGGCTTACAGCCTCTTTTCTAGCCCGGTACTGGGAGACTTCATTGCCGAAAATGATGCATGGATTTTGCGCCGAAACGAGCGCTTTTGCGGCTTTCTTGAGAAAAGCTGGGTCGGCCGAGCCCAGGGGACTTATCTGCGGCGGCTGTATGGCCTGCCCGGCCGATGGTCTCAACAATAGATTGTGGGGCAGGCTGATCACCACCGGACCTTTGGGCGGAGAATTCGCCTCATGGAAAGCCCGGCGAATCAGTCTTGGAATCTCGGCGTGAGTTTTCAGCTCGCAGGCCCATTTTGCCAGCGGCTTTGCCATCTCGAGAAGATCGGCGGAAAGCGGTGGTTCGTCCGAGAGAATTTGCGAATCTTGCTGGTCGGCAAGAATAACAAGAGGAACTCGCGCTTTCAAAGACGTATAAATGGCGGTCTGAACGCTGGCCATGCCCGGCGCTGCTAAAACCGCCATAACACCCGGGCGTCCAGATGCTTGCGCGTAGCCAAGCGCCATTGATCCAGCCACCTCGTCATGGAGCGCCGACAGGAAGTGAATGTCCGAGCGCATCTCGTATGTCGCCGTCACTAAAGGTGATTCGGCAGATGCCAGTGAACCGAAAATAAAACGTGTTCCTTCGGCTTGAAGTTGATCAAGCAACAAGTGACTTGCCAGGTGGTCGGACATCGAAACACTCCGCGAGGTCGAGCAAATTCTTGCCCTGTAGTGGAGAACATACCCAGAGATTGGAAATTTGGAGACACCCGTTAGGGTGACTATAAACCCTTTTGATGAAAGCTAAAACGGCTTTTCTTTCGCGCGTAACGATCAATCTTGCTGCCCTCTACAAGTGATCGAGCTCTACAAGCGGGCAGGGGGCGGTCATATGAAGATCGTTGAGCTTGTCGTCAAAGGGCAACAACATGCCTTTTCCCCACGACCTCTCGTAATAATTTAACTGACCCTTATATCCGTCGGGGAAAAGATGATTGAGTCCGATTTTTGTTATCAGCTGCTTTAGATTGAAACTGGGCGAGAAATCAGCTGCCAGACCCTCCCATGCTCTTATTCTCTGCAATTTTTCGGATAGCGCTTTTACGAGAAAACTGGTCCACAAAATTTCGCGGCAGTCGGCCGGAGCTGCGATTTCTAAAACTCTAAGGACGCCTCCTGCCGTTTCTGTAATCGCATATCCGCCCGGTATTCCGTTGCAGTTCACCGTTGTGATGCTCAGTGCTGGCCAGGCGAGTTTCGAGTGATCGTGCAAAAACGTTTCGCGCATCAACTTATAGCTGAAATAGTTCTGGTCTCTGACGATGCCGTAAGGTTGCCGCCTTAGCCACTGCCCATAGTGGCGCACCGCATAATCGAGATGTTCTTTTCTGAATCGTTCCTGTCGTGTCTCGAAACTATTTCCGTCTGCCTGAATGGTCAATGCGCCCCCTGCACCAAAGGAGATGTTTTCGGGAAATTCCGTCTTTCCTTTTAAAAAAGGAATGTGGATAAGCAAGTCAGCAGAGCCGATTTCTTCAAATCCAAATCGACTGTAGAACTGGCAATCTATATCGGAAAAAAGAATCAGTCCGTCATAGCTTTCTTGCTTCGCCAGATCAATCACTTGCTCCACGAGCTGCGAGGCACAGCCCCTGTTGCGGCATTCCAGCTGAGTGTAAACGGCACCGATACCGCCGATTTTGAACCGACGTCCACGAGTCTACAAATCGATTGTCGAAAATTTGAGGCTGGAGACAGGCCTGTCTGCCTTGTTTAGCGTCAGATGTCTGAGATTGCGGCGAGCCCATGGATGAATCGCCTGCTTCATTTGATATTCCAGATAATCCCGCCGGGATAGACCCGGTGACCATATTTTGAATGTTTCTCGGAATACCGGAAGCAGTGTTTGCCAATCGGCCGGTTCAAGCTTCATTTTTGCTCAGATGCAACTTCCATCTCTGATTTTACTCAGGTTTGACCGGGATTGAGCCCAATCATGCCGATAATGACAAGTGTTTCTATTAGATGTGGTGCCGTACAATTATTGGATTCGTCCAAAGGCAAATCATATGTCCGGCTCCGTTTCCAATAACGGCTGCGCCGCTAAGAACGGCGGTGCCTTAACTGTCTATCTGGGTCATATCGTTGACCCGGTGGAGGATGACGAGTATCGTGACATCCCCTATGGCGCGCTCGTTGTTTCGGAAAATGGGCAAATCGAGGCTGTTGGCAAGTGGTCCGAGCTCAGGGAGAAGTATTCGGTCGGCTCTGAAATAGTTGATTGCGGACAAAAGTTGATCATGCCCGGCATGATCGATATGCATATCCATCTGCCGCAAGTCACTCAGATAGGCAAATCGGGCGATACTCTTCTAGGTTGGCTGGAGAAGTACATCTTTCCTGCCGAGTCGCGCTTTAGCGCACTCAGTCATGCAGAGAAAATCGCTACGTGGTTTTTCGATGAATTGGCCGCCAATGGAACCACCCTCGCCGTTGTTTTTTCAACTGTACATAAAGAGGCAACAGATGCGGCTTTTCGAATAGCTGCCGACAAAGGCCTGCGTGCCATCATGGGCAAAGTAATGATGGACAGAAACGCGCCTGCGGCTCTTCTTGAAAGCAGCAAAGATTCACTATCCGAGTCTGAGCAACTGGCTGCCAAATGGCATGGTTACGATGATGGCAGATTGCTTTACGCTTTCACGCCGCGATTTGCGATTACGGCGACCGATGAGCTTCTTAACGAGTGTGGAAAGCTCTGGCAGAGCAATCCCGGGACCTACATGCACACTCATCTCTCCGAGTCTCTGGAAGAGGTGAAAAAGGTGGCTTCGCTTTTTCCCGACTCTCGCAGCTATCTCGATGTATACGATCGCAGCGGTCTGTGTGGTGCGCGCTCTGTCTTTGCCCATTCGATACATCTGGATGATGAAGATTTGCAGGTGATGCACAAAAAACAATGTGCTCTTGCTCACTGTCCGTCCTCGAATTTCTTCTTGAAGAGCGGGATATTTCCGATTGAAAGAGTCAAAGCAGCAAGGGTGGAATTCGGCTTGGGCTCTGACGTGGCTGCAGGCCCGCAGATGTCGATTTTCGGTGTCATGAAGGATGCTAATTTTATCCAACCGAAAATCTGGATTTCACCCAGGGAGCTATTCTACAGAGCCACCAGAGGGGCCGCAAAAGCATTGCAGCTTGAAGATCGCCTGGGTTCTCTAGAGGCAGGTAAGGAGGCGGATTTCATTGTCATTGATCCGACTTTGAAAAATGCCTGTCCGAAAGATATTCTCGACCATGGCACGGACGAGATTCTTTCGGCACTGGTTTTCTTGGGCGACGACAGAATGATTGACGCTACCTATATAAGGGGGCGCCAGGTATTTGGAAGAGGAAAAGGGGCGAACGCGAGTTCTGAACTACACAAAGTCAGGGGTGGCAAACAATGACTACGGAAACGGCAACGGCGGGAATCAAAGAAATCTATTCATCAGCGCAGATCCAGGCTCGCATCAAGGAGCTGGGCCAGGAAATCAGCAAGGATTTTCGCACCCTGGAAAAGCCTGTAGTGATAGGTGTTATGAAAGGCGCATTCTGTTTTCTGGCCGACCTTGTCCGGCAGATAGAAATTGAATCGCCCTTGCAAATTGAATTTGTAAGACTTTCCAGCTATGGCTCGGGAACTGAAAGCTCTGGCAATGTCCAGGCTCCCTATCTCGACCTGCCCAACATCAAACGCCGCCACATTCTGGTTGTCGAAGATATTATCGATTCCGGACGGACTGCCAAGTTTTTCCTCG
This sequence comes from uncultured Candidatus Obscuribacterales bacterium, assembly GCA_964493595.1. Taxonomy (GTDB): domain Bacteria; phylum Cyanobacteriota; class Vampirovibrionia; order Obscuribacterales; family Obscuribacteraceae; genus QKMZ01. Next base: position 8,997 of record CAZBOX010000053.1, on the reverse strand, counting down.
AGTACTTACGCGACCAGTTTGATCCTGCAACCCTTAAAATGGCTGCTTTCCTGGACAAGCCCTCCCGACGCGTAGTGCCCCTCGAGGCCGACTATACAGGCTTTAAGATTGAAGATCTGTTTGTGGTCGGCTACGGGCTGGATTATGCTGAAAATTACCGGGAGCTCCCCTTTTTGGGTGAGATGGTCAACATTCCGTCGTGAGATACTGGGATTGTCGGCAGTCGGGCTTGCCTTAATTTGCCAGCCTGTTATCCTTTTACTAGGGGAGCGCCGACTTTGCGGGGTCACGTCCTTGGAATCAAGCGAAGAATCAGTTGAAAAACCAGCTGAGAAAAAGCGAGAAAGTCGCGCTTTTGACAGGGCTGCGTCCCTTTTGATGGTGACGGCAGCGGCGCTTCTTATCGGTAATGTGGTCGTTATCTGGCTCGCCAGTATGTACAACGAAAAAGCCTGCCTGGCTGCCGTTTACGAAGCCGGCAAAGCCTGCCTGGCCGGGCATGACCAAAGACGGATAATGCGAGCCGCCTATCTGGGGCTTTCCCATTCGCCTAATGGCGGCTATTTCATAGAGCACCCGCATTTCACCGAATATCACTGCGAAGACATTAAGGGCGGCAAGAAGCTGACCATTCAGACCTCTACCTTTGTAAGGCTGCCGGCACCGATGTTGGTAGTAATGTCTAAAGACAATCTTTCCGACGATGGACGTCTGGCCATTCACAAGCGTTTTCAGCTCGACATTCCGGATAGTGCGCGCAATTAGTTCATAAAAAAGCCACCACCAGCGGTGATGGCCTTTCTGATGATGCGAGCCAGGCAATTAGCCGGGATTCTCCGACTTCGACTCCGTGCTTACTTTGCCGGAGACGTCATAGACATCCACAGGTCCGAAGATCTGCAACTCCGGTTTTATCACTTTTGCATCCCCGACTACAGTGATGGCAATATGTCCGAGATCAATGTGTTTTCTTGCCACGTTGCGCACATCATCGGCGCTCACCGCCATGACTTTATCAGTATACGTCTCTAGATAATCGCGGGGCAAATCATAAAGTTGACCTTCCAGAAGACGTTGTGCCAGACCGCCTTGTGTTTCCAGCCCAAGCTGGAATGAGCCGGTCAAGTATTTCTTCGCTTCGTTCAGTTCTTTGTCGGTCACCTTTAGATTGCGGATGCGCGACAGCTCATAAAAGAATTCCTGCAATGACGGTGCGGTTACTTCCGTACGCACTGACGCTTCCGCTCCAAAAGACCCCGGCTCCTTGCCTGCTGCCACACCGGAATAAGCTCCGTATGTGAATGATTTGGCTTCTCTTAAGTTGAGGAAGAGTCTGGAGTTCGCCGCTCCTCCCAGTATCTGATTGGCCAGAGTAAGGGCGTAGTAGTCGGGATCAGTTCGCTTAATTCCTACATTGCCCATCTTTATATTCGATTGAACTGAACCGGGCCGGTCAACCAGATAGATGCGCTGCTCGGTTCTTGTCGGCATGCTCTGCGCATCTGTTTTGGCGATGCGGCCGGGTTTCCACTGCTCGCTGAAGTCTTTGCTGATAAGAGGACGAATCTTTGCCGAATCGAAATCGCCAATCACTACGAGTGCTGATTCGTTAGGCAGATAGTTGGCCTTGTGAAAGGCTTCCAGATCCGCTCTCGTTATGGACTTAACCGATTCCGGCGTGGGCGCGATACTCGAGTATGGATGCTCTCCGAATATCACTTTGGCAAAGCGTTCTTCCAGCAAAAAGTCCGGGTTGCTGCGTTTCATGGCCAATTCTTGTATGAGGTTGGCTTTCTTCAGATCAAATTCTGCTTGCGGGAAAGTCGGATTGAAAAGAACATCTTCAAACACGGCAATCAGGCGGTCCGTGTATTTAGAAAGAACGGAGCTGCTCAAGATTGTGAAATCGTTGTCTGCGCCTGCTTTTAGACCGCCGCCGATAAAGTCCACTTCGTCAGCTATCTGCTTGCTCGTCTTTTTCTTCGTGCCTTCGGTGAGCATCTGAGCCGTCAATGACGCGACGCCTCTTTTCTTGGAAGGATCAATCGAAGAGCCTACTTTCAATCCCAGAGCCATAGTTACGAGTGGATATCTATGGTCTTCGACAAGCTGGACTGACAGTCCGTTTGGTAGTTTGAACGATTCGATTTTAGGCAGGTGAAAAGGACGCGGTGCCGGAGCTTCCGGTGGTTTCTTTCTCCATGCTTCCGATGCGCCGGCAGGCTGGCTTGCAGTAGAGTCCTCTGCCCAGGCTGCCGTTGATATAGATTGCGCCTGTATGCTCGTTGCGATGAGAAAACTCATTGCTAATGCTTTTACTCTCATTACTCTCTCCTAGTTCGTCCTGAAATATAGATGGCTGTTTATTTCTGATTACCTTCTATTTTTTGGACTCCTCCGATTCTTTCTTCTCTGGCGGCGTCTTACCGGTATCAGGTGCCGGCGTGTCTTTGCTCGCTTCAGCACTGCCGGTGGTTCCGGTTTCAGCCTTTCCAGGTGTTGCGGTATCGGCTTTTTCGGGCGCCGTTGTAGATTTGCTAGGCTCGGGTGCGCTGCCCTCGGCTGCGTCCACTTTTGCCGGAGCGGGTTTTTCTTCTTTTCCTTCTTTAGGTTCTATGTCGACGATGCAGACGATATCTTTGTTGAAAAGTGATTTGGCAACACGTTGAATATCTTTTGCAGAGACATTCATGTAAGCCTCCAGATCTTTGTCGATTAGCTTGGGATCGCCGAAGAAAAGTGTATATTCTCCCAGATGCTCGGCTCTTCCCAGGCTGCGCTGCAGGGACGTATGAGCGTTCGCGAATAAAGTTCTGAGAATCTGGTTTTTCGCCTTTTCCAATTCTTCAGAGGTGACAGGCTTGTTCTTCAGATTTTCCAGCTCTTCGAAAAGCACCTGGCGAGCGCGTTCCGGCGTATTGCCAGGCTTCAGGACGACAAAGGCTTCAAATCCGGAAGGACCGCGGCGCTCGTCATAACCGGCGTCGGCTTTGAGAGCGATTTTTTCTCCTTTGACCATGCGCTGATAGAGCCGTGACGATTCGCCGGCCGACAACAGCTTTTCAATTACGCCCAGTACGTAATAATCAGGCTCCCGTCTTCCGGGTGCGCGCCAACCGATCCAGAATGCAGGCAAGTTTGCGTGCTTGTCTTCGACCTTTGCATACTTCGATTTTGTCATCGGACCTTCAGCTACTTCCGGCTTGGGAGGAGCTTCTTGTCTGGGGATGGTGGAGAAATATTTTTCAACAAGCGGCTTCATCTCATTGCTGTTGAAGTCACCGACAACAACCAGCACCGCGTTGTTCGGCGCGTAATAAGTCTTGAAAAATGCCCTTACATCATCGAGGCTGGATTCTTCCAGGTCTTTGAAATAACCGATGGTCGGATGTCCGTTTGCCCAGTTGTCGAAGAGCATTTCGTCGAACTTTATGGACGCAGGCACATAAGGTTGATTGTCATAATTGAGTCGTTTTTCTTCTTTGACCGTCTCCAATTGGTTCTGGAAATTTTCCGGAGTCAATTTGAGAGAACGCATGCGATCAGACTCGAGCCAGAGGGCAAGCTCGGCTTGATTGCTCGGTAGTTTTTCAAAGTAATTAGTGAAATCCGGGTGGGTGGAGCCGTTCAAGCTGCCACCCGCACTTTCCACATACTTAAAGTGTTCGGTTTTGCCGACGTTTTCCGATCCCTCGAACATCATATGCTCGAAAAGATGCGCAAAGCCGGAGCGTCCTTTCTTCTCATTTCTTGCACCGACATCATAAAGAATTGCCACTGCCACTACCGGCACCGAATGGTCTTCCGAGAAGACGACGCGCAATCCGTTCTCCAATCTGAAATCGGCATGCACCGGTATGAGCGGCTTCTTGCTTTCAGAGGCGGTTTTGGCGGGAGCTTTGGCGGCCAGTTTTGCGGCTCTTTTGCCGGCAATTTTCGCTCTCTTTGCCGCCACTTTTGCTGCACCTCTGGCGGTGCTATTGGCTTTGGGTTTGGCAGCAAGAGCCGCTATCGTCGAGGCTTGACTGCCCAATAGAATGGTCAACCCGAGCATAATAGTCAGACCAGCTTTTACTGGTTTGGCGTGTGAGAAACTAGCTATCATCGTCATCATCAGCTCCAAGCAAGACCGAAGTCCAAAAAATCGAAACTACCAGAATGGAAAGTATGGCCGAGCCGACACAGACCTTATCCGGAAGCCCGTACCGTTTCATCATCAGATACGTCGCGGCGGACAGTATAAGAGCTAAAACTGCTACCAGATGGTTGACTGTAAGTGTCGGCATTCGCGAATTTTCTGCTACCACTTCCATTGCGCCCGTGAGGATAGGCTCCCGCCGGGGCACAAGTGCCAAGCATAACAGGTGAAGGCATTCCAACCCTTAAAAGGGGCTGGAATTGCAAAGTTTTTGCCCATAACGCGGTAAATGACTGCCTGTTTCAAGGCGTCGGCTTAGAGGCTAAATACGTGCGTGAGAAAGGGTCTCTGAGCACTTGCAGCCCTTTCTTTCGGGCTTGATCTCCTCAATCAAATTGACCAGCAGCGCCTGCAATTTGGTGATATTTTCTCCGAAAACTTTCACGACCTCGCTGTGTGAAACGGGCTCGACATCGCCTACCAAACCTGAATCGTAGTCGGTGATGAGGGCAATATTGACGACGCACAATTCCAATTCCTTAGCCAGATGAGCTTCAGGATACTGGGTCATATTGATTACTTCCCAGCCCATGGATGTGAACCACTTCGACTCAGCCTTAGAGGAGAAGCGCGGTCCTTGAATGACAACGACCGTTCCTTTCTCGTGCATTGTGATACCGGCTTTACGTCCGGCCGCAATAGCGAGTTGCCGCAGCTCAGGGCAGTAAGGGTCGGCCGCAGAGACGTGAGTTGCGATCGGACCGTCATAGAAAGTGTCGATACGCCCAGACGTGCGGTCTACATATTGATCGCTGACGACGAAAGTGCCGGGGGCGACATGAGTCTGCAACGAACCGGCGGCGCAAGGCGAAATTATGCGCGTCACCCCTAGCGACTTCATGGCGTAGAGATTAGCTCTGTAGTTGATTTTGTGTGGCGGAATCTGGTGACTGGCGCCGTGTCTTGGAAGAAAAGCCACCTTCTTGCCGGCCATCGTGCCAATAACTAATTTGTCGGAGGGAGCTCCGTATGGCGTTTCGACGGCTCTCTCTTCGTACTTATCGAAGAGTTTATAGAAGCCTGAACCACCAAACACTCCGATGTCTGCAACCTTTTCGCTTTTGTCAGTCACTTGAGTCTTTACTCCAATCTCAAATCAGGGGAAACCACATGGCAAGTCAAATTTCGACAAGGTAGCCTATAGTATCACCCCCGCGTCAGGGCAGCCGAATAGAGTAAAAACCGGCTATAAGCGGGCTCGAATCCTCTAAAAATGTCTAAAAAATCGCGCCACTGGGTATATAACGAGGGCTGTATGTGCCCCTGAGCAAGGCTTTGCCGGGAAACATCGAGCGAAAAACCAGCAAATACGCAACAAATTGCACCATCAACTGGAAATCAAAGTAATGGAAACAGCACGGAAGCATTTTTTCTTTTTCTCGTTATTTGCCTTAATAACGCTGATTGGTTCCTTTCCGTTTCTTCAAGCTGCTGCCAACGAGCGGCAAATTGTCGCCTATCCCTTTGATGCATCCAGGACGCTGGGCCGTGCCAAGGCTGATGAAAAGCCTGATCCAGACCAGATCTATTACAAGGTCTGGAGGCTGATAAAAGACGACTACGTCGACGACAAGTTCAACGGGCAGAACTGGGACATCTGGAGGCACCGCTACGACGGAAAGCTGAAGACGACGGATGACGCTCATAAGGCTATCGAGACTATGCTCGCCAGCCTGGGAGATAGATATACACGTTTTCTAGACAATGATGCTTTCGATGACGAGAATTCCCAGATTCATGCGGAGCTTTGCGGAATCGGCGTTCAGATTGGTCTGGATAAGGTGCAGAACATCATAATCATTGCTCCGATTGAAGATACTCCCGCGCAGAAAGCCGGTTTGCAGTCTTCCGATGAGATTGTCGAGATCGACGGAGTTTCGACCAAAGGTTATTCCGTGGAGGAAGCCGCCAAGCATATCCGCGGTGCTGTGAATACCAAGGTCAATCTGACTATAGTTCGTAACAAGCACCGGCTGAAAGTGGCTGTCATGCGTGCGAAAATCCCGATCAAAGCTGTTCAGACCGTAAAAATGCTTGATGGTGACATCGGTTATATCAGGCTCTCCAGCTTCATCTCGCAGCAGGCCAATCGCGAGATGCGAGAGGCGATAGTCAAACTGTCTACAGCCAAAGGCTTGATTCTCGACCTGAGAGAAAATCCGGGCGGTCTTTTGACCAATGCAATCGAGATTGCAAATATGTTTCTCGATCATGGCAACATTGTCTCTACTGTCGACCGCGATGGTTATAAGACGGCGCAAACCGCCGACGGCAATCAACTTTGCAAAAAGCCACTCTGTATCTTGATCAACAAGGGCAGTGCATCGGCATCGGAAATTACCTCGGGCGCGCTGAAAGATAACGGCAGAGCTATTCTTGTCGGACAAAAGACTTTCGGCAAGGGACTCGTTCAAGGTATAAACCGGCTTGAGGACGGCAGCGGCGTCAACATTACGATCGCGAAATATCTCACTCCTGCCGACATAGACATCAACAAGAAAGGCATTACGCCTGACCAGGTTGTTGAATTGTCGGACGACGATCTCAAAGCCGGCAAGGGTTGCTGGTGGAATGATCCCGAAGGTCCTCAGGTGAAAAGGCAGCCGGAAGACTTCAAAGATAAACAGTTGAAGGCAGCTTTCGACCTTCTTAAAGTCAAGGTCAACCAATCGGCCTCGGTGGCGATAGGCCACTAATTAAAGCTTCAAACAACCACCCTTAAGTGTCTTTTCGACAATCGAAATAGGTACTATAGTGGCTGCATGCAAGATAAGAATACCAACGACAGATGGCCGCAGGCTCGAGCCGGTGAAGCCGAATCCGCAGCCCAGTTCAAGCGTGAATTCGCCTTCGGGGTGGCTGTTTTTGGCACCGAAGCCGGTTGCGGCAAAACCATTTTTATGACCGGTCTTTCAGCAGCCTTACGTGATGAAGGCTTTCCTACTAGAGCGATAAAACCTTTTGTAATGGCCTCGCGGCGAGACGCCGAAAACGAGCTGGCTTTCATAAGCTCAATCACCCACACCCCTGTAAATTATCCGATTGTCATTATGGATAAGTACAGCTCGGTGCAAGAAGGAAATTGGAAGCAAGCTGCCAATATGACCACTTCTCGTCAACACCTGACTTTTGTCGAGATGCCGGGCTCACCGGCGACACCGATCATGTTCGAAAATACCGGCTCCGGAACAATCAGCTCGCAGTGGAAGGACTCCGCTTCGTTCGCCTGCGACCTCGGCTTACCGTGCATTCTCATTGCAAAGCACAACAAGGATGCTCTTGAGAAGATCATGCTGGCCGCCACATTCCTGCGTTCGCGAGATGCGCGCCTGGTGGGTGTAGGAACGGTCGAGACCACCGAGTACGGGGCTGCCAATGAGCTCAAACTGACGAAGTCCGAGCTTGAGCTGGCCATTATGAATAACGTCAAGTCCCAATATTTCGGAGCCATTGAATACAGCCCTTCGATAAGTGTTCCGCGGGTCAACCAGGGTAATCTCATCAAAGTTACGTCTGCCGGCGTGGACTTGCTGCATGTTTTGCGCGGGCTGGGTGCGCCGGCTTCGCTTTCGAAAAGCTAGCCTAAATCCGTTCCTTAAAGATATAGATGCAAATGGCTCTTAGCCGCTTCCGGCATGCCAAACTTTCACATGCGCCCGAATTCCGGAATTCAGGAGCTAAAACTCTTGTTTTCGTATAGAAGGCGATCGCTCACCCGGGCTAGGTTGGCTTGCAGTTTTTATCCTGGAGCTAGCATTGGAAAATACAGAATCCGCCGTCAACGAAGCCAAGAAACTGGCACAGGATGCCAGAGAACTTGTTGTCTTCACGCTTTCCGATTCTTCCGGTGAAACCGCCGAAGCCGTTGGACGCGCTGCGCTCGTGCAGTTTCCTCCTGGACGTGCTTCTATCTATCGATTGCCGCAAGTGAAGAGTTGCCAGCAATTGGCAGGGCTGGTCCGAGAATGTGCAAACGGCCGAGCTGTAATCGCCTATACGCTGGTATTGCCCGAGTACAGAGAAACGCTCGAGGCTGAGGCTGCGAAGTTCAGCATTCCGACTGTTGATTTACTAGGTCCTCTCATCTCTCGCATCGCCAGCATTACGCAAACTTCTCCGCTTTCGCAGCCTGGTCGTCTGCACTTGTTGGACGAGAGCTATTTCAAGCGTATCGAGGCTGTTGACTTTGCCATAAGATTCGACGACGGCAAGAATCCTGACGGAATCAAGCAAGCCGATATTGTCCTTGTCGGTGTCTCGAGAACGAGCAAGACTCCGAATTGCATGTATCTGGCGCACCACTATGGATTGAAGGCGGCAAACGTGCCTCTGGTATATGGTGTAGATCCACCGCTGGCGCTCTTTCAAATCAATCCGAAAAAAATATTCGGGCTGGCGATTGACCCTTATCTATTGCAGGAGATTCGCACCACCAGAGCGATTGTACTCGGCATGCGCGGCGAAAATGACTATGCAGATCCGGACCGCATTCGCCAGGAAGTGCGCTACGCAAAGAAGATTTTCCGCGAACTCAAATGTCACGTTATTGATGTTTCCGCAAAAGCTATCGAGGAAACGTCCAGCGAGATCTTCCTGCAGCTCAGGCAGTAGCAAGCATCTGATTTAGAAACTGAAGCATCCAAACAAACCGGAAACAACAGTATTCGTTGCAAACAAGAGGGAGAAAACAAAATGGTAAGCACCAAAGGACAGACAGTAGATTTGAAGCGTGTCTTCCTCTTCCCTGATGCCTACAAGGCTCTCAATCACCTGGGCAGCCAGAAGATGCGCGAGACTCT
>CAZBOX010000052.1:0-27826 GCA_964493595.1 uncultured Candidatus Obscuribacterales bacterium | reverse complement strand
AAAACCGCCACCGACATTATGGCAAGCCTGGAATTAGCTTCCTTTTCAAATGACTGGCGTCCGCCTGTGATCACCTGCGTGGCCGAAACCAACGAAGGCGTGGATCAAGTCTGGGAAGCGGCAAAACAGCACAGAGAATTCCTGCAAACATCAGGCGAATTGAAACAGCGCCGCAAATCGAAAGTGCAAGCCGAGCTGGCGGAGCTTGTCGCCGGCATGGCGCGCGACAATCTAAAAGCGGCGCTGGAGACACCGGGCGAAAATCAAATGATGCTGAGCAAAGTGGTCGATCATGAAGTCGATCCACATTCGGCAGCAGAGACGCTAGCCAAACACCTTTTTGGCGGAGCGGCCAAATAACGGCTGTCAGCCCTTCTTATCCGTAGACGCCGAGCGGTTCCAGATAAAATACGCAGGCAGACCGGAAAGAATGATCAATAAGCCGGCTCCACTGTAACCGGGTGAGAGACAGATTTGCCCTATCATCACAACCGAAGCCAGCACCAGATACAGTGCAGGCAAAAGCGGGTAGAGCGGGACTTTGTATGGACGCTCTGCGTTCGGATACTTCTTGCGCATTACGAAAAGCCCGGCTACAGTCAAAACATAGAAAAGAAGCGCAGCAAATATTACGTACTCGAGCAATTTGCTGTATTGCCCGGACAGGCAGAGCAGACAGGACCACACCCCTTGCATAACCAAGCCGAATGTCGGTACGTGAGTAGTGGCGTTTAATTCTCCACACTTCTTGAAGAACAGACCGTCGCGGGCCATCGCGTAATAGGCTCTGGGACCGGCCAAAATAATTCCGTTCAAGGCACCAAAAGTAGAAATCATAATGGCGGCGGCCATAATATAGACGCCTGCTGAGCCGAAGATGATTTCAGCTGCAGCTGTTCCGACGCGATCCTCTGCTGCAAACTGAATACCGCGGGCAATTACATCTGCACCGCCCTCGGTTCCTTTCAGAGGAATGAGAAGCATGTATACGACATTCGTCAATAAATAGAGCAGAGAAACAAGCGCTGTTCCTAACATCAAACTGCGCGGCAGAGTCTTGGTCGGATCTTTCACTTCCTCACCTGTGAATGTGAGATTGTTCCAGGCGTCGCTGGAAAACAAAGGACCAACCATAGCCAGAGAAACTACGCCCAGGAGTTTCAGCCCTTCCAGCGCATTGCCCTGCAAATCAACCGGCGTGAAAAAAGTAGAGAAAGAGGAAAAATTCGCTTGCAGTCCGTTGTATTTTCCAAAGCTCAAAGCGCCGAGAATAATCAGTAAGCCCAGCGCCGCCACTTTTGTGACGGTGAAAGTCGTCTGGATAAATTTCGCCGCAGTAATGCCCCGGCAATTAATTGCTGTAAGCAGAGCAACTACAAGAATAGATACCAGTTGTAGTGCCGTAAACGAAAAGTCTGCGATCGAAAAAAACACTGTTTGCTTGGAGACAGTCGGAAAGAAGACCCCGAGAAACTTGGCAAATGCGACACCGACAGCGGCAATAGTGCCTGCCTGGATGACCATGAACAGTGTCCATCCATATAAGAATGCCGCCAACTTTCCAAAGGATTCACGCAAAAACACATACTGTCCACCCGCTTGCGGATGCATAGCAGATAGCTCGGAGTAGCACACTGCACCTACAAACGTGAGTATACCCGCCAGAAGCCAGGCGATAAGAACCCACCCGGGCGCTCCCAGATGGCGCGATGCTTCTGCAGATACGATGAATATCCCAGAGCCGATCATTGAGCCGACTACAACCGCAGTTGAGTCTAGCAACCCCATAGCTCTCGTAAAGTGCACCGGCTGCTGGTTTTGCTCAGAGGACATGGAAGACATATCGATCAGGATCCTCGAAAAATATTCTGTTTATCAAAACTCTCTTATCTTTTACGAAATACGCGATGGCCGCGGAGATAGCCAATTCCTTACTCTTCTGTCATCGAATAAATCGACTGATGTATATCCACTCAGTATCTCAACTGGCTTGACGTGCGGGTTTCCAGCTCATACGATTTGTAAACGAATCAAATCAATACCGATTCGCCGACTATAACAATGATTCAGGACGCGGTGTGAACTCCCATGTCTAAAATAGCTATCATCAGTCAACCGGACCAAGGCGTACTAATAGATGTGGGCGGCTGCGCTTCCATGCAGGAAGCAGTCAGTCACCTGTCGTCGACTCTGCAGGTTTCCAGTCAATTCTGGAAGGGCGTCAATGTGGCGCTTAATCTGGGAGATCTGGAGCTGACCTCCACACAAGTTGCGCATATACTCGCGCTCGCCAAGGGCGTCGGTGTGTATCCGTACCAAGTTTTTGCGCAACAGCCACTCACCCGTGGCGCGCTTCTGGAGCATGGAGTCGTCCTGGGCGATGGAAAACCCATGACACTGCCCGCGATGACAATCAAAGTTCCGGAAAATCCCCAAGATGAAGATTGGGTAGACGAATCGGTAAATGTCGATGAAGAATCGACAGTCACCGTATTCTACGAGCCCAGCGAAAATCAGTTGATCACAGAAGACGTTCAACAGGATGGTCCTGAGATTCAAGTGGATTTCGAACCGAAAGAAGAAGCCCCTGCCCCTGCCCAAGCCGAGAAGCCCTCCAAGTCTGCCAAGACAAAGGAAAAGTTAGAAGGTTCTGTGCATGCCGGCGTGATGTATTTGAGACAGACGCTGCGCTCGGGCCAGAGCGTCAGCCACCAGGGTCACCTGGTGATCATCGGCGATGTCAATCCCGGCGCCGAAGTGGTGGCGGAAGGAGACATCACCGTCTGGGGTGCACTGAGAGGCATCGCACGAGCTGGAGTAGGCGGCAATAACGATGCCGAAATTCGAGCACTGCGCTTGCAGCCGATTCAAATTCGCATCGGCGAGTCATTTGCTCGCTCGCCCGACAAGAATCGGCTTCATTACGACAATCACCACGGGCCGGAAACAGCTCGAGTGGTTGACGGAAAGATCAAGGTGTTCAAATTCAATCCACAATTTTGAAAAGTTTTTCCAGGTAGTCCCCCAACTAATTAACTGAGTAACTGCAAGCGAAACGGGTAAACAGAATGAGTGGTCGAGTAATAGTAATAACGTCAGGAAAAGGCGGCGTCGGGAAAACCACCGCGTCCGCGAACATAGGCGTCGCACTCGCTAATACAGGAGCGAGCGTCTGCCTGGTAGACATGGACATCGGATTGCGCAACCTCGACATCTTGATGGGGTTGGAGAATCGCGTCGTTTACAACCTCGTAGACGTCGTCGAAGAACGCTGCAAGCTTCGGCAAGCACTCGTCAAAGACAAGCGCATGCCTAACTTGAATCTTTTGCCCGCTGCGCAAACACGCGACAAGACCGCAGTGGATGCAGACCAGATGAAAAAGCTCTGCGAAGAGCTGAAGTCGATGTTTGACTTTGTCCTCATCGACAGCCCGGCCGGTATCGAAAGTGGATTCCAGAATGCCATCGCCGGCGCGGAAGAAGCAATCGTCATAACGACTCCCGAGATGTCCGCTGTTCGCGACGCCGATCGCATCATCGGTCTTCTGGAAGCACGCAAGGACGAGATCACCCAGTACCGCCTGGTGCTCAACCGTATCAGACCAAAAATGGTCGCCAATGCGGACATGATGGGCGTTGACGATGTGCTCGAGATCCTCTCGATCAAGCTCCTGGGCGTAGTGCCTGAGGACGAGGACATCATCATCTCCACCAACAAAGGCGAGCCGGTTTCCGGCACGGACAACACCCGCTCCGGACTGGCATTCCGCAATATTGCCCGTCGCTTGCGTGGTGAAGAGGTTCCCTTCATGGACTTGGACGCGAAGACCGACACTTGGGTGACCAAGATCGTCAATTTCTTCAATCCGGTTCGCGTCTAATTGGAGGAACCCAGATCAATGCAACTCTTAGAATGGCTATTCAAGGTTCCCAACGGAACAGCCGCAGTAACGGCTAAAGACCGCATGCGCAATATGCTCGTGCATGACCGTCTCGAGCTGCCTGCAGGCAAACTGGAAGTTCTGGAAGAAGAATTGACGGCTGTAGTCGCCCGGTATTTCGATTTAGAACCGGACACTACCAGATTCGACCTTCAGCAAATGGATCGAAAAGCGGCTTTGATTGCCAATTTCCGACTCGTCCGCTCGAAGTGCTGAGAATCTGACAGCTGACAGAACGGATTACCCGCCGTTCGACCGCAGGGGCGGCTTCACATCTTAAGTCCTCAATTGATGTCAAGCAGCCGCGGTCAGAAAACGTCAATTCAAATTCAAGAGACGGAGAAGCGTTTGTTTCTCCGTCTCTTTTTTCTAATTTTCGGCTCCGGCTGCCATAATTATAGGCGCGGCGCAAAAGGAAGAATGTGAACTCTCCTCTTTCCAGACCACTACCCATTAACGTTGCTCTCAAGCAGATTTTCGGATTCGTCACGGGAATCGACTGGATAATTCTCGCTTGCACATTTTTTCTCATTTTCATCGGTCTGAGCACGCTCAAATACTCGGTCCACACAGCCGGCTATTACCAGAAGCAGCTTGAATTCGCCTGGGTGGGGCTTGCTCTTCTAATCACATTCAGCCGCATGCCTTACAAGCTTTTGACCAACAAATGGACCGTACCGATAATGTACGTGGTCAATTTGATATTGCTTGTCGCCGTCATGGTCAAAGGTCACTCGGCGCAAGGCGCGCAGCGCTGGTTGGCTCTCGGACCTATCACCTTGCAGCCTTCGGAAATCGCCAAGCTGGTCGTCATATTTACTCTTTCGGCCTGGATGAGCACGCGCCCGATTCGTTCTTTCTTCGATATCTTCAAAGTCCTTGCCATTATTCTTCCGCCCGCGGTACTCGTATTCAAACAGCCTGACCTGGGCACATCGCTTACTTTCGGTGCGGTTTTCTTTGGCATGACTTTCTGGGCCGGTGCCACTATCTGTGATGTCCTGGCTCTGACATCGCCTCTTATCAGCTTGATCCTCAATGCCGTCAACCCGACCTGGTGGCTCTATTTCATCGGTGTCCTGGGCGTCATTCTCCTCATCTTCTGGCGTACTTCCAACTGGAATTTCTGGATTCGCCTGCTCATGGTCCTCATTATTTGCGGCGGCAATTATGCAGCCGGCGAAATGCGCCCGCACATGTGGGGACTTCTTAAGGAGTATCAGCAGAAGCGTCTGACCAGTTTCGTCAATCCATATGATGATCCGCGCGGCTCCGGCTACCACATCTTGCAAAGTCTTATTGCCATCGGCTCAGGCGGACCGGAAGGAGCCGGACTGGGCAAAGGCAATCAGAGCCAGGGAGCTTTCATCCCGGAAAGACACACAGACTTCATCTTTGCAGTCGTGGGAGAAGAGTGGGGCTTCAAATTTACCGCTCTTGTCGTTCTTGCTTACGCTTGCATCTGCATCCGCGCCCTCATGATTGCCCATCAAGCCAGAGGCGAGCCGGCCGGCAGTCTGATGGCATTGGGTCTCATGTGTATGTTTCTTTTCCACGTTTTCCTCAATATCGGCATGGTCATTGGAATTATGCCGGTTGCAGGTGTGCCTCTGCCATTCCTCAGCTATGGGGGTACAGCCCTGCTCGTCGATATGTCGTCCATCGGTTTCCTTCTATCTATAAAGCGGCTCAATCCGCCCGAAAGAAAGGAAGAATGGACCGTTTAGCCTGAACCTTTCAACTAATCAGCTTGCTTGTCCGAGCGGGTAAAAGAGATTTGAGGACGTCAGGAAGATCTAAATGCGACAGTGGAAACTCTGGATTCTTCTTACACTGGTAAGCCTTTGGGGGCTTTCCCTGCAGTCAGCGCTCGCTTCTGATGAATACCAGAAGGGGGTGAAACTCCTTGGCGAAAAACGCTTTGAAGAGGCAGGTAGACTGCTGAAGAAAGCAGTAAGCCTGGAACCAAATAACTCCAGTGCTCTGTACTGCCTGGCGGTCTGCCAACACTATCAAGGCAAAACCGCCGACGCCCTGGTCAATTACCAGTTGATACTCAAGAAATTCCCAGGCTCGCAAGCCGCCAGAATGGCTGCGCAAGTTGTCGCAGGTACAGGTAATTCGACTGCCGGCTCCGGCACCAATGCGCAAAACTCCGTAAGGACGTACAGCGGCGGTAGTTCTGGTTCTTCGGTGCGCAGCTATTCGACGTCTAATCTGCCCGAACAAGCCACTATCTTTTTTGAGAAGGGTGACGCCGAACTTAGAATCGATGCTTATATCAACAATAGACCTATAAAAATGATCTTCGACACTGGCGCGACCGGCATCGTTGTTGGGAAAAACCAGTTGCAAGAGATGGGCATCAGACCGCCCGAAGGACCAGCTGCAGGCGAATCGGGCGGGTCATCCAACGCAAGCATGCAGTCTTACTGGATGATGCCTGCCGATGTAAAAATCGGTACTATTTTGCGGCAAAACTTCCCAATAAAAGTGCTCTCCTATAATTCGGCTCCGCCTCTTTGCGGTCAGTCTTTCATTCAAGATTTCGATTACTCGATAGACCGCAATGCCGGAGCTATCAGACTGAGGAGAAAAGGTGCCAGCGGCGGTGCCTCGGCTGGAGCCGGATACACCGTGCCTTTCACCTGGGAAGGTCCGAAGATGCTCGTAAACGTCGAGGTGAACGGTCGCGCCTATCCTATGTATTTCGACACAGGCAATTCAGCCTCGGCAATCAGCATGGGGATGAACGATGTAAAAGCCCTCAATCTCTCCACCGAAGACGGCGAGGCAGTAACACACTCAGGGGTCACAGGCAGTGGCAGCGGAGTAAAATTCAAGGTCAAGCGAATCAAAATGGGACCGATCGAAAAGTACGATTGCGATGTCACAGCCAGCTATAGCTCGTTGGGAAGACCATTGGTCGGGCAAGATCTCTACCAGGGCTATGAATACACAGTGGACAACGAGCAGAAAGTGATTCGATTCATAAGAAGATAAAGGCTCATTCGCTCTTTGCACCGGAAGAGAGATGCTCCCTCAAGCGAAGAAAAGGATCGCTCGGTTTTAAAGCCGGCTTGACGCTCTGCCTCGAGGATATTCGCGACGCGGGCTTGGAATTGTGCTTTACAGCAACTGCAGGCACTGGCGGTTTGCGCGC
Source organism: uncultured Candidatus Obscuribacterales bacterium (assembly GCA_964493595.1). Classification (GTDB taxonomy): domain Bacteria; phylum Cyanobacteriota; class Vampirovibrionia; order Obscuribacterales; family Obscuribacteraceae; genus QKMZ01. The sequence goes on along the minus strand of CAZBOX010000052.1, from coordinate 20,722 downwards.
AGGCGGTGGCTTCTTTGACGATTTCGTTGCCGGCCAATCAGTTGAGCCAGCCGGCTGCTTTTCTAATCTGGATTGTTCAGGCGGTTCCAGCGCCGAATCAGGTCGCGGCTCTTGCTTGGGTTTGAGGAAGAAAAAAACGAGCATGAGAATAAGGGCGAGAAAGGCAGCTGCAAAAAACATGCCGACATTCTTGGGCGACCGTTCTTTGATTGACGGCTCTTCAGTAAATGAAGTAACAATTTGACCGGAATTGGAAAGCAAATTCTCCAGTACTTGCTGCAATTCGGCCATGGTTTGAAATCGATCTTCCGGCTTCTTCTCGAGACATTTAAATACAATCTGCTCCATCTCAGGTGCAACTTTTACGTCAGGATTTGTCACCGCCAGTGGTGCTGGTTTTTCATTAACGTGCTTACTGAGTAATTCATATAGTCCGGCACCGTGAAAAGGGTCTTTGCCAGAAAGAAGCTCATACATCACACAGCCAAGAGAGTAAATATCGGAACGCGCATCCGCTGTGCTGTCACCCTTGACCTGCTCCGGACTGGCATAGGGAGGGCTTCCCCAGAATTCTCCCGACTGCGTGATTTTGCGCGTATTCTCACCAATCAGAGCCAATCCGAAATCGAGCACTTTCACAAAGTCGATTTCGTTTTCCAGAAGAATGATATTTCCCGGTTTCAAATCTCTGTGCACTACAGAGTGCTGATGCGCATACTTAACAGCCGCGCAAACTTGAATCATGATCTTCCTGACTCTTTCCCATGGAAGTGGACCGGATTTTGCCAGTTCTTGCTCCAGAGTTACGCCGCGCAAAAGGTCCATCACCAGGTAAGGCTGTAAATTCGGACCATAAAGACAGTCTTGTACCGAGACTATGTGAGGATGCTCCAGCTTCAGCAAAAGATCGATTTCGCGGTGAAAACGCTCGCGCACCTTATCCCTGGTTTGCACCTGGATGTTCAAGGTCTTCACAGCAAACTGTTTGTTGACATTTTTGAGCTGAGCCTTATACACGATGCTCATCCCGCCAGAGCCGATCACCTCGAGCAATTCGTAACGACCATCCAGCAAATAGCCGATCATGGGATCTACAGCATCGGTGTCTTCAGCAGAAGACGCAGACGCCACCGGGGAGTCAGCCTCCGCAAACGGTTGATTATTCAAATCGATCTGGTCTGCGATCTCGACTTCCTCCGGCTATTTGCGCCACCCGCCGGCATTTGGAAAACGCTGCTGGCAGGCCTGCATGATTCGGCACTTAATATCTTCGAGCCTGGCATTAGCTTGCTGCGCGGTAAGGCGTGGACCTTGCTGCTCCGCGTCATTGAGACGTTGGCGCAAGTCTGCAGTGGAAACACCGCTCTTTTCCAGCTCTGAAAGACGACTCTTCATCCAGCCAATACGGGTCTGAAAATCGCTGCTATTGAGCGGAGCGTTCCGGCTGGCTTGAAGTGCCGCGCCCGGGTGCCACTTGTCGTCATTTGTCGTTCCCTGGTTGCCCTTGACGCCTCGTCCTTCTCCCACGCGCTTGGCTTGGTCGCGCAATGCTTCTTGAGAGCTTAATTTCGTGCTCAAATCACTGATCAGCTGCGAAGCCTCTTTCGCTTTTCCGGCCCTGGTCAAGTCTTCAATATCGGCAAACATCTTCTGGAAAGGCGCCACGCCGGTGCCACCTTGCTTGAGCGACTCGATTCGAGCTTGCAAAATCGCACGTCTTTCTTTCTGTGGTCCCGCTACGACAGATGCTTTGCCCCCTTCACTATCCTCGCTTGACTCTTTTATAAGGTCGAGCGAAGCCAGGAGCTGCTTTTCGGTAATCGCGCCGTTGGCGAACGATTGCACGTCGCCAGCGCCGACAACCACACGGCTGACCGCGCTCTGAGCGTCCAGCGTATAGATGACTTTTACGGCCGCCAGCTGCTTTGGTTGTGCGTCCATAAGAGCTTTGGCCATGAGGACTGCCTTAATCTTACAGTCGTCATCAAGCATTTTTGGCGTGCGTCTGGTAATCACCGTGACTTCCTGGTCCGACTGCAGAACATCAAGCCTGCAGCCGGGGCTCACCACTTTTGCTTCTCTGAGCAGGACAACCATCTCGTTGGTCGACATTGGTGCAGCCTGGGCCGGTCCTGCCAAAAAACAGGAAATCGCGAACATGAAAAGCAGATGCGAATTTAGTTTGGACATCGCCGACTACCTCATACATCCTTTTAATGTTTTACCCCGCAAAAACCTGCAGGTACTTTATCTAGAATGTAAGACGTATTTTTGCTTCAAAAAGTTCAACCCTGGGCTGGGGAAAACTCTGGACAAAGCAGATCAGTCGGCAAAGTGATCGCATACAGCCGATTGACGGAAACATGTCATCTTAGAATGAGTCTGTTAGCACAGTGGTGGAGCCATACCGGATCGACCGCTGGTTTTGCGCACCTGTCAGTTCAAAAAACCGCAATGAAACCAAACCGCTGGCTCATCTACCAGAAAGAACGCTTCCCACTTATCCAATACGGAGCAATAGTCGCTGCATTTTCATATTCGGCACTGTGTATTTCCAAAATGATGAGAGGGCAGGAAGGCTTGCCCGATGCACTCGCTTTTCTGGCAGCTTATATCTGCTCTCTAATTCTCTTTTTTCAGCTGAGAGTCGCCGATGAATTCAAAGATCATAAAGAAGATTGCCGCTATCAACCGGAGCGTCCGGTGCCACGCGGTTTAATCAGCTTAAAGGAACTAGCTGCTCTCGGTGTCCTGGGCGCGGCAATTCAATTGGCTCTCGCCTATACATATGAGCAAAATCTGCTGCTGCCTCTTCTGCTCACCTGGATGTATTTTGCACTGATGAGCGTCGAATTCTTCGCCGGCGACTGGTTGAAGAAGCGTCCATTCACTTACTTGTGGACGCACATGCTGATTTTGCTCTTCGTCGACCTTTTCGTGACAGCATTCGACTGGATGAAGAGCACCACATTGCCACCATCCGGCTTATGGCTTTTTCTTGCCGTCAGTTTCTGCAACGGCGTGATTATCGAAATAGGGCGCAAAATCAAATCCTGGCAGGAAGAAAAACCTGGAGTGACAAGTTACACGTCTGCTTGGGGGCGCCGCCCGGCTGTACTTGCTTGGCTTGCGGCTCTCGCAACATCAGGCGGTCTGGCCATCGCCACTGCTGCAAAACTAGGTTTTGCAATACCGATAATCGTGCTGGTATGCATTCTCGCGGCAGGTGCAGTTCTGGTTGCCCTGAGATTCATCAAGAATTCTAGCAGCGGAAAGTCTTTCGAAAGTTTCTCAGGTATCTGGACCCTCCTTACCTATCTGGCATTGGGGACGGCACCCTCAATGATTGCAGTTTTCTCGAAAACATTTTGAGCACAACAAGGCGATAGTATGAAAAACATAATTCTTGAATATGAAAAGCACGAACCCAGGATCACAGGCAACAAAGCTGCCAATCTTGCCCGACTGAAATCAGCAGGATTTCTGGTTCCCAGTTTCGTGACAATTCTTCCTTGCGCCTTTAGTTCTGACCAGGACCCAACGCTGGTAAATGAACTGAAAGAAGCACGTGAAATATTTTCTGTCGGTGATTATCTGCTCGCTGTCCGCTCATCGGCAATAGATGAAGATGGTGAAATTACATCATTTGCAGGACAATTGGACAGTTTTTTGAATGTGAAAAGCGATATGGTCATAACTGCAGCAAAGTCTGTCTGGCTGTCGGGCTCATCAGAACGGCTGAAATCGTATTGCCAGAAATTGCAAATCGATAAACAAGCCAACGGACCGGCAGTAATCGTTCAAAAAATGGTAGATGCCAAAATTGCAGGTGTCGCCTTCAGTGCAGATCCTGTGAGCGGAGCTAGAGACACTGTTGTTATCAGTGCTGTAAATGGACTGGCCGATCGACTGGTTTCAGGAGAAGTACCAGGAGACCTGCTCTATGTATTGAACGGACGTGAAATAAAGAGAGCTGCCTGCGTGGGGGAGAAATCAGTCATAAATGATGAGCTTGCAATTGAAATCGCACACGCCGCCAGAAAGATTGAAACGCTCTTCTCTTGCCCTCAAGACATAGAATGGGCACACGACGGTAAGCAACTCTTTATCCTGCAAGCTCGCCCGATCACCAACCTGCCCGATCCACAAAAGTGTCAGGACGGCAATTTGAGAATCTGGGACAACAGCAATATTTCAGAGAGCTATCAAGGAGTTACAACACCGCTCACATTCAGTTTCGCGTCCAAGGCATATAAGCATGTCTACATACACTTTTGTCGTTTGATGGGGGTTTCTGACAAGCGCATCAGAGACAACCAACAAATCTTTCCCAGTATGCTTGGTTTTATCCGCGGACGCATATATTACAATCTGGTCAACTGGTACAGACTACTTGCATTACTGCCCGGCTTCCAGGTCAATCGTCCTTTTATGGAACAGATGATGGGAGTCAAGGAAGAATTGCCACCGGAAGTAATCGAGCAAGTCCTGAAAGATAATAAGACGACGAGACTGACTGCATACAAAGATTTCGGCGTTTCACTCTTGGCCATGCTGGTCCGATTCGCGAATCTGAAAAGAGAGATTGAAACTTTTCAAAACCACTTCGAGACGACACTGGATGAAGTACCAAAAGATCTCTCAAGCCTGAATACGGATCAATTGGCAAAACTCTATCGAAGTCTGGAAGACCGTCTGCTCTCGTCATGGGACGCACCCCTGGTGAATGATTTCTTCGCCATGGTGTTCTTCGGCCTTTTAAATTCGCTGAGCATCAAATGGATAAAGTCCAAGACCTTCTCTCACCACGAATTACTCGTTCAGTCAGGAGGCATCATCAGCGCTCAACCGGTCGAAATGATCGAAGCCATGGCGACAATCGCTCAATCAGACCCCCAGCTGCAAAGCTCGCTTAGAACAGGCAGCTTGGCTCAAATCGAAAAGGCTGTGAAGGAAAATCTCAAGTTCGAAACGGCATTGAAAAACTACCTGGAAAGATTCGGCGATCGCTGCTTCAACGAATTAAAACTCGAGAGTCCGACCCTCAAAGACGATCCCTTACCGCTATTGCGAAACATCGGTCACATGGAATTTCTGCCCGAGCGAAAGAGTTTCAGAAATAGAAAGGAGAATAGAGAAGCAAGAGAGGCGATTTCCGAATTGCCGCTGGCTCAACGACTCATCTTCAATTTTGTAGCGGCTCAAGCAGTAGAGCGCATCCGTTGGCGCGAAAATCTTCGCTTTGAGCGCACCAGGCTCTTTGGTTTAGTCAGACGTATATTTCTTCAATTTGCGCAAAGTTTCGTCGCTCTCGGCGTTCTGAAAAACACAAACGACATTTTCTACCTCGAAGTGGAAGAAATTCTCAGTTTCGTCGAAGGGAAGAATACGACTCAAAATATTGGTGCGCTGGCAGAACTTCGCAAGAAAGAGTTTCTCACATTCAGAAATGAGACTCCTCCGCTTAATCGCATAGTGACAAGACAAACCATTGTTGAAAGCAACATGGCACCTCTTGCCGGTAATATACCTTCCACAAAAGAATTGACTGGGCTAGGCTGCTCACCGGGTATCGTTCGCGGACGAGTGCGTGTAGTTCACGATCCATCGACTGCAAAACCACTGGATGATGAGATCCTCATAGCGGAAAGAACAGATCCGGGCTGGATTGTACTTTTCACGCAAGCAAAAGGGATCATCGTTGAATATGGAAGTTTGCTCTCGCACACGGCAATTGTTTCTCGCGAACTTGGCATTCCCGCAATCGTCTCGGCAAGCGGAGTGATGAACTGGCTGTCGGACGGCGATATTGTCGAGTTGGACGGCAAGACAGGCTCGATCACAAAGCTTTCAGATTTTACCTCGACTGGAAACGCACAACTGCAGTCAACTGAAAGTGTCGCCCAAAATTCGGAACATGATCTCAGCGACAACGTCGTGAAACTCATTGATTCGACGGGTCTTGCCAGGGAGGCGAGCTAGGAGGGGCGTAGATGAAAAAATTTAACTCCACCCTTACTTTGAAAAACAGGCCGGAACTTCGCTTTTCAGAAATCGAAAACCACGCTGACTTTTCACGCATCCGCTACGCGCAGTGCTGGGAAGATGCCGACATCTTGCTGAAAGCGCTGAATATAAAGACTGGAGATGTCTGTCTTTCCGTAGCTTCCGCCGGAGACAATAGCTTGTCGCTTCTGACAGCAAATCCAGCAAAAGTGATCGCTGTCGATTTCAACCGTCAGCAAATCGCCTGCCTGGAGCTCAAAGCCCGAGCAATAAAGCATCTCACATACGATGAATTACTGTGTCTGGTCGGTGTTCGCGCCGGCGACAGACTCAGTCTCTATGCAAAAATACGTCCACATCTATCGAACGAGACTAAAACCTTCTTCGATGTGCAAAAGCTTGATCTTTCGCGAGGCATTGGCCACGCCGGCAAATTCGAAAAATACTTCGAGATTTTCCGCAATGCCGCTTTGCCTTTCGTTCACAGCAAAGAAACTTGCGACGAGCTTCTGGTTAAACGAGAGGTAGATGATCGCAGACGTTTCTTCGACGAGGTATGGAATACTCCAAAGTGGCGCACGCTCTTTCGCATGTTCTTCTCGCGCAAAGTGATGGGCTTGCTCGGCCGCGACCCTGCGTTTTTCCAGTATGTACAAACCGATGTTGCCCAAGCAATTCTGGACAGAACAGAATACGCACTCACCGCTCTTGATCCTGCGGAAAACCCTTACTTGCAATGGATCTTGAAGGGCAATTACATAACGGCTCTGCCGCACTATCTGCGCAAAGAAAATTATGAGGCGATAAAGGCTAACATCGATAAGCTCGAATTGCGCGTTGGATCGATCGAGTCGGTTTTAGAAGAGCTTCCGGCCGGCTCTGTAGACAAATTCAACCTCAGCGATATTTTCGAATACATGTCCATGGACAACTATCACAGGTTGCTCAGCCAACTAGTACTTTCTGCCCGCACAGGCGCAAGGCTTGTCTACTGGAATATGCTTGCCCCGCGCTGCCGTCCTGAGAAAATGGCGCCGGTCCTTAAATCACATACCGAGCTGGCGCAGCAATTGCATAAGGAGGACAAAGCGTTCTTCTACAGCAAGCTGGTCATCGAGGAGATAACGTGTTAGGAGCACTGCCTAATCCTATTCTTGGCATTAGCCTGGTGATGGGATTACTCACGACAGCAATGAGCGTGCTGTCATTCATAAAGAAAAAGACAGGCTGCGAACCGGAACTTATCCGAAAAGGTTTGCATGTTTTTATGGGGCTTGTCACGCTCAGCTTCCCGTATCTATTTGAAGAGTCTTGGCCCGTGGCAGTCTTATCAATTGCCACGGCTGTGATTCTGTCTTTAATTGGCAAATTGAAGATGCTCGATTCCTGGGGCTGCGTGCTAAAAGCCGATGGCAGACAGTCCTACGGACATATTTGCTTTCCACTGGCGATCGGTGTTCTCTTTACACTCACCTTCGAACAACCGCTCTACTTTTGTATTCCTGTTTTGATTCTCACACTTGCCGATGCAGTATCTGCCCTGGTTGGTATCAGATATGGTACTCACAAATACACTACCGTAGACGGTGCCAAGAGCACGGAAGGATCGCTGGCTTTCTTTACTTTCGCATTGCTGGGCACGCTGATTCCCCTTGATCTTTTCACTGCAATGCCGGCAGACAAGACGCTCTTTATCGCGCTCATCATGGGTATTCTGGCTATGCTTTTCGAAGGTATCGCCTGGCGCGGTTTCGATAATCTAGCCATACCGCTGGGAGCCCTGCTTGTTCTGCACACTCACGTCGATGTTCCAGCGGAAGTCCTTTCGACAAGACTGATTGTACTGGCGGTTATATTGGCTTTTACAGTGGCTTGGCGCCACAGGACCACTCTTACAGGCAGCGCCATCCTGGCAGTAGCTCTATTCTCGTATGCCGGCTTTGTCATCGGGGGTCTTCAGTGGATGACGATGCCTCTCATCGTATTTTCATGCTACCGCTGGTGCATGCCCACACGTTTTCACTCCATTGAGAACAGACATTCGATTTACGCTGTTCTCAGTGTGGCCAGCACTGGTCTTGTTTGGCTGGGCTCCAACTTATTTCTGGGTAAGGACTTCATTTTTGCCTATACTCTGGCATTTGCCACTCACGCGGCAATCATCATGGTCGCTCACGTGCACTCACGCGGTTTCAACCGAACCCGGCTTCTGATTTTACTGAGCGGCATTTTGCGAAGCTGGATATTGCTTTTTGTTCCATTTGTCATACTGGCGGGCTTCTCCAGACAGGCGATAATCCTCGCGATTGTGGCGCCAATATGTATAGCCCTGCCGGTTCTTGCCTTCTACCTTTCACAGCAAGATCCGAAAAGGTCTCTTACCGGGAAAACCCGGTGGTTCAAGCAGGCAGCCTTTGCCATACTGGGATCCCTCATAGGGTCACTACCGGCGGCTTTCATACATTAGAAACGGCAGTTTAAAAGCACGTAAACACTCATGTAAGTGTATGAATACAGGGAACAATCAAGCACCCAAAACATACTATTAGTTTGGTGGGTCTGAAATATAAGGAGATTCGCAATGGCAGAAGCTCTGTCTGCGCCGCATACTGGCTGCTTAAATTACACATTTGCAGTCAAACCTGAAAGCTTGTCGGCCGAACTGGCGGAAATATCCACTAAGTTCGCTCTGTCTTTCCCCCATGAATGTGTTGAGCCGAACCAGACGGCGGGCTCTCCTTCTCTTTACATATTTGCTATGTATGAAGGCAAATTGACAGCGCGTTGCTCAATTTGGACAGAGCCGAAAATGCTCTTTGCGCCTTCTGCAAGCGAGCTGGGTCTGCGCACTACAGGCGCAGAATTGAAAGTCGGATACATCGGGCACTATGCGGCGACATCTCTTAAAGCGGGGCTGGAGCTGCTTGAACTTGCAGAATTCGAACTCAAAAAGAGGGGCTGCAACACAGTCTTCGGACCGATAGATGGAAGTACATGGAAACGCTATCGATTGATCAGCCAGAGCTGCGGTGAGCGGATTTTCTCACTTGAACCGGTGAATCCGCTCAGCTGGAACAAGCACTTCACCGATGCAGGATTCACTGCTGTTAAGTCTTATGGTTCCACCATCAACCGGCAATTGGATAGAAAAGATCCGGAAAGCAAGACAATCAAGACGAGACTAGACAGGCAAGGGATAAAACTCAGATCTTTGAACAAGACCGATTTAAGCCATGATCTGGAAGGGGTCTTTCGAGTGACGATGGAAGCAATGCAGAATAACTTTCTTTTCTCGCCAATCGACAGAGCATCCTTTATGAAAGAACAGATGCGATTGACCTCCTTTGCCGATCCAGAGCTGGTAGTCATTGCAGAAAAGGAAGACAAAGTAGTCGGATATCTCTTCGCCCACCCAGACCAAAACTCAGCAGCGTTTCAACCACGCCTCGTGATGAAAACGATTGCCCGTTCTCAAGACGACAAACTGAAAGGTCTCGGTCGCCTGCTTTTTCAGGAAGTGCATTCCAGAGCTCACGAGAAGGGGTTTCGCGAAGCTGTACACGCGCTTTACGCAAATGGCAATAAAGCAAGCGAAATCAGTTCGATATATGGAGAAACGATCCGGACGTACGCACTTTATGGAAAGGCAATTTAGAGCTCTCGTTGCGAAGCGATCAAAAGGAAGCCCGACAAAATGAATCTCGTCAAAATACTTGATGAACAAGCAATCATGCAGCCCGACAGAATCGCGCTGAGAGACGTGCTGGGCAATACAAACCGAGCATTGACATACCGTTCTCTACAAAGGCTGACCGAAAGAGCTGCAGAAAAATTGCTTGATTCTGGTATCAAGAAGGGTGATCGCGTTCTATTAGCTGTTTCAATGCGGATCGAAACATATGTGCTTCTTCTGGCTTTATTCAGAATTGGAGCCGCGGTTGTAATAATAGATCCTTCCGGAGGTCTCAAGTTACTGAAGCGCTCTCTTGAACTGGTAAAACCCGATGCCATGATTTCCACGGCTCGCATACAGTTGCTTACCGGCTTTATAAGCGAAGTGCGAGATATCCGAGTAAAAGTCCTGGCTGACCAGATTGTAACGCGCATTGGCAAAGCAACCGCCAACAATGCCAAAAATCTTGCAAGAGGTCTGACAGCGGCAATCGAAGAGGTCGAGCCCGAGCATCCTGCGCTGATAACTTTCACCAGCGGCTCGACCGGAATGCCAAAGGCAATTGTCCGGACACATGGCTTTCTTCTCAACCAGCATAAAATCATCGCATCTTCTTTGCCTGGTAGGAAAAGCGATATTGAATTAACCACATTGCCTGTATTTGTTCTTTCTGCACTTGCCCAGGGGATAACTTCCGTCTTGCCCGATTGCGATATGCGCAAGCCGGCCACTATCGATGCAAGAAAAATTCTGCGCCAAATAAGAGCCTGCGGAGTCAACAGAATTATCGCATCGCCGGCATTCCTGCAGCGGCTGGTAGAGCACCTCGATGAATCCCACACTAAGGTTCGCGAAATATCACAAGTCCTGACCGGAGGTGGACCGGTATTTCCCTCCTTGCTGAAGAAGATGGAAGAGATATTTCCATCAGCCGAATTGACTGCCGTTTATGGCTCCACCGAGGCTGAACCGATCGCGCACATCTCCAGCCATGAGATGTCCAGGGATGACATACGAAAATCGTTCCAGGGCAACGGGCTTCTGGCTGGCAGACCGATCGACGAAATTGAGCTGGCTATAGTCAATCCGGATGAATTGAATGCATTTTCGAAAGGACTGTGCAAAAAATTCAACAGACTGCCTGCTTACGTGACGGGTGAAATAGTAGTGCGCGGCAAGCACGTTGTAAAAACCTATCTCAACGGTATTGGTGACGCCGAGACGAAAGTCTCAGCGGTGAAACATCAAAATCCGTCGAAAATATGGCACAGAACGGGTGATGCAGGCTACCTTGACGCGGAGGGACGCCTCTGGCTAATGGGTAGATGCGCTGTAAAAATCAGCGACGACCGAGGAGAACTCTATCCCTTTCAGGTAGAAGTAGCCGCGTCTGAGATGCCGGCAGTGCGCCGTGCCACCTGCTTAAAATTCGGCGCCAAAAGAGTGCTTGTAATCGAGAAAAAACAAATATCGGTCGTGGAGCGGATAAGAAACGTTTTGCGCCGAGCAAAACCATTCAAAGACTCCATTAGAGACAGTTTCGCCTGGCTGAGATTCGACGAAATCAAATGCGTGGATTCAATTCCGGTCGATGAGAGACATAATTCCAAAATTCAGTACGCCAGGCTGCAACAACGTTTGCAGCAAGCATTAACACATTAGCGCGTTTTTTTGTAAAAACTAGGAGCTGCCCGGTTTTTCAACCGGACAGCCCCACCCCCTCTGCAAAACCCTCTTGGACTTAGTTATTCATGTTTTCATCGAACATGCGCAATGCTCTCATGAAAGCAAGCGCTGCTTCGGTATTGCGACCCTCTTTAGAAAGGGTTGAAGAAAGCATTAAGAGCCCTTTCATGGACATCTCCGCACTGAGAAATTCATCCGAAATCCAGAGCGCGGTGCGGAAGAACTCTTCCGCCATCTTGGTATCACCAACTTCGTCAAAAGCTCTTGCTATGTGCATAATATGCACCCAAGACTCGAGAGCTTCGCCATCGCCTCCTCGGCTGTGGCGACTCAAGCTGGATTCATTAATACGCAGTTCCATAAACAACTCCGTTGTCCGTATGAATTACTAGACGACGGTGTTACCATTTTGATTCCGTTTTTTCGTGACTTTATACAAACGGGACGAACCTGCCTAATAGGCTTACTGGACGGGGCTTCAGCCAATCCGTCCGGGCTGTCAAGCATTACAAAATTGTGAATAACGAAGCATTGGCACGCCTTCAAATCAGATATCATTTGGATGTATCTATACAGCGCAGAGCAGCCGAAATCAGTATGGAATCGCAGGACGATATAGACGCAACAGTTCAGACCGATCACGGTCACGCGGCTGCCCCGAAGATGAGAATTTGCCCCAAATGCGGGATGGAAAGGCAACCTACGACGAGGGTTTGTCCGGCCGACGGCACTGTTTTGAACGGCAGCGACGAGCCTTCCAATAATCCATTATCAACTCTCAGCGAAAGATATGAGTTTCTGGGCGAAACCGGGCGTGGTGGCATGGCCGTCATCTACAAAGCCAGGGATCGCAAAACAGGAAGAATGGTGGCAATCAAGAAATTGATTGCAGCAACGCTTACCGAAACAGCATTCCTCAGGTTTCAGCAAGAAGCAAAAGCGATTACAAGCTTGCGGCACCCAAACATCATCATGGTCCATGAATTCGGCGTGGCAGAAGACGGCGAACCGTATATGGTGATGGACTTCATAGAAGGCTCCAATCTCGGCCAATTGATTAAGGATAAAGGGCACCTTACGGTAGAGGAAAGCATGCACCGCTTTATCCAGCTGTGCGACGCACTGCAGCACGCACATGCTGCAGGTGTCCTCCACCGCGACTTGAAGCCAGGCAATGTCATGCTATCCAGCGCAGACGGAAGCTTCGCCGATGCCAGGCTAGTCGACTTTGGCATCGCCAAGTTGATGACACAAGAAGGCGAGGACGCTCATAAACTGACAATGACCGGGCAGTTATTCGGCAGTCCGCCATACATGAGCCCCGAGCAATGCCGTGGTTTTGAGCTTGATGCGCGCACCGACATATATTCGATGGGATGCGTGATGTTCGAAGCCCTGACCGGAAGAGTACCGATTCGCGGTGAGACGATTCTCGAGACCATTATGATGCAGGTCAGCGAAACCGCACCAGCGATGAAAGAGGTTCGTCCTGATTTAGAGTTTCCGTCGATATTAGAAACTATCATCGCAAAGACACTGGCGAAGGATCCGGCCGACCGCTATCAATCGATGCGAGATTTGATGGTCGCCTTGATGGAAGCCGGCATCGAAATGCGATCGCCAGGAACCATCGCGCATACAGTTGTAACCGTTCAGCAGCCAAAATCGCTGCTTCCGACTTATGTGTCCGTCGGCATAATTTGTTTCACTATATTTGCATCTGCCATCTTCGGATTTGTTAAACAAGAAGCTCTAAATAAGAAGACGCGAGAGCTCGAACAATCAGAATTGTTTCGGCAACAACTTCTCACCCTTACACCGTCGGAAGATTTGACGGATCAAATGGTGGCAGAAATTTTGCAGTCCGACTTGCGACAAACGGAGATAGACTTTCAGAATGCTGTGAAAATAACTGACAGCAGCATGTACAACGTCGCGAAATTGAAGACCCTCAGCAAAATCGATTTGACCGATTGCCGCCAAATCGGAGACGAGGGTCTCAAACCTCTGGCGACTCTTAGCGATCTGCATAAATTGATGCTTGATCGCACCAGAGTTTCCGACAAGGGCATGGAAACACTGCTTAAGGTCAAGCATCTCAATCTGCTGTGTGTAGCGCAGACGCTCGTCACAAATAAAGGCTTAGAGACTATTGGCCGGATGCCCTACATAACCAGATTATCGATCGGTTTTCTTCCACTGGTCACTGGCAAGGGCATTGAAAAATTGAAGGACTTGCATCTTCAGTGGCTGTTTATGCCCGGGCTCAAACTGGACAATAGCCTCGAATCACTGGCTAAAATTCCGTCACTTGAAAGACTAGATTTGCACGACAGCTGGCTGGATGACCACCAGCTCAGCCAGCTCAAAAATATGACGCAGCTGCTCTATCTGGATATAAATGGCACAGACATCACGTCAAAAGGAATTCAAAATATTTCGAATTTGACCAATATGTCATTCTTGCATATGGGCATCAATAACATTCACGATGAAGCAATAGACTTCATCATGGGCTTTCAGACACTCTACGAACTCGATTTGCATGCCACCATGATCACCGATCGAGGCGTAAAGAAACTGGCACATCTCAAAACCCTGAGAAATCTCGATATATCAGCGACGCAGACAGGCGATGAAGGTGTCGCGGCAATAGCCACTCTTCCGTATCTGGAAAAATTGGATCTGGAAGGTACTTATATTTCAGATGCTGCGCTGGAAAAGCTGAAAGCATGCAAGACTCTCAAATTGCTGAGGATCTCAAAGTGTCCGAAGCTGACAAAAAAGGCGGTCTACGATTTCGACCGCACAGTCAATAATCTGGAAGCGCAGGAGAGCAGTCTGGATGAAACGCAGTCGCCAACTGAAGTTAAGCGTAAGCTGGAAATAGAATTCAATCTCAAGTCCCAGGGCTGGGGCTCAGATTAGGTGGAAACGGTCTTACTTTCCCGAACTGATGCCAGGAATGCCAGGAAATAGAGACCGGCAGCTATCAAGACAAGAAATTTGATTCCCGTATAGTTCGACGCATATTCAAGCAAACCGCCAATCACAGCGCCGAATAAATTGAAAGCAAGCGCGCGATTGGGTTTCTCAACGCTTTTGAAAGCATGCGAGAAAATCAAACTGGCGGCGAATAGAGGCAGCAAAGACAGGACAGTGACGAGTGTGTTGAGTAGAAGTGGATGAACTTGCGAATGATATGCGCTGGCGGATGTGAAATAGTTGGCAGCCAGTAGTATGAACAAGAATGGATAGAGGACGGTCGATTTCATGAATTTTGCGCTCTCAAAGCGAGAAACAATCAGGTTGGCGATTAGCACCATCAGCAATATCACGTCAATTACGATCGATGAGGTGAGCCAGGTGCTGCCATAAAGCAATGACAATTGAGAAATCGACTTTAATTCGAGCAGTAAAAAACCGGCACCCAGGAAAAACATCTGCCAGAACTGCTTGCCATTCTTTTTCTGAACAAGGGGTACGCCTGAAATCAAGGCGATAGATAGAACAATCGACATGACAAACCAGTAGGGTCCGTCAAAAGCGACCGGTGCCACATACATGTAAGGCCAATCGTCAGTTACGACACGCTCAGGCAAGGCGCCAAAACGCTTTTCCGAGTAAGGTGCACCAGGAGCAGACAAACTACCGTCTTTGACTGCTGCACCGAGCACAAAGGTGTCCCAGTAGATGACCATGTTTTCCGTATTATCAAAGAAGACTTTTGGAGCATAGCCTGCCGCCTCCTTCATTGTGGCGAAAACCCTCTCCCCCAGCCACTCAAGAGTGTCATAGGACGTCAATAAAAGAAGCCCATCCGGTTTCAAAAGACTGAGTGCTCTGGCGATGCTCTCTTTCGTATGGACATAAGTATCGACACGCACAGATGATCCCTGACCGACGACAGTTTGTGAATTCAAACCACCCAGAATGACCATGTCATATTGCTTATTGCATCGATTGAAAAAGTGCCGGGCATCATCACAAATGACTGTAACTCTGTCGCTCGCGTAAGGATGTTCGGGATGCTTTCTCTTGCCTATATCGATAATCACCGGATCAAGCTCGACAGCATCCACATGCTTTGCGCCATTACGCAAAGCTGCCGCGACGTCATTGCCTGTACCCGAGCCAACAATGAGAATTTCTCCCGGCTGCTTCAACTTGTACGGCAATTGATATCGGCGCGCTTCGATATTGAGCCGCATATTGAATGGCTTATTCGCTGCAATCGCCTCGAGCGCTTTTGGCGTCAAGTCTACCGAAGATAGATAAGGTCCAAGATTGAGCAACATTACATAGCATCGATCTGCTACAGCCAGTGCCGCATTCTTCTTTTCGGCATCGGTTGTAGTCCAGAGCGCAGTCTTCTCGAGGTTGGACCAGTCAGGAGAAAAATACTCTCGAAAAGGATGCAAAGTCAACTGCTGATACGGGGACCAGTGCGTTTCGGTTGTGGCAAGTTCCACGGGCCAAGCCATGGTGATGACACTTGCCAAAAGCGGAAGCACACCCAGAGCAATATTCACCTTGTCGCGCAACATCAGATACGCGATAGGAAGAATTACGGGAATCGCCAGCACCCAGGGCGGCAATCCAAGAAAAGACACGAGAGCAAAAAAGATGCTGCCAAAGATGGCTCCGGCAACGTCTATGGAATAAGCGCTGAGAGGCTTGAATTTATTGAAAAGCTCACCAAGCTTTGCACCGATGCAAGTCATGGCCGCAAATGGTCCTGCAAGCATGAATAAAACACAGACTGTGCAGAGAAAAATATTGGGGAGATTTACTGCGCCCATGTCCTGCCATGAGTAAATCCCCACGGAAGGAAACATTTCAAATCTAAGACCGGTTAGGGCAAGCAGTTTTTCAAAGGCAACGGTGGCAAGTAATGCTATGCCGAACCATCTGAATAATTTGGGGTTGGCCAGAGCACAACCTAATCCAAGCCCGACAAAACAAGCAACTAGAGGGAATGTGCGGAAGACAGTAAAGAATCTGACATCGCCTGAAAGCCATCGTATTATCAAAAGCTCGAGATAAAGGGAGACAAAGCTGATGACAAACAATTCCGCGCGGAATCTTTTGGCATTAATATCGCCCAACTCAGGCCTTCGCCTCGACTAATTCATCGCCGCAGTAGGCTGAGAAGTCAGCATTTCGATCGATAAAGAAGCCGAATTTGGTAAGAACATTGCCGTATCCGACTTCCACAAAGCGATCACAACCAAGCTTGACCAGTGTTTTGACTCCGGCGTCCCACTTAACACAAGAGCTGACATGCAATACCAGTTGCTCTTTCATATCCGCCAGATTCTCTGGCAGTAGCTCACCGGTGACATTGTTAATGACCGGAATCCGGGGCTTTTCCCAATCGCATGATTGCAGATAGTCGCAGAACTTCCGTCCCGCCTCCTCCACTAAAGGACAGTGCCATGCGCCCGCCACCGGCAATTCAAGAAGGCGTTTAGGATTGAGCTCAGCCAGTTTATCCATGGCAGTCTTGATTGCCGTTTTGCTTCCTGCAAGGGAATACTGGCCCACACAATTGATATTGCTTATATAGATAATTTCGCCGGCTTTCTGCAGCTCGTTGACCAAAGCTTCTACAGGCGCGAGCCCTATACCTATGACGCCCAACATGGCTCCGGGCGTCGACTGCGCAGATTCGTCCAGGAGGGTCGAGCGCAATTTTGTGAGCTTGACCAGGTAAGGGAAATCGAAACAGCCGGCGGCATGCAGAGCCATAAACTGGCCTACGCTGTAGCCCGCCAGATAATCAGGCTTCTGCCCCCCGGCACGTAAAAAACGCTCCAGGGAAATCTTGCTCGCCAGTATCGTAAATAAAGAGCTGAGCAGATGACTGTTGAACTTGTCGGGATAATTCCCGATTTCTTCAATCGGCGCATAGCCAAGCTCCTCGACGATTGCGCCGTAATAATCATGGAAAGATTTGTCGGCAAAATAGCCATCGAGCATGTTGGGCACATGCGCGCCCTGACCCGGAAACAGGAGAGCCAGCTTGCCAGCCCCTGAATTTTCCATTCTCGCTTCCTCCAAGCAAAAGCGCTGCGCTCTCAAAAATCGAGCCTGTAGCGAATATTCAGCTCAATTGTCGTATCAGAGCGATGCGCGAGTTGATTGGCGAACCAAATTGCCCGCTTCGCCGGATTCAAAGGCGGCAATCTCAGCGGCGGAAACATTCATGCCCTGAAGTTTGCTCGAATGTCCAAGCGTCACCATTCTGTCGAGAATAGTGAAGATGTCTTCGCAATAACGAGCGAGCGCGCGCCCCTGCGGGACGACGTCTTCGATGGCGGCAGCAATATAGAAGTCGGAAACAATTTGCAAAGGCGTGCTGCCCTTTTCTCCACGAACTTCACTGTGTGAGCTCTGGAAACGCAGGGTCAGGGGCGAGCCGGGTTGGGACAAAATGGTGAGCTTGCGGTTGAAACCTGAGTTGTTCAGCTCGAATTCGCCAATCAGCTGATTGAATGTGGCCGGACCAGTCGGCAAATTGCCCTGCATTTTGCCAGGGTTGGTGCCCAGCTCTTGAGCCAGCAACTCAACCAGGCGAGCAAATGCCGCTACGCCCTGGAGATCAATTGTCGTGCCCTGCGCATTCTTTGCCTGGGCGGGTGTCGGAACATCGGAGCTCATACTCAATGACATCCTCTCGCTTAACACGATTGCTTATTGATGGGTTATGCATGCGGCATACATCAGAGATACTGAGCTTTTCGCCGCCAGATCATCATCCCAGCTACATGTCAAATATTCAAGTAGAACCCGCTTGATAATCGGCTCACAAAGCCATTTTGTAAGCCAAAACACATACTGACAATCAAGAAAACGCAGTCTATTAGGGGGATTTAAGCGGATTTGTGTTATTTGGACACCAGCTTTACACCTCATGACAAGACTCTTTATTGCCTTCCACTGTTGCCGTTATCGACTGCTGGCGTAAAATGAAACGCGACCGAACCAGGTGTGAAAGAAATGACCGTCGGCAACGACACAGCCAAATCACTAGATCTTGCAACGACGACCAGAGAATGGTCGGAGATGATCAAACTGGAGCACACCGTATTTGCGCTGCCTTTTGCGCTTTCTGGGCTGGTTCTGGCGTCGCCTGCTTTGCCCGGCTGGGATGTGGTTTTTTGGACGGTACTGGCTTTTACCGGCGCGCGCGCAGGCGCAATGACATTGAACCGCTTAATCGACTCCAAAATAGATGCGCGCAATCCTCGCACCAGCAGCCGTGCAATTCCTGCAGGACGAATAAAGGGCGCACATGCTGCGATATTCGCCGCCCTCTCCTTTCTTATCATGCTATTCGCGGCGTCGCATTTGCCGAAGCTCTGCTTGTACCTTTCTCCCATCGCTCTTTTCTGGCTCAGCTTCTACTCCTATACGAAAAGGCTTACCTGGATGTGTCACCTCGTGCTCGGAATCGCACTGGGCGGGGCGGCTCTCGGAGGATGGGTAGCGGCAGGCGGAACACTCGATACAAAAGCGCCGTGGCTTCTTGCTCTGGCGGTCAGCACCTGGGTAGCCGGTTTCGATATCATCTACGCATGCCAGGACTTTGAAATTGATCAAAAGGAAAAATTGCACAGCATCCCCAGCCGTTTCGGACTGGCTTCTGCATTGAATATATCAACCGCACTGCACGTGGTGACCGTCACCGCCATGTCCCTTCTGGGTCTGGCGATTAATGCGGGTCTGGCTTTCTGGGCAGGACTGGTAATGATCGGCGCCATGCTTTTTTATGAGCACAGCCTGGTCAAACCGGACGACCTGAGTAAGGTTAATGCGGCCTTTTTCAACGTCAACGGAATAGTCAGTATTCTTGCATTCTTCGCTATTCTTCTCGACCGAATTTTGCAGTCAGCTCATTAGGATTTAAATGATTGATTCGCCAAAAACTCTTTTCTGGGTCAACAAAAGACCGGTAGACGCAGAAGCTCTTCGCCAGCTGCTTTTGATAGAGGACGACGGGGCATTCCTGAGCCAGCTGGTGGAAGAATCTATTGCTGAGGCCGAATGTGACAGAAGGCAAATAGAGGCTGATCCTAAAGCCGTCAGCGAAGAGTTGAACAATATACGCCGCATCAAGCGCTTATTCTCGAGAGCGGATACGGAAAAATGGCTGCAAGAAAATGGACTGGATGACAGCGAGCAGCTCCAGAGCGTGTAAGAGCGTCCTGAAGCTCATATCCCACTTGCATTCAGCTTATGTCGAATCGCGCGAGGATGCAACACCGCTATTTACCCAGGTCATCGTCGATAAAGTCCTCATTCACCAGAGCCTCTCCATGCTCAATGTTCTGCTTCTGGGGATGATTCTGCTCAGCGTTTTTCAGACAGTCGTCTCGGCTTTGCGTTCCTATTTCATGGCCTTTACCGGCATGAAACTAGACCAATCGCTTTTCTTGCAGTTTTACAAACACGTCCTTTCTCTGCCCCTGGGATTAACGCTCATTGACGTAGTGATAGCATTCGCCTACCTGCTGATCATATTCTTCTATAATTTCAGCTTCGGCATTTTCACTCTCATCTATGTCGCCATTTTCGCAGTAGTGGCATTCGCAGTCGCGCCAACGTTGCGAACAATCAGGCGCAGATGTTTTCACAAAGACGTGGCAGCCAATTCCTTCCTGCTCGAGTCGGTGAGAGGCATCGAGAAAATCAAATCAGCGGCCGCGGAAAACAGGACCAGATGGGCTTGGGAAATGCGTTTTGTCGACGCGCTGAACGCCACTGGGTTTTCTGCAGGCGGCGCTGTCTCTATTAACGTTTCCTGGAAGGATGCGTCTTTTGATTTTGGTTCTTCCAGAAGTTCCGCTATATTCGAATACTGTCCTATAAAGACAGTCTCGGGCTTTTCGCGCTTAGTAAAACCGTATTCGCGTCTGAATCCACCATCTTTATCACAGTGCCCGGTTTCAATTTCGAAACATTGCCTGGCAAGGACATCTGGCATTCGCCCGAGCAAAGGAGAATTCCCGAATTTACATGGGGGATATTAGCGGTTATGGACTGTCCGGCTGATAAATGAAAGAGGCTGCCGCTCGTGAGAAGACTCTGGATCGGCTTGGCTTTGAAACCATGGACTCGGAAGAGTTGGTTTCTGTCATTGGCGGCAAGCACGGAGCTGATGACCCGGCCGGACACGTCCGCGGCGGCGGCAAAGGCAAAGGCAAGGGCAAAAAGCCGAACAATCCGGACGGCCCTGGTCACACATAAAAAGCACCGGCAACCAGAATTTGAACGCCAGCCCCGTTGGGCTGGCGTTTCACTTTTACGCTGTTTTTTCTGCATTCTCGGCAGAGGCAAGCGAATAAGCGAACA
>CAZBOX010000051.1:26429-27907 GCA_964493595.1 uncultured Candidatus Obscuribacterales bacterium | reverse complement strand
AGGCAAGTACATTGTATTTATTTGTACACAAGGTGTAATCGCCCCATTGGGTGACATGTGCGCAAAAAACAAAGCGCACCGTGGATGAGTGCGCTTTGCTACTTGACTGTCGGTAGTCAAATCTATGGATCAGTCAGATCGCCTTTTTTGTTGACGTAGAATTTCTTCGGAATGCCAACAGGAGTCAGATCTACGACTTGTCTAAAACGTATATCCACTGCCGCCCCGTTCTGAAGGTAGGTTTGTCTCATCATTCCACCTGCAGGTCCAGTAAGGAATTGTATTAGCGACCTTGCTGGGTCAAGCAAGCCAAAGTCGTTTCTTCCCAAAATGGCTGTCGGGGCATTTGGCCAAACTTTATAAGATACGCCTCCGATTGTAACGGCAGTCGGTGGTCCAGGCGGCGGGCTACCGATCCAGTTCCAGCTCGTAGCGCCGTCGCCATAGCCACCGCAGTCGCCGCCAATGAAAGTTCCGCTTTTGCCGACATCGGCGATTTTTAGAACCCGGCTGCCGACTTCAGTGGAATTCTTGCTGACTATGGGGACCACAACGGCTGAGTTGACCAGCGGCTCGCCACCATGTTTTCCACCATTTATCGTCCCGGGTTGGTAGGCATAATCTCTGACGTGTACATCGTACTCGAATGTGTCTGCACTCTTAAGAGCATCTTGGGCAATGCCATACAATTGATTTTCGCTGGCCACCCAGTATGGATTTTGTTCGAGCGATATCGTGCTGTCGTACTGGATAGCGCCATTAGCCTTAACCGAGAAGATGTGCAGGCTGGGCACTCCGGTATTGTTCAGAGGCTCAGTGAGCAGACCTACTGCCTGCGATGCGTCAAGGCGAGCTCCGACTCGTTTCATCCAGTCATAGAGACTGGCTGAGACTATCGTGCTGCCGTCCGCCGTTCCACCGCCGCTATAGGTCATCGGCACTAAATTGGCGCCCGGCTCCGGGTAGTCACCATTGTCCGACCTTTGCAGAGTGACGGGGATGCCATTCATACCTGGAAGAATCAGCATCGAATTCACATTCGTGATCTCAGGAGGCATGCCGTCTGGGAAGCTCAAGGTGAGAGCGCCAGGAGCTGGTTTGGGATCATATACGCTGGCTGGAGCTGCGCATCCGACCGCGTGCACGACACTGGTTGTTTTGCTGCCTGGGTCAACAGTTTTTTGATCAGCTTCCGCTTTGACTACAGAGAGCATTTGGAAAGGCACGCTCGAAGAAGTCTCTTGGAACTTGCTTGGATCAACGAGTTTCAAGCTGTCGCTGACGGCGGCGAAAACGAAATCCTGACCGTCGTAAGGTACGTTGATTCCGGACATGTAGCAGTTGTTCTGTGATTGACTGCCGCTGACATGGGAATAACTGCTTGGTTTTGGCACGGGAATATTGGTCTGCATGGTGCCGTTGATGCAACCCAATGTCAGTTTCATCGAACCGGCGACATATGAAGATCCGCCGGTCAA
>CAZBOX010000051.1:0-26329 GCA_964493595.1 uncultured Candidatus Obscuribacterales bacterium | reverse complement strand
GATTAGTGTTTGCGTTCTTCAGATTGTTGAGGTCTCGGACCGCCAGACTTTTCATTGCACTATTGCCCAGAGCATCGGCAATGATGAGGTCCAGCCTGATAGTTCCCATCAGTGTATTGATGCCGTATACAGGCATAAAGTAGTTATCGCCCGCTGCTGTAGCTTTACCTACGGGAGCAGCGTCAGATAAGGAGATATAGCCAAAATTCGGGTCGTTGATGACTATCCTTCCAAGCTCTTTGGCGGCAGCCAAAGAAGCTGCCTCGATAGCGGTTCTTTGCTCCTGGGTGCTGCCCACCAATCGGGTGTAGCCCAGGGCAAATAGAAGAATAATGATCAGTATGAAGCCGACTCCTGCGATGAGAGCCAGAGTGTTACCACTGGCTGGTCTTGCAAGTCGAAGTAAATGCATTCGATGCTGATTACTTGCTGTGTGAGACATCTTCCTATACCTTCTCAATCAAATTCGGTCCAAACGCTAATTGGTTCCCTTCGTCGCCGCGGCTTTTGCCCTTTGCAGTAACGCTTGCGGAATAGTAACGGCCACTTGGCGACATTAGCGATTTTTAAGTCGCTTCCAAAATTATATAGGGCTGGGTTTTTGAGACGTCACCCGACTGGGCTATGCTCTTGAAAATCTCGCTTATCAAGCAAGGCTCATGCAATCCGGGCTTGTTCGATGTAAAGTCCCATAGTTTTCGGACGCCCATTTTTGACGATGCAAACGACTTCCAGAAAGCAATCTAAAGCAGACGGGCCGAAAAGTCCCGAGCCGGCGTTCAAACCGAATCTCCTTCTGGTCTTTGGTTTGCTTTCGATTGTCTGCGGTGCGGTCGCTGTGGCACGCGTCGTTTATCTCATCCTGACGGTTGGCGGAAACAATTTATCCAATGACTATCTGGATGTCGTGCCTGCCATAGACCGCGCATTCAGTGGGCAAATATCCGCATCAAACTTTCTTTCCAGCCTCAAAGTCGGGCAGCACTTTGTTGCATTACCTGTTTTATTTCACCTTGCCGCTGCTTATCTTTTCGATTGGAACGCCAGGGCCGAGCTCCTTATTGGCGTGGGACTGAACGCTATAAAAAGCTTCCTGATATTTGACCTTCTGGCTCGCGGCTATAAAAAAGAATGGCGCATGCTGCTCTTTGGCGGTGTGATGGCTCTCGTCTTTTCAATGACGCAAGCTTCGGTTCATTTTTTCGGACAGGCTTGCTTTCCTGTCAGCCTGTGTACGCTTGGTTTTACCGTAGCCCTCTGGGGCGTAGCGCGCTTCAAGGACTGGCGTGGCGTCCTTCTTATGCTTGCCGGAGGCATTGGCTCAGCCGCATCTATGGGCAATGTGCCGGCCTGCTGGGCTGCCCTTTTCTTGGCGATGCTCTTGCTGGGCTTCCGGGTGAAGGAACGCGGGTTTTATCTCTTTTGGTTGGTTGGCGCTGCGCTTTCTATGGCACCATATCTTTATTTTCACGCAGAAAGACCTTCTGTTCTCAACTATTGCCAGCATGCTTTTGACGGACTCTTCTTCATTAATATGCTTGGACGCCCGTTTGCCAATCAAGTCGGATTGCAAGTCGGCCGGCTGCCGATGGCGGAATTTGCAGGGGTGTCAGGTCTTTTGATCTTTGTTTTCGCCCTGGCTGCCAATCTACGGCTGAAGAATTTTTCTCTGCCTGTCAAAGCCTCTATTGCTATGTGCGCTTATGGACTGGTTTCGGGGGTGATGCTTAGCTGTGTTCGCTCTTACGTTTGCCCCTGGTATGGAACTTTTGCGATTTACTTCTGGCTTGGTGTTGTGGGACTTTTGGCAGCCGCCTTGCAACCCGGCGCAACGGCAGGAGTTGATATCAACTCCCCTACTTCGCCAAGATTACAGCGCGCCTTGAAGGCGTTCTGCGTTGCCGGTCTGTTATTTATTTCTGTGATATACGCTATGTCGAATCGCTCATGGGAAGACAAGCATGTTTATCTCAGTACGCGCTCTTCCGCTTCAGAGGCTGGTTTGCGTAATTTCAGGCAAGCGCCTTCTTATATAGAATCACTACTTTTCCAGTGGGGAGACGGCAAACCAAAGAACGTCACGGATTTAGCATTGCCACTGGAAAAGTACCAGTTATCTGCTTTTGCACCGAATCAGACCTGGACATTGCAAGGTGATTTCGTGCTCCCGCGAGTCAGAGTTTTTAATGCTAACTCTAATTTCCCTGTGCGTTTCATAGAAGATAAGACTGTCGACCATACTGTTCCTTGGTCGCACTATGAGCATGCAAATGTTTATGTCCATGCTCCCAACACCATCAGTTGGACGTTTTCTTTGCCGTCGGATTTGATTTCGGCTCGCTTGAATAGCGCGTTTTCAATCGGTCGTCCAAACAAAAACACTAAGCCGAACATTACTGATGGTGTCACCGCAAGAATTTTAGCGCTCACAGAAAGAGATTCTGCCGCACTTGCCGGTAAGGATGTTTTGTATGAAGCGCAAGTGACCGACTCTGAGACCTGGCATCCAATCAGCGTCGATCTCTCGCGATACAGAGGAAAGACGATCACACTTATATTTACTTCCAATGGCGGAAAAGATGGTGCTGACGATTTCTCATTGTTCAAATTTCCAAGCATAGATTTGAGTCTTCGCAAGCGGAATGACGCTGAGAACAAGGAGTTGGCGGCGAGAATCGCCGAAGACAAGATTCTCTGGCGACCGGTAAATACCGACTTGAATGGAAACTTTGGGAAAAACTTCGAGCCCGGCAAGCAATTGTCGCTGCCGCCTCTCTCTTCTCCGGAGTGGCGCAGTGCGCCTTTGAAAGTCGATATGCCGACTGATATTCGCGGAGCTCAGAAAGGGCGTTCTGATTATTGGGCAATGAATTTTTCACCGCGCGAACCGATAAACATCGAAGAATACAGTCATATAAAGATATCAATGACGGCTGGAAGAATGTTCCATCGTTCGCTCAAAGTGGCTTTTGTACCTGCAACAGGAAAGGTCCGGAGCATTAGCATTCCACTGCCTGCTGATGCTGCGACTCACACCTGCAGTTATGATCTAAAACTTCTGGAAATGCCGGCTGGTTGCCGGCTCAAACAGCTGGTTCTATACCCTGCCGCTGCCCCGGGCGGTGAAACGAGAAGTACGATAACGGTAAATTGTGTGTCACTGGAAAAGGAGAAAGCTCCTGCGTGGTTGGGGGCAATAGAAAAATGAAAAGGGCTATATTCGGAAGACCCGCTTGCACGCTAATTCTGACCGGGGTTTTGCTTTTTTTTCATGCTCAGCCCTCGATCTCGGCAGACCCATTGAATGCCACCAAATCTGATACTACCACTGCCCCTCCGCCAGCCAGTCCTCCGCCGTTCAAGGTGGCCGGGAAAGTCTCTCGCACCATTCAAACCGTCACCGGCCTTAACCTCTTGGGCTCTGTCGTGGCTGGGCAAACGGCAGAAATGGTTCTCAAAAAGAAACTCGGCGGCGATGTGAAAGTGAAGGTGAAGCTCTACAGCTTTACAGATTTGCTCGCCGGCAAGCTTAAAGGCGTTGATTGCAAGCTCGTCGGCTCGAAGATCAAGGGTGTCAATGTCGGAACCGTAGACGCATCTACGAATCAGCCGGTCTGGGTCGACCTGCATGATAAGCGGCACATTCAATTGAAGACACCTGTGTTGGTAACAGTCAAAGCAGCATTGACTAAGGAAGAAATCACAAGAGCCCTGCAGAGCGAGAAAGTCACAAAATCATTGCGGGGTCTCAATCTGGACCTTCCGGGTTTGGGAGCGCAGCAGCTGCAGGTTGTGAATCCGAAGGTAGATATCGTCGAGGATAACGTGCGCATTGATGCTCTTTTGAAAGCCGAAGGTGCAGATGATTCCACGGGGGTCCCTCTTAAAATTACAGGCAAGCTCAAACTCAAGGGCGACGACAGAGTGGAAATTGCCGACCTGAAGGTGGAAAGCAACGACATAATCGAGCCTGAGAAATTCGCGAATTTTGCCGAGGAATTGCTCAATCCTCTTATCGACTTGAGAAGAATGGATCGCCGCGATCACGCTTTTCGTTTGAGTTCGCTCGATATCAATCAAAATGGTCTGACCAGCGAAGGCCGTCTGATTCTTGCTCCGAAAAATCCTCAGGCTGTTGGTCCACAAACAAGTTCCACAAATTCGTCGGGAATTGCCGGAGTTGGTCAAAAGACCCGCTAAAGTGTAGACAGCACCATTTAGAAAAGAGGAAACGATGGCTATAAGACCGAGGACAAAGAGGCTGGTTCAGATTGCCGTGGGCTTAGTCGCTTGCTCTCAAGTTCTGCTTACAGGATGTGCGGAGCGCAAAATCTTGACCGGTTCTGGTCTTCCCAGTCCAAAACATGCCGAGAAAACTGTCCAGGCTGAACTGGTCGGGAATTCGGCTGAAATTTGGTTCGTAAAGCCAGCCTCTGAAAACCTCGAATTGGTCAAAGTAAGCCGTAAACTTTTGGGCAAAGACAAGCTGGAGGCGGCTTTGACGGAATTGCTGCATGGACCGACCGGGGAGGAAGAGAGCCAGGGTCTGGCTACTGAAATTCCCAAAGGCACGATTCTTTTGGGTGTAAGACCCCTCGATGATGACTACGAGATTGATTTGTCCAGGCGTTTTGCGGCCAGCGGCGGCGGTGCTTCAATGGAAACCCGCATGGAGCAACTGAAAAGAACGGTCGCCTCCGTGGTCGGCGAGCACAAGGTCTATCTAAACGTTGAAGGAAAGCGTCTTGTCGCTTCCTCAGACGGTCTGGAAATCCAGCAACCTATAAATTACTGAGCAGGGACTGGCACTGGTCCGAAAAGGCAGCTAAACCGCGTTTAACCGGCAGCTCTCATAATACGATTGCTTTGCAATCCGTATTAACAAAGAATGTGTCTCAGCCCGTATATACAAACGGTCTGCTATCATAAACATCCACTGTGCACTGCGGCCGCTTCGGTCCAGGTGCATCGTTGATCCGTCATCAACAGACCGGGTTAACTGCAAGAGACCACGTAGCTCTTTCGGGGCCCACACAACCTGAGTTGAAATAAAAGATATGAAAGAAGGCATTCATCCGAAGTACCAAGAAATCAAAGCGACCTGCGTATGCGGCGCCGAGGTTTTGACTGGTTCGACCAAACCCGCAATCCGTGTAGAAATCTGCAGTTCCTGCCACCCGTTCTACACCGGACAACAAAAGATTGTAGACACCGAAGGTCGCGTCGACAGGTTTGTCAAGCGCTATGCCAAGCAAGGCGCCAAATCAGGCAACTAACGCTAGTGGTGTTCTGAGTCAAAACATTGAGACTTGGCAATTAATTTGCCAAGTCTTTTTTGTTCGCATCATTTACCCTTTAGCTGTTAGATGCAATTGAATTTCGGTCAACGGTGTCGCCAATAGGAAGTGCTCCCAGTGCAAAAAGTAGAAGAAGCGAAAATGAATGAGTTGAAAGGCAAGGACAGGCTTATTGTTGCGCTAGATGTTCCGACCATGTTCGATGCGCTCAAGCTAGTCGATGAATTGAACGAAGAAGTAGGCATGTTCAAAGTCGGACTTGAGCTTTTCACACACTGTGGGACAAAACTGCTGGATGAATTGAAGAAGCTGGAGGCGCCAGTCTTCTTCGATGGAAAGTTTCACGATATACCCAACACTGTGTCAGCCGCCTCCAGAGAAATTGGTGGGCGCGGAGTGCAGATGTTCAACGTTCATGCGCAAGGCGGCAGCGAGATGATCCGGGCTGCACAGAAAGCAGCTCATGAAGCGGCTGATACTGCCAAGGTACAGCGACCGATTCTTTTGGCTGTGACCGTTCTGACAAGTATCTCGCAAGAAATTCTCACTAACGATTTGGGAATTTCAGACAAAGTAGATGAGGTCGTGGCTCGTTATGCGGCTCTTGCAAAGTCTTCCGGCGCTGACGGTGTAGTTGCCTCGGCCAGGGAAGTTCCCATCATCCGCGAAAAGCTCGGCAAAGACTTCCTCATCGTTACTCCTGGAATTCGCCCGAGCTGGGCGTCCGAAGACGATCAAAAGCGCATCGTCACGCCGAAAGACGCCGTGCAGATGGGCACCGACTATGTGGTTGTCGGTCGTCCAATAACCCGCGCAGCCGACAAGAAAGATGCAGCCAGACGTATCGCAGAAGAACTGAACGGTTAGCACCGGAACAATCAACGTCATGTCGTTTTCAAAAGATAAACACAAGCTCGTCAATGCTGTTTTTGCATTGCTGCTTGCTCTTTGTGCGTGCTTCAGCACCATGATGTTTTCCCTGGCGCCGGTATTGATTCCAGCTTCTCTTCTTCTGTCGCCTGCATTCGCACCTCCAGCTGCACAAGCAATGGAAGATCGGGAGCGACCGGTGAATTTTGTCTTTCTTGTCGATGTTTCCGGCAGCATGGTTCTTAAGTCGACCATGGTGAAAGGACCGGACGGAAAGGACATTACTCTGTTCGAGGCGTTGCGTTCTGCTTTGAAGCAGATGGTTGAGGACAGCCGTCTTATTGGTCCTGCCAGCCAGGTTTCCTTCATCACTTTTGGAACCGCAATCACAGAGAAAGCTGATTGGCCGACAAAACTCGCCGATCCGGCGCAGCGTTCTATGTTGGTGAACAAAATCGTCTCTGCCGAAACACTGGCTGCCGACAAGCACGGTGATACATACATGGGCGGTGCACTGCATGCAGCTGTGGAGAAGGCGCGTGCGATGGCTAAAGAAGGCGATGCCTGCACAATGACATTCATCGTCATGTTCACTGATGGATGGGACGAACCACCGGCCGGCGCACCATATAAAGTGCGCGATGTGTCTAAGCAAATTTTGCTTGAAAAGCGCATTGCAAAAGAGAAGGTGGGCGTCGATACCTGGCAGACACGTGTGGTTGGATTGCAGAGACTGCCTGATAGCAAGGCTGGAACGACTACGGCCAAAGAGCTTGCGACTCTAATCGGCGGCGAGTTTATCGATGTCAATTCGCAGTCTGGTGGCACCGTGTCGGATAGAATTTTTGCGGCTTTGAAGAAAACCGTTGAGTCTCTGAAGGGTGAAATTGTGCTTGGTTCAGGCGCGAATGCCGCAACCATAGGTGGCGCCGCTGCGCCTGAGAAAGGCATGAAATCCGGCGTCGTGCACTTCGGTAATGTAGACGGAAACGGCATGTCGGACTGCTCGTTTCCAGTCGAACTGAGATCTTGCTATGCCGAACAAGTCGGCAAAGTAGAAGAATGTTCCACTTCTCTAGATCCAGCGTCACGTGCTCGCGAACTGAGTAAGGTGGTTGCCTCCAGTGCGCTGGGAAGCAATATCCGCTTGGTTTCGAACCTGCCGCCCGGTGCAATTACTGTGGCTATGACTCAAGCTGATGTGGTTCTTGCGCCTATAATTCCGGGCCGGAAATATGAGGGTGATAAACCTACCAATTTAGTTCCAGTCACAGTTCAAGCACACAGCAATTGTCCCGCCGGGCACTTTCTGGGTTTTCTCAAAATGTCATCTACCGCACGAGTACCTCAATACGTACCATTCGTTCTGTCTGTGCCAAGCCGCCTGGTCGTGTCTCCAGAGAGCATAAAAGTAAAAGTGAAGAAGCCCGGCTTTTTTTGGCCCGAGCCGACCGCTGTTGAAATTGCCAGCTCAATTGGTCAGTCTGAAGGCGCCAAGCGCCAGACTTCCGTAAACGTTGAAGTAACTCCGGAGCCTGCACACTTAAAGGCTGCTACCGCTAAGTCTGGAACGGCATCTGAATATCAAAACGAGAAGATTGACGTCGCCGATATAAATGACGGTAAGCCGCTTAAATTCACCTACGATGCCGCCAAGGGTGAAAAGCAAGAGATAAAGATGAACATTGCCATTCCGGCAAAACAGAAGCCCGGTGTGTATACAGGCAAATTGCTGGTCAAGGTGACCGGTGACTCAGAGACGATGGCACCAAGTCAAATTCCGTTCGAGGTGGTTGTTGATCCCAGTCCCTGGGAAGAGGTTGCACCAGTCGCTGTGCCTCTCATAATCGTCTGCATAATTGTCTGCGGATTCGGCATCTTTCTCTGGCTCTCTACGTTAAAACGCAGCCGCTAGATCGCCTACCAAAAAAAATCATTTTTGAAACCCGTAAACCCAATAGGGACGCCAATACTTGCGAGATCCTTAAGAGTTCCATTTATGCGTTTAGGAAATATTCCCAGCGGGCTAATGCGTAGTAATTAGAAAGACTAGGAAATAAAATCCAATCGACCTGACAAGGGGAAGGACGTAACAGAGCATGGACACGACGTGGTGGTATGGAATTCTCGCAATCGTCAGCATTCTCATCGCTGTTGCTCTCAGGTTTGGCATTTACACTATTCTCGTGAAATTTAATCGCTGGTTGCCGGAGAAGGCGACCAAAGTGGCGAATGTTTCCAGCATGGCAGCCGGGGGTGTGGCTCTGCTCGCGCTGGTCGGAAATTTTCTGCTCTCGAAGCACTGATTCATATGTTTTGCGGCTCGCAACCTGAGACAAGGCGCTCAGGGCGTGCACGTAGCAAGTTTTTGTTTTGGTTTCAATTGGTTGGTCCGGTGGTCGTCAGCAAAGGCAAACTTTAGAGGACTAGAAAGTCATGGCAATTAGAACAATCCCGTCGCTGGTAGTTGGACTCGGTGGAACCGGGAAACGAGCGCTGACGCACCTGAAAAGACGCATCTTCGATACATATGGGGTCGAAGAGCTGCCCTGGATAAGGATGCTGTCGATTGATACCGATAGTGCGGGCGTGAACAATCCACCTGTTATCAGTCAGACGACCGGAGAGTACATCAATCTCGGTAATACGGAGATGCGTGTCATCGACCAGAGCGATACACCGCAGGTGATAAGCAATCTTTCTGCTCCGGAAAACAGGCACATTCTGGACTGGTATCCGGACCCGGATTTGAAGGTCGATTTCCCGAAAGCCGCGCGCGGGTCGGGTCAAGTGCGCATGTTCGGGAAGATTGGTCTGTATAAAGGCGACAACCTTCACACAACGTATCGCTGGCTGCAGCAGGCTGCTCACGATGTTTCCGACCCGGCCTCCTGGGAGTCATTTCCGGGATTCGATGTTGACCAGAATCTGCAATTTGTTTATGTGATTTGCTCCATATGTGGTGGCACAGGCAGCGGCATGTTTCTCGATGTCGCCTACATGCTCAGAAAAATCTGCGGTGTTGACCCTTCGACGCGCCGTTTCATCGGCATGTTCGTGATGCCGGAGGTTTATGAGCCGGTGGTTGAAAACGCTCACATCAAACGCATTTATGCCAATGGATATGCTGCGTTGCGTGAACTTGATTATCTGCTCAACAGCAACAAACGTGCTTACAAAATTCGCGGTAAAGATCATACCTTTGTAGACTTCTCCGGCGATGTAACACCGTTTGATTTCACCTTTCTCTTCAGCAACAAGAACCGCCGTGGCGCTGTCATCTCGCAGCGTCAGGTCTCGGGCGATAAGCCTGTCGCTGTGGACGATAGAGTCGCTCAATATATGTCCGAGGCGATTGTCACTGATGTGCTCTCTCCCTTGACCGAGCGTAGCGAGTCCATTCTCAGCAATATTTTCACTTCCATATCAGACCCTGAGACAGTAGAAGATCGCACCTTCTATAAGTCATACTCTGCAGTCGGTGTTTCATCCGTCAAAGTCCCGCCGATCAGTCATTTTTCAAAAATGATTGAATCTCGTCTCTGCAATTCCGCCATCGACTTTCTTCTTAGACCGGACCCGGAAGTCACGGAGAAGGCTCTGGCAAAACAGTTTTTCGCTGACCATCTCTCCAAAGTAGAAGATGAGTTGACTTTGAAAAACAGCTTGAGTATGGACCCGGCATACGGGCGCTTTCTTTCTCGCCCCTTCCATGAAGAGTTCCGTCTCAACCGACCGGCCTGCGTGAACAAGCTCAAGCAGTGGGTTGATTCTGCCCTCAGTGAAACCATTGATGTTAACAGTCCTCTTGAAGGCGAGCAACACGCTCTGACAT
This sequence comes from uncultured Candidatus Obscuribacterales bacterium, assembly GCA_964493595.1. GTDB lineage: Bacteria > Cyanobacteriota > Vampirovibrionia > Obscuribacterales > Obscuribacteraceae > QKMZ01. The sequence continues at coordinate 16,327 of CAZBOX010000051.1, read as the reverse complement.
GCCGCAAGAACGCGCTTGAAGTTGTGTCGGCCGAGTTGGAGAAGTCCTTCAAGATATTCGCGGATGATCCCGAGCGCGGATATGTTTTCCTGTATGAATGGCTCGAAGAGCTAATGGCCAATTGCAAGTCCAAGTTGCAGCAAGTTACTTCTGTTCCTCAAGTTGAAGGAGATCCGACGCGCCAGGTCAAGGAAGCCGTTGATTCCCTGCAGCGCGTTGGAAATGATGTTCAGCTGCCTGTGCTGCGCGACACACTGGAAGTTCTGCTTGAGCGACTCTCTGAGTATTACGATAGCCGCGGTCGAGCACTGCGCTCGCACAGATTAATGGTCGGCTTCTATGAGGAGCTGAACAAGGTTTTTGAAAAGCAATACGCCAAGGTCAAAGGCCTGGTCGACAATGTCAAGCAGTTGGATGAGAGCTTGGGCGCTGAATTCGACCAAACTGTCGCCGACCTCGGTGACATGACTCAAGAGCGTATTCTTATCGACAAAAATCTAATCGGGCGCAAAGAAGTCGAGAAGTTCATCGATAGTTTGCTTGCTCCTCTCTGGCATAAGGGTGACTGGAAATCCGTAGTGCCATCGCTTTCGAGTGACATAAAAGCGCTAATAGAATCTGAGCTCAGCTACAAACTTCTGCAGATTCAGTTTGATCATTCCCTCACAGACCAGGTCCGCAAGGAGAAGATCGAATCTGAATTGAGAGCGTTTGTGAAAAACAGACTCTTACCGCGTGTCTTCACAATAGATCCGGAAACCGGAAAATGGAAAGAGCCCGCGTACACAACTGCCGACGGCAAAAGTTTGCTGCTAGACTTCGGCGCTGATAATTTGCTGACCTTGATGGTCCAACATTCCAATCCGCTCTGGTTTGTTCAAACTCACCAGATTGGCTCCGCCAGCCAACCCGTGACTTTTCTCGGATTGAACGGCATTAAGTTGCCAGAAAATATTGTCGGTGAAGTGCAGAAGCACATTCCGAATTTCCGCACGACGGACATTGTTCTTTCAGACGTCGAGCCGCGTGTTGTCGTGAAGCAGTACGACCCGCTTTATTCTCTGGCTTCTTATGCGACGATTGGTGATTACGAAAACTATTACAAGAACACCGATCGCAAACTGAATCCAATGCACACAGACGTTAAGTTCGTGCCTGAGCCTAATCCCTATTTGCAATGGTTGTCGTATAAGTCGCCCGATCGTGTAACCATCAAAGTTTGCGATCGCGGTCATGATATCGGCGGCTGTGACGATGATACGCAATTTTGTCCACACTGCTCCCTTGATGGTGTGAAGACGCTCATTGTCAAAGGCAAAATGTTGTGTCCTTTGTGCACGCAAATAATCGATAAAGGCTCGCGTAAGTGCCCCGAGTGTCGTGGCGTCATCGACGGAGTCGAGGAAAAGGCAGCGCAGCGGAAGACCATTCCGCCAGGCACCGTTGTCGATCAGAAGAAGACATTATGCCCTGGTTGCGTCACTCTCGGTAAGGAAAACCCTGAGACTATGGTCGTTAAGCAAGGTAAGGAGGGCACTGGGAAAACGTTCTGCCCGGACTGCGGCTCTATATGGACCAATCTCTGTCCTTACTGCAGCGCTCCGCTCGAAAAGCTGACGATGTGTACAAAGGGCTCCGACTCCTGTATTTTCGAATCGCCCGAGATTCTTCTTTGCTGCGGTTGCAATTGCCCGGTCACGCCGGACACCGGAAGATGCCCTCGCTGCTTGAAAGAGCTCGATGAGTGCGCGCAGTGCAAAGCCGCAGGCAAGGAAAAGCGCATGGTGCCGAAGGACGGAAAATGTCCCGAACGACATGGCGAGAAAGACAAAGTAACAGCCGCTGTCGGCGCATCATAATCTAAGAAAGGGGTCGCGCATGGCGCTTACATTTCATTTGAGAGATTTGAATCCCGAGGTCGTCAAAGCCTGGCAACAGTTCTTCAGTCGTGGCGGCCGTGTTGAGATAAGCGAAGGGGACGTGATGGACCTCGATACAACTGCCATCGTGACCCCGGCGAATAGCTTTGGCATCATGGAGGGCGGTTTGGGGGACTGTCTGAATAAGGTAAGCCAGGGCAAGCTGGAAAACCGTATTCGCAAGATGATCCAGGACAAGCACGCCGGTGAATTGCCTGTTGGGCAAGCAGAAATCATCAAGTCCGGCATGGACAAGCCGCAATTTGTTGTGGTGGCGCCAACGGTGCGCGTGCCGATTCGCCAGACCAATACCAACGTCAATACCTACCTTGCGACTCGAGCTGCGCTGCGAGCGATTGCGGCGCATATCCGTGAAGCGAATGAGACGGGCGGAGCTAAGATTGAATCGGTCGTTTTTGTCGGCATGGGGACGGGTGGTGCAAAGTATCCGCCTGCTGTTTGCGCATTCCAGATGTACGAAGCTTACTGCCAGGTCGTCTTAGGGCAGGAGCCAAATTTCGCCACTATCGAAACCGCGACGGCTCACGATGCAGAGCTTCGCAAAGCGAGATTTATCTAGGGAAGAAATAGGATACTTCTTAGCAAGAAATTTCCGTAGATTAGTTCTAGCCTAATGCACGCCTTCTGGTTCTTCGAATGACATGGGCGATGGCAACTCGTTTGTGCGTCTTTCTTTGCGCTTTTCTTTGCCACCGAATGTGGTGCGAGGTTTTATTTCATTAGCAGGCGGCAGAGTATCTACGTCGCTCGAACCCTTATGCGATGGTTGAACATCTCCAATAACGGCGGGCTCGGAAATAGCCTTTGCTTCTTCCCTGTACTCTGAGATGTTTTCGGCTGTAATTTCCGGTTTTCGATCAGAGTTGTCCACCTGATTCTCTTTTTGTTCCTGCGTCAGTCCTTTGCTGCTCTTGCCAGAACTGCCTGCTTGAGCCTCTGTGATCTCGTCCTTCTTCTTCACCATGCTGTCCGGTATCGCGGTCATTGAGTCAGTGAAGTGATGAATTTCCGTGAGGTCTTGAGTCGACTCATTGCCTTTCCTGAACATGCTGAGAAAGGATTGCCACGGAGTGGTCGATTTCTCTCCTTGATCCGGCGTATGGTACAGATACTCTATGGGGTCAGCCAGCTCTTCAGCATTCTGATAGCGGACGAGCATACCCCGGCTGGCCGCAGAGATTGACCCTGTTTCTTCGGATACGACAATGCACAGTCCGTCGTAGACTTCGGAAAGACCAATGGCAGCCCGGTGGCGAGTGCCGTACCTGTAGCTGAGTTTGGGGTTCGAAGTCATCGGCAGAATGACGCCCGCTGCGACGATTTTGTCGTTTCTAATTACGACAGCGCCGTCGTGCAAGGGTGACTTATGGAAGAAAATTGTGAGCAGCAGATTCATGGAGATATCCGCTTTTACGGGCGTGCCCGGGCTGACGTAGTCTCGTTCACCTTCAGGGGGCTCGATGACAATGAGAGCGCCTGTTTTGCTTCTCGACAGTTCTTTGACCGCGGCGATGATCTGTTCTATATCCCGTTTTAGCTTCTCTTGCTCGCTGTCAGCCAGGGAAAGGTCGGTCCTGATGGTTTTGACCCGGCCCAGATAGCCCAAGCCACGGCGAATTTCGGGCTGGAAAACAACGACCATTGCCATCGCTGCCACAGGAATCAAGTGCTGCAGCAAAGAAGTAATGATGGTGAAGCCGGCAAAGTAGGACGCAAGGAAAATCAGCGAGATGATAATCACGCCTTTGACCAGTCTTTCCGCCTGGGTGCCGATAATTCGGCTCCATACCCAAAGCACGGCATAGACGATAATGAAAAGCTGGACGATGGTTTTGGCTACTACAACGCCGTCGAGGTGAGAAAGCATTCTTTCCAGATCCATTTTGATCTCGCTCCCCGCTCGACTCTTACTCTCTGCCGCCGGCTCTTACCGTTTAATCTTTGAGCCTGTCCGGCACCCTGTCCTTGCTGATTAAATCGTCGTTGTTTTCCCGTTCGATGATTACTTCAGCCTGTCCTTCGCTGACCAGCACACAGGCTGGGCGCCCGGTGCGATTGTAGTTGGAAGCCATGCTGTAGTTGTACGCACCGGTAGCGAACACGGCGATTAGATCACCAGTTTGCGCAGTTAGATAAGCCTCCTCTACGATTATATCTCCCGATTCGCAGTAACGGCCGACAATTGCCGCCGGAGTTTTGCTCGAGCCAGTGTTCATGCGGTTTGCGACCGCTGGAGTATATTTTGCACCGTATGTTATCGGTCTTGGATTATCAGCCATGCCGCCGTCTACGGCTATATAGTCGGTGCCGTCCGGCAGTTTTTTCGTGTGACCGACCGTATATATCGTCGTTCCAGCCGGACCTATGACCGAACGGCCCGGCTCTACGAGGAGCTCTGGAAGCGTCAGTCCGTGCGCCTTGAAGGCTGCAAGTGTCCGTTCAGCCACCTGGCGCGCCCATTCGTAAATCGGCGCGGGTTTATCCGCCTCCACGTAGGTGATGCCCAGCCCTCCACCCACATCGAGAAGAGGGAAATCCAGGCTATGTTTGTCTTTTGCTTGCTTATACAGGTCGGCCAGGATATCCACTGTCTCCAGGAAAGGTTCCAGTTCTTTCGATTGGCTACCGATATGCGCATGCAGTCCTAAAAGCTCGATCTCGTTGCTCCTGGACTTGGCTAGCTCTAATACGCTGTCGAGCTTATCCAGAGGCACACCGAATTTGCTTGTAGCGTGGCCGGTAACGATATGGTGGTGCGTATCTGGTTCTACATCCGGTATCACTCTGACCAGAACTTTGGCTCTCGTGTTCAACTCAGCAGCGATGCGCGCGCACATCTCCATCTCTGAGACGCTGTCTACGACAATCTTTGGACCTTTGATTTCGATTGCCTTGCGAATTTCATGCTCTGATTTGTTGTTGCCGTGGACATATATGAGATCTTTGGGGAAGCCTGCTTTTTCAGCCGTGTACATCTCTCCGTCTGAAACAACGTCGAGCCCCATGCCCATCCTTCGCACCAGGTGGCACATCGCCATGCAGAGAAAAGCCTTGCCTGCATAAAGTCCCCTGGCGTTTGGATAAACTGACAAACCTTCCTTGAGCGCTCTTCCCGCTTGCAGGATGGTTTCTTCATCCATAATCCAGAGCGGCGTGCCGAAGCGTTTCGCCAGGTCTACTGTATCGCAGCCGCCAATGGTCAAGTGACCGCTGGAGTTCACAGTTGCAGTCTGCGGCATGATTGAGGTGTTAGGTGAAGCCGGCATTTCCAAAAATTTCCCAATTCGTATAGATAATGGAGTCGCGTAAATTTTGGTCGGCACGCTAATGCCAATTAAGTACCAAAATTGCAGTCTAAGCTAATAACTTACCCGTCTAAAGGTGCACCTTCTCAGCATTGGGACGGAAACGGCCGGAAAGTGCCCCAAAGGGCGTTTTATGCGTCGTTAACATTTTTGGCTTAGTCTGAAAACAATCAACCCCCTCCGACCTTTACTTCGTTTTCCTCATAATAGGTTTACAGCCATGTCAGATGTATGGTCTCTCGGGCCACCGCCCAGAAATCTTTCCATTCCGTTCCCCGCGCCCTCTCTCAATGCCAATAGCTCAGCAGGCAATGGGCTGACGGGAGCGCAGTGTCAGGCAAATGGCGCTAAATTATCCAGTCAAGAACAAGTCACAGGAGCGGATGTGACTCTCAATCCTGACGGCAGCATCACAGTCGCGAATTTGAAGGACGGGCGTGGACAACCGCATACCGTCTATCTCCCTTACCAACGACAGATTGTCCCCGGTCATAATTTGAGAGTTTATATTGACGGATTGCCGCTTAATCCCATAAGTCATGAGCATCTCTGGTTGGCGCAGCGTGCTCGGGAGATAGGATGCGACACGCAACTGCGTTCAGAGCTAAAGAAATTGGCACGGCATGAGTTGGAGTCGCTGGAAGCACTTGCGGATGCGCTTGTCGCCGGACGCGAACATGAAGCGCGCAGCATCTTCAGACGTTTTCGCCATTCGCAGCATGAGGGCACGAACAACTTTTTCAAATTGGCGCCTCCGCTAAGGACTTTGCTGTTGATACGTAAAACACCGGCAGGCGCGCTTATTGATAATTCCGTTTCGCTACTGCGGATGACGTACACGGTGAACAGTCAGGGCGCGGTCTTGTCCGTTTATTTTGACAAGAAGGGCATTCATATCTGGGATCGCTAGTTCTAGGAGCGCTGAATTCGTATATTGAGCGCGGGGCGAGTGCTCGAAGTGCGCGTTGAGAGCGTACGAAGAATGCGTGGACGAAATAAGCGCGGACGAAATAAGCGTGGACGAAATAAGCGGACGAAAGGCACCACTTGTGGTGACCACGCTCATTATTGGGCGGCGTTGTGTTGCTTTTGAATAAAGACAAAAGGTGCCGGCTAGAAGCCGGCGCTCCGGCCAAGGACAATATGCCGGCTAGAAGCCGGCGCACCGGACAAGGACAATATGCCGGCTGGAAGCCGGCGCTCCGGCCTGAGGACGGATTGAGAGCGGCTTAGCGGGCGTACATGTGCACTGGGCTCAAGCCAACTGCCAGCATGGCGTTGTTGGGTACTTTACTGTGTGAGCCGGAGTTTGATTGAGTTTTTCTATTTTCGTCTTTAGAGAGCAATGCGTTGCGAAGCGTCTCGTTCTCGGGCACGCTGCAATCGACAAGGAGTTCTTCGATGCTCTTGGGACGCTCGTAATTTTCAAATTGTTGGGCAGATCTGTCAGCCAGTCCTGTCAGACTGATGGACAGTTGCATCACTTCCTCGACGTTGTGGCAGGGCAGCATGCTTGCCATCACCTTTCCGCCGCGATTTTGTGCAAGGTATCTCAGTCCGGATTCGTAACTTGTCTCGACCCATCCGTCCTGGAATGAGTACACGCCGACAATGTGTCCGCCGAAGATGTAGACCATGCAAACGGCCATGTCCTGGTGGTTGTTGACCACGATGCACCCTGGCATATTGCTTCGCATGAGCATTTCGCAGGAAGATTCGAACATTTGCTCGGCTGTGAGATCCGGGGCAAACATCAGAGAATTGCCGTGGAACAATGCACCGGCTGCAAGAACGAGATCTTCGGGAAGCATATAAGCATCGAGAAGGCTGTCCGGATGTCCAAGGTCGGCAACGGCTCTTTCAAGAGCTTCTGCCCCGAATAGTTGGTGTCCAAGGCGTTTGTTGCCGTAAAGGCAGCCGATGACGCGTCCACGGAAGACCATGATCGCGGCGCGAGACTTGTGAAAAGGCGAAATAACGCGCAAGCAGCAAGTCTGATGATTGCCTTCTATGGAAACTAAAAGCTGTTGATGTTTCAATCCATTGGATTGATTGACGTCATGAATTTCGCGGTTTTGAGGAACGGGTACCAGTCCAATCGCACGGCGATTGACTCCTGGTGTTTCCTCATGCCCAGACAAGATCTTGGCGATCTTTGATCTGGTGTCACGTTTTTCTTTCCAAGCGAACATTATCACTCCAGTGGGGCGGTGAGGCTGGATTAGATGGTTTCGGTTTTGGTCTGGGAAGACACTGTCAGATTAACAAAAGGAAAGGATCAATGTAATTCGTGGAATTACGCAAAAAACTTCCGTGGTTTCGTAAATATACGCAGATCAAGATTAGAATCCACCGATGGCTTGCTCGACATGAGTAATTACTGGGTTTTGCAGTTCGGCCGGGTCTATCTTGTCGCTTGAGAAAGTTTGGCCGATGAAGGTGACAACCACAATGTCAAATCTGTATTGCCTTTTGAGCAATCCATGCTGAGCAAGATAACATCGCGCTGATGTTACGATCTTTTTCGTCTTGGCTCTCGTTATCGCGTCGAAGCCGCCTTCTTGAAACCCGGCTTGGGCTCTTGAATAACTGCGAGTTTTGACCTCAAGAAAAACGTATATCCCTTGTGTATCCAGGGCGATTAGGTCTATTTCCCCGAGCCTTCCGTTGCGCCAATTGCTGGCGATAATTTCCCAGCCCTGCTCTTGCAATCGAGCTGAGACGATTTGCTCGCCAAGTCTTCCCAGGCGCTTTTTTCTGGCGTCGGCCAAATTGGGTGCTTTCATCGGGCGAACCCTCTAAATAGCAGTATTACGGACTATCTTGTTCGGAATGTGGAATAGTTTCGACCACATTCTTAGACGACTTCGGTCTTGAAAAAGTTCAATTCAATAATTTGCAGTCGGCATCTTCTAAAACTGGAAGTAGACAAACGGCCTGAAATCTCCGCTTGAAAGAACCCAGCATAGAAGGACTGCGCAAGTCGCTGTCTGTGTTTTCACAAATATTGGCAGCGGACCAAAGAGGCTATTGTAGAGTCGCGCCGCTAGCGGTCCTGAATAGCTGACAATGCCTATAACCATGGCAGTCCCGATTGCCATCCATTGGTTCTGCGAAATTGAGCTTGCCAGCTGCACGACGAGCTGGTCCACTCGAGCTAAATGCTTGATCAGTACGACGGCGGTTTTGAGATTTGGCGAACCGAAAATGACAAGACTGAGCATTACTGTTGCTTGAGTCAATACAAGCGAAACCAAGTTGTAGGTGCGAGAGTGGTCCAGATAATTCTTGAGTGCCGGATATTTTTTCCCGACACTTAAATAAGCACGTCTATATGCATGATAGAAGGCAAGCAAACATCCGTGGAAGAAACCCCAGAGCATAAAAGTCCAGCCGGCGCCGTGCCACAAACCGGCCAGCGTCATCACTATGACTAGCACGATTGCCAGTTGTTCGGATGTCGAAGTCAGCCTGCCCAGAGGCATAAACAGATAGTCACGGATCCATCGCGTCAGAGAAATATGCCAGCGCGCCCAGAAATCGCGGATATTCGTAGCGGCAATTGGATGGTTGAAATTGAGCGGAAGCTCGATGTTAAAGAGAAGAGACACACCACGAGCAATGTGTGTATAGCCCATTAAGTCAAAATACACTCGACTACCGAAAGCCAGAGCACCGACGTAAGTGTTGAGCACCGAGGTTGCATGCGGCTCCCTGAACATCGGATCGCAAACGGCGGCGGCGCCGTCGGCAAAAATGACTTTGAAGACATAGCCGAGAATAATGAGTTCGGCTGCTTTGGCAAAGCGCTCTTTCGAAGCCAATTGCAAGGGCGTGTCGTATTGCTTATACAGCTCTTTGAAGCGAACAATGGGACCGGAAAGCAGATGCGGAAAGTACATAATGAAGAAGTTGTATTTCAGCCAATTCGGTGCGGGCGGTGCGCCGCGGTAGACATCTACCAGATAACTGATCGCTTCAAAAGTATAGAAAGAAATTCCGAGTGGAAGTATTACATTGAGACTGTCTGGTAAAGCCTGATTTAGACCTATTCTTTCTGCAACCGGTTTGATGCTTGTCAGGAAAAAAGTCGAGTATTTGAAGACTGCCAGAATGAGAAGATTCAGAGTGATGGCGCTAGAAAGCGCGAATTTGCGATGAGCTTTCGATGTTGACTTTGCAATGTATTTGCTGGCTGCATAGTCGATAGTTGTGGTGAAAAGGATGACCGAGATAAATGGAAGGCTCCAATATGCGTAGAAGGCATAACTAGCCGCAAGCAACAGCATTGTGCGGTATCGTGCCGGGGCGAGCGCATATGCAATCCAGGTTGCTGCTACAAAGGCTATAAAATCGCAGGAAACAAAATTCATCGCTGGCTCTGCGTTATCTGAGTTGTCTGATTCTTAGTGTCGCCGAATTGCTTGGCGAACTGTGTGTGTGCAAGCCATTGCGCAAGCGTCTCGGAGTTGTGCGTTGCACCTAGAGCGTTGTGGTGATTCCATGTCGAAAAGTGAGTTGGTTCTTTGTCTGTGTCATGCCAATCGAGAAAACCGACATTATTGCTCGCGAGCCATGGTGACAGCCTCTTCACGCAAAGCCCGGGCGAGAAATGTTTGACCTTGTACAAGAGCGTCTTGTCCGAAAGCTCCGGCAACCACAGTAAAGTCAAAGGAAGATTCTTCTCTTTGCAGAAAGAGTTCATTTTCTCAATTCTGCTGCAATCCCATTTCCATTCTTGCGTAGGTAATCTTCCTGTACGAGTGTGGAATTCGCGGAATGCCGTTTGAGTATACATGTCGAGATCGGCTTCAGTAGCGAATCCATACCATGGGCTCCAACCTTTTAGCGAGCACTGAGAATGCACGTTAGGCAAAGGACCGCGAGAGCGGAATAATTCCGGGTTGGTCACATAGTTGATTGCATAATGGAGTGACTCGCACCAATGCTTGCGATATCTGGACAAATACGAATATTGGTCGAGCCAGTCGAAAGCCTTATCCCAAAAGCTTTTCTGCATCGATGCCGGTCTGAATTTGGAATTCTTGCCGACGTATGACGCGAAAAACTCGGCGCTCGGATCTGAGATAAGCGCGAATTCTTCTTCGAATTCCGCTGGCGATACTTGAAAAACAATGAAGCGCGGTCCTGACGAATTGCTGGTAGCAGCGTCCAGCAATTGTAGTTTTTCTTGTATGCAGGAGCCTGTTGTACCAAGGTTCAGTACTTTTACTTTGAAACCCTTCTGCCGCAGCCGTTCTTGAATCAGATCTGCGTATACGCCCTGGTTTGTGATGCTGTTGCCGATAAAGATGACTGCAGGATCTTTATCGTTTTGAATTTGATTGGCAAGCAGCATCTTTGCGTCAAAGGCTCTGTCCTTGCCGTCCGCAGGTACAGTCATACAAGCCAGCATTCTGGCTAAACATTCAGCAAAGCCGCACATGATGAGAATTGCAGCAGATATCGTTAGAGCACCGCGCATTCTATTTTTGCTAGACGCCCTGCTGTTGCAGCTTTTCGTTTTTACGCCAGCAGTTTGAGTCGAATTTATCTGATCGACTGCTGTTTCTGGCGGGTCTAATACCGTACCGAGTGACATCGAAATTGGTTGAAACCGTGGCTCTGCTTGACGAATAGCTGACTATATCACCGGTAAAATAAGGTCTTCAAGAAGGGCCGGCTAATGATCGGCTTCGTTACGCTGGCGGCTGATTTGCTGGTCCTTCTCAAGGTGTACCTTTATAATGGATTTCCGACCAGTTTTGCTGGTCGTTTTGTCTGTTCACGGGGTTTCGCCGAATCCCCAGTGGAGACGCCGGGAATCGTTGTGAACGGCTGTTTTAGACGTACATATGGAGAGTACAGTCATGTTAGACCTTAGATTAATTAGAGAAGATATGGAGAAAGTTGAGAAAGCTCTCGCTCGCCGGAATGGTGGGTTCTCCACTCGATCTCTTGTCGAGGTCGACGGACAGTTTCGCAAAAAACTAGCTGAGTGGGAAGGTTTGCGCGCCCGCAGCAATCAGATTTCCGGTGAATTCAAAACCGGCAAGGTTGCAAAAGAGGACATTGAAAAGCTGAGAGCCGAATCCAAAGAGCTGAAAGCCAACCTCGAGACTCTCGATAAAGAGAAAAGCGAGTTGGAAAATAAGCTTGACGAGCTTTTGCTTGCCATTCCCAACATGCCTGATCCCAGCGTTCCTGACGGTAAGGATGAAACAGGCAATGTTGAGCAAAAACGATGGGGCGAAATTCCTAAAATTGCCAATCCGAAAGAGCATTGGGAATTAGGAACCGCTCTCAGATGCTTTGATTTCGAGCGGGGCGTAAAGCTTGCCGAATCCCGCTTTACGGTGCTCCTGGAAATGGGCGCCAAGATGGAACGCGCATTGATGAATTTCATGCTCGACTTCCATTCTAAGCGAGGTTACGGCGAAGTCTTTCCTCCCATTCTCGTCAATCGCACCTGTATGCAAGGCACCGGGCAATTGCCGAAATTCGAAGGTGACTTCTATAAGTGCGCTGATGATGAGCTCTACCTTGTTCCGACATCCGAAGTTTCTGTGACCAACCTCTATAGAGACGAGGTAATCGAAGAGGCTGATTTGCCCATCTTTCATACCGCCTATTCGCCAAACTTCAGGCGCGAAGCGGGAAGCGCGGGCAAGGATACGCGCGGATATATCCGCCAGCATCAGTTCAACAAAGTTGAGCTGGTCAAATTCTGCCTGCCGGAGAAATCTGAAGAAGAGCATGAAAAGCTGACTTTGGACGCAGAAGCGATTCTGGAAGCATTGAAACTTCCTTATCGCCGTATGCTCTTGTGCGCTGGTGATATGGGCTTCTCTGCGAAGAAATGCTTCGACCTCGAAGTATGGTTCCCTGGTCAAGACAAGTATCGGGAAATCAGTTCTTGCAGTAATTTCGGTGATTTCCAGGCGCGTCGGACGAATTTGCGATATCGTCCCGCCGATGGTGGAAAGCCGCGTTACCTGCACACTTTGAATGGTTCTGGTCTGGCTATCGGACGCACTTTGGCTGCAATTCTGGAAAATTTCCAGCAGCCGGATGGTTCGGTCGTCATACCTGATGTGCTCCGTCCCTACTTGCATGGGCTGGAAGTACTTGAGCCAAAGCGCTAACACAGAAACATCCGTCGACGACGAGTTCGGTCTGATCCAGCCTGGCCGGGCGCATTTCCGCCTGGTTGGCTGGTTCTGTGTCTCTTCAGCAATAGTCAGTGTATTCGCTTTATTGATGTCACTACAGGTGGTGCGGGTGGGAGATTTGCTCGCCTTCTCTCCTGTAAAACTAATGCGCTTTATTGCTGATCATCAATTGATCTGGCGGCTTGACTGTTTGCTGAATGCACTTTCTTCTATTTCGAAAGTGCTCGTTTTCCTGATGCTAAACATAATCGTGGACAGGAAAGCGCGCTTGCTGACTAGAATTGGCTTGATTCTTTCGATTATTGGCGTGGCCGTTGATCTGAATGCCCAGGTGTCTTTGCTTGTCGTATTGTCAGATCTCGCTGTCCAGTTGAAGTTGAATTCCAGCTATTTAAAGCAAGACCTTCTCCAGCACTCCTGGATAATCATCAACCAGGCGCTCGGGCAACTCATTCTTGTTGCTAATCTCATGTATTCATTTGGAGGACTGACATCAACCATTGGCTTGCTGATGACGAAATCGTTGCCCAAGTGGCTTTTCTGGATCGGCATGCCCGTATGGCTGCTGAGTTTCTCCGGCACATTCGTTTCTTTCTTTGGTCAGCTCTATCTTTCTATCTCTTTATTGCTCGGCTTCTCGCTCGGTTTTGTTGTGTGGGTGGTGGCTTTAGCCATTGTGCTCGATTTGCGAGCCCGTCCCGAGCCTTCCAGTGCTCCCAGCCAATTGGCTGAATTTCATTAAATTGGCTGGATTGTCGCGCCAGCCAATTTGATATATCCTTTTATTAGTCGAGCTCTGGTTCGCGTCAATATTAGGGCGTTGTAATCAAAGGTCCGGAGTTTGGCTGCAGCCATTTGGTTGAATTGGCTGGGTTGGTCAGCGCAAAACTGAGGTTTTTCTCATGAATTGGCTGGACATTGTATCGCTCGAGGGCAATTCTGAGGACTCCCAGAAGAGGGGAGACCATCTTTACCTTCAGATAGTTCGTTCTATAAAGGATGCGATTCGCTCCGGAAAGTTGCCCCTTGAATCTCGCCTGCCGACCAACCGCGAATTGGCCTCTCTTTTGAATATTGATAGATCGACTGTCTCGCGAGCTTATTTGGAGCTGAGTGAAGTCGGGTTAATCGAAAGCCATGTAGGACGCGGTACCTACGTCAAATCTCTGGTTGAGATTCCGAAAGTAGGAAACGTCGAAGCTGCATCTAATGTGGGTGGTGTTGGTCTTGTTTCAAATCCCCAAAGACCGATGGTTTGGGCCGAAAAGTTCTCCAGGGCCAGTCAAACGGTCAATTCCATAATTTCTCGCCAAGCGCCGGCATCCGGGCTGCAGGACGACACAATTTCGTTTGGGGGCGGGATTCCCACTGAGGAGTTTTATCCAAGTTCGCACTTCCAGCGCATAGTCTCCGAAATGGTTGGAGAGGGCGATCTGGATCGCATGTTCTCGTACAGCCCGGCTGAGGGTGACGCCGAATTGCGGGACGAAGTTATCCAGTATCTCGCTGAACAATCCATGCAAGTCCTGCACGACGAACTTCTGATCGTAAGCGGATCTCAGCAGGGCATCGATTTAGTCTCGACGGCTTTAGTCGATGACAACGATGTCGTGATTGTTGAGGATCCCAGTTATTTTTGGGCTATCTGCAATTTCCGCGCTCGACATGCGCGTCTGATCGGCGTGCCGGTTGACGAAGAAGGCATGCGCATGGACGTTTTGGAGACTGTTCTTAAAAGACAGAAAGCAAAACTTATATACGTCATGCCGGCTTTTCAAAATCCTACGGGTGCGACTATGTCACAGGCTCGCCGGCAGCAATTGCTGGCACTGGCGCGCGAATATCAAGTACCTATCCTGGAAGATAACTTTGTCGGTGAACTTGTTTATGACGGCGAGCGCCGCAAGCCGCTGAGGGCTGAACCCGGAGCGCAGGATATCGTCATTCATCAAGGGACTTTCTCGAAGGCGCTGTGTCCCGGACTTCGACTAGGCTGGCTGGTGGCGCCGCAAGAAGTAATGACAAGACTGCGCGCTGCAAAGCGTTCCAGCGACCTGACGACAAATTCGATGGCGCAGGTCGTCCTCTGCCGGTATCTGCAAGAGGGTCTTTATAAAGATCATTTGGAGCACGTAAGAAGTGCTTACAATCAGCGTTTGCAGGCGCTTATCGAAGCACTGGATAAGCATATCGCGCCGATTACATTCAGTTCTGAAGGGCGCCATCGTGGACCGCAGCGCTTGACCTGGACGGTTCCGAAGGGGGGATTATTTGTCTGGGCTAAGCTTCCGGCGCGGCTTTCTGCTCGCGAGTTCCTTAACTACGCTGAGCGTGAAGGCGTGACGTTCTCGCCTGGCGAATTGTTTTTCGTAGGTGCAGATCAACCTGAGTATCTACGTCTCTGTTTCATTCAGACGGATGAAGAGACGATCAATGAAGGTGTAAAACGTTTGGCTAAGGCGCTTTCAGCGTTCTTTGCCGATGTTGCAAGGGTGCGATCGAAAGAGAGCGCCTGGAGTAAAAGAGGGAATGAAAGAGTCCTTATTTAGTTAAATAGCGCGGCAATCTCGTGATACCGCATTTGGTGCAAAGAAAAACAAGTGCCACCCAGCAGGCAGGAGGAAAAAATGGCAGTCGAAACTAAAGAGAAGAAGGGTAGTGGCGTTCGTACCGGTAGTGACAAGGTAAAGAAAGCTCTGCCGCAAATGCTCAAGGGTGGCGTCATCATGGATGTCGTCAATGCAGAGCAAGCCAAGATTGCCGAAGCGGCTGGTGCTGTAGCAGTTATGGCGCTCGAGCGCGTTCCGGCGGATATTCGCGCAGAAGGCGGCGTTTCACGCATGAGCGATCCTGAGCTCGTTTCCAAGATTATCGATGCTGTTAGCATCCCAGTAATGGCTAAGGCTCGTATCGGGCACTTTGTCGAAGCTCAGATTCTCCAGTCTCTCGGCGTTGACTGCATCGACGAAAGCGAAGTGCTGACCCCGGCTGACGAGGAATATCATATCGACAAATCGAAGTTCGAAATTCCTTTTGTATGCGGTGCGCGCAATCTCGGTGAAGCTCTGAGACGTATCGGCGAAGGCGCAGCTATGATCCGCACGAAAGGCGAAGCCGGTACCGGCGACGTCGTTGAGGCTGTTCGTCATGCTCGAAAAATCCTCGGCGAAATCCGCTCACTGACCATAATGCCGAGAGAAGAGTTGATGACATATGCCAAGCAAATTGGCGCTCCTTTCGAGCTCGTCGTCAAAGTCGCTGAAGAAGGTAAATTGCCGGTCGTCAATTTTGCTGCAGGCGGTATCGCAACTCCTGCAGATGCAGCCTTGATGATGCAAATCGGTGTTGAAGGCGTGTTCGTTGGCTCCGGCATATTCAAGTCCGGAAATCCGGAAAAGCGCGCTCTGGCTATCGTTAAAGCGACTACCTTCTATCAAGATCCAGAAGTGTTGGCTGAAGTCAGTCGCAATCTGGGCGAACCGATGGTGGGTCGTACTGCCGCAAGTCTGGCAGCAACTGAAACCCTGGCCACTCGCGGCTGGTAGTTGGAGGCGTGGGGGCGCGTTGCACGCGCCCTCATCGCAGTCTCCCAGATCGCAGATCGGTTCTGTTGGACAGATAAAAGGCGCATGCAATGCGCCGCTACAGGCAAGACGATTAACGGCGGACGAGGTAACTCAAAATGGCATCGACAATCGGGATTCTTTCACTACAAGGCGATGTAGCCGAGCATTGCCGATCGATTGAAGCACTTGGTCGCAGAGCTGTTCAAATCCGCTATGCGAGGCAGCTGGAGAGTGTTGACGGGTTGATAATTCCGGGCGGCGAATCGACAACGATCGCGAAACTGACCGCCGATAACCCCGACGCCATTTTTGATCGCATTCATGATTTCATCGATGCCGATAAG
>CAZBOX010000050.1:0-28045 GCA_964493595.1 uncultured Candidatus Obscuribacterales bacterium | reverse complement strand
GGCAACCTCGGCGGTGGTTAAAATCAGCGCCCGGCATTGCGCTCTAAGCCGGAAATGACAAAATTTGCCGACATCGCTTGACGAAGGCCTATACCGATGATGGGAGCCGGATCAGGCAGATGCAGAGGCAAAAACGGCAGCGAATTATTGTCGAAGTGCCCGACCAGATGCAGTACCTTTCCGCGTCCAAATGAGAAAGTTACCGCGAGAATACCCTGCCTGTCAGGATCACGAGTGGCAAGCTCGCGGCTTACAGCGAGAACCTTCACAGCATCTGGCTTTAGAACTCGCAGGGTTTGGCTCTCTTCATCAAGTTTCCAGCTCGCATTAGAAACAGTCCCCTGAAAAAACTCGCGCTCGGGCAGCACGACCTGGGCATCGACAACATTTCCTTTGCTCTTGCCCTTATTCCACTCCACAAAACCCGGAAAGGTCTGCTTGAGCATATTGTCGAGCGCCCAATCGGTGGTCAGGAGATAACCGCCGCGGGCAACAAAATCGCGTATGGTTTGAAGCGATCCTCTATCGAGTGTTCCGGCACAATTGATCACAAGAACTTTGGTGCGTGCCAAACCGATTTGCGTAAGCTGGCCGGCATTGATAGTCGTGTGATGAATGCCAAGATTTTTCAGGGTACGGTCGGCTTTATCCCACTGTCCTTTTACTTCCACAACTTCAATCGGATCGGTTGAATCGGCTTTGAGCGAAAATTGTGGATGAGCTTTGCTAACCCAAGCCCGATAGACGTCTTTTTCCACACGTGCCGGTTTCGGCTTTTTCAGCATAACGCCTGTTTTTGCCATGCCGGCAGCGGCAAAAACATCATCTGGAACCGTTTCTCTTAAGACGTTTCCTTCCAATAGAGGCTTGCTCACAGCACCATCAATTGCACCACCTGTGGTGCTTTCTCTAACTGCATTTCCCTGCAATGCCTGAGGTTTTATTCTCATCATCACGGTATTGCGTCCGGCTCCGGACTCGCTCTCGCCAAAGGCAGGTGCCACAGACGGCATATCTGCAGCTTGTGCAGCTATTTCGGCGAACGCGCCCTTGCCGGATAGAGCAAGACCGGGCGAAAGCAACGTCATTGTTGCAAGCAGGAGAACCGTAGAAAAATTTCGCCGGATCAAAAGAACCTCAATGCAACGCCTGTCGGTAACATAATAAACCGACGACGCTGAAAATCTTTCGTTCCCGAAGACGGACTGAGCCCTAGTTCCAGAGCTCGATGATAGTCGTCAAGATCGGAGCGAGCTTTTGCGCATTCACCGGCTTATTGAGATAGTAGTTCATCTTCAGTCCAAGCGCCCTGGCGATGTCCTCTTCGGCTTCAGAGACGGTCAAAACTACGACCGGGATCTCTTCCAGCTTCGGATTGTCCTTAATGACCTCGAGAACCTCGTGTCCATTCTTCTTGGGCATATTCAAGTCAAGAAGAATGAGGTCAGGGCTGCCGGCATCTTTGAATTTGCCGCGCTTGCTCAAGTATTCAATAGCTTGCTCGCCATCAGTGACGATAGTCAAGGTATTCTCCAGTCCACTTTCCTTTAAAGCCTCCTCTGTCAAGGCAATATCAGCAGGGCTGTCTTCCACCAGTAATATTTCGACGGGATTTTTCACAAGCTATCTCCTAGATTCATCCGGCAACAAAAAGCACATTTCGGATCCTTTGCCCAGTTGGGACTCAGCCCAGATAACCCCTCCATGATGCTCGACAATCTTCTTGCAAATGGCAAGACCGATTCCAGTACCCGGGTATTCCGTCTTGGCGTTGAGGCGACTAAACATACCAAAAATCTTGTTCAGATAGCGACTATCCATTCCAATTCCATTATCTTTGACGGAAAATTGATAATCGCTGCCCTCGCGGCGCCAACTAATGTTGATTTCCGGCGTTGTCTCGGGATTGCGGAACTTCAATGCATTGGCAAGCAAATTCTGAAATAGCTGCACCATCTGCAATTGGTCCGCCACAATCACCGGTAAGTCTTCGTTATTAATTATTGCCCCGGTTTGTTCGATGCTAACGCTCAGATTGTCTTTCACCTCCTCAATGACAGCGTTTAGATCAGTACGCTCGAAGCGTTTTTCCTGCGATCTGATTTTAGAGTGCGCAAGCACACCCCGAATAAGCTGCTCCATTCGAATGACAGCATCATCGATGTAGGCAATGAACCGTTTTCCATCATCACCAAGCTGGTCTGAGTATCGGCGTTTCAGAAGATCTACGAAACCTTGCACCGATTTGAGCGGCTCTTGCAAATCGTGAGCGGCAATCTTTGCGAACTCTTGCAACTCGGCATTAGAGCGAGAAAGATTCTGCATCTCTTTTGCAAGCATCTGCTCCAAACGCTTGCGCTCAACAATTGCAGTCAGCTGCTTGCCAATGTTTGCCATAACTTCAAGAAAAGGAGCATCCGGTTTCTCACCCGCTGCTGCAAAAAACTCGACAATCGCAAATAGACGCACACCTTCATAAACCGGCACGGCAAGACCACTTTTGATTCCCTGATGACTGAGCCACAGACAAAGGGCAGAATCGTCCTTAGCAATATCATCAAGCCAAACAGGCGCACCACTCTCCCATGATTTACCGGCTATACCTACACCTGATACAAGTTTCTCTCTCAAGACAGAATCATCGGCACGAATTTTGAATCCTTCCGGAAAGTACCAGACTTTTGAAACCTGACACTCACCCTTCGATTCGGTGTCGACAATATTTCCGCATCCGATTGTCCATTTAGTATGAGTGCAGACTTCTTTCAAAAGCGTCGCTACAGCGTCTTCCACGCTCGGTGCCAGGCTGATTGCGATCGTCACGGCTTGCAGAAGATCAACAAGCACCATCTTCTGCTCGATAATTATCTTCTGCCGCAGAGTTTCTTCAGCTATGCGCTTTTCAGTCGTATCACGCGCGATACGCGCATACCCTCTCAGGTTCCCTTCCGAATCGAAAAGGGGCGTATTGATAAAATTCACCCAGTACCGCGTGCCGTCTTTTCTCTTTCTCCAACCTTCGTCCTCATAGCGCCCTTTCAAGACAGCTTCACGCAATCCGTGCTGCGGCTCGCCCCGGTCGATAGCAGATTGCGGATAAAAGATGGAAAGATTTCTGCCTAGAATTTCATCGGCGTTGTAGCCGGTAATGCGCTCTGCGCCCTGGCTCCATGTAAGGATATTTCCTTCCGTATCAAGCATGAAGATTGCATAGTCTCTGGCGCTTTCTACAAGCAGGCGAAACTTCTCTTCACTCTGACGCACCATCTCTTGAGTACGCGCTCTATCGATACCGTAGCGAATAGAGCGCTTAAGCAGCTCGCCGTCAATTCGTCCTTTTATCAAATAATCTTGCGCACCTTCTTTCAATGCCTCTGCCACTTGCACGGGGTCATCGGTGGAAGTAAGCACAATCAAAGGCGCGCTTCTCGCCTTCGAGCGCACGCCGCGCAGAGTATCGAGCCCCTCCGAATCAGGCAGAGAAAGGTCGAGAAGAATACAGTCAAAACTCGTATAGTCCAGGCAGGCTAAAGCTTCGCGTAACGAAGCAGCGCAGGTTATTTGAAAATCCTCGGTGCGCAAAATCGCACTGACAGCCTTAAGCTGTGCGCGACTGTCTTCGATGAGGAGAATCGACTGCGACATGAGCTACAATCCTAGCAGTACTCCCTGATGCACTAAATGAGGGTTTCCGGCGATTTCGCCAATACTATGTTGAAATTCTTGCTCAAGACTGTCGGCACCGCTTTAGCCTTTATGTATTTGCTTCCGGCGCTTCCAGGGATCGAGTTCAAAGGTGGCTTTATCGATGCTGCCATATTGGCAATCATTTTTGCATTCCTCTTATGGGTGGTTGAAGCGGCGGCAATGATGCTCGCAACCGTGTGGACCATTACCACCCTTGGATTAGCGCTACTCATACTCATTCCTCTGTGGATTTTCGGATTCTGGGTATTTCCCGCGTTAGCCCTGGAGCTGGTTGCCTTTGTCGCACCCGATCATCTATCCATTCACGGATTTTTGCCCCCAATTTTGGGCGGATTAACAATGATGGTGATTAGTATGTTGACCGGAGGATTCGCCTCAACAATGAAATGTCTGGACAAAGCGCGCGGGCGTGACTAATCGCACAAGTGCTTTGCTGGACGGCGAAAGCGGGCAATCGTTCCGTCATTTGAGACTTTAATCGTCTGAAAAACCGGCGCAACACCTGAAATTCAAGACTGCCTCTATGGGCTGCTCCTCGGGAATATAGGCGTCCAGCAGGGAGTCAATCATCGTCTTTATGTTCTTACAGCCCAGGGAAGTTTTTGCGCAACTGCCATGGCAGAGCCTGACAGGGCACATCGTCGGATTGACGAACTCATTGCGCCAGTGAGTGTATAAGCCTTCCGGCGGAAGAGCGCTTGAGAGCGAAACGGACTCGGACGGCGTCGGACCGTCACTTGAACCGCAACATGAGCCGCCCGCCTCCATCTTCTTTTCTTCAACAGACTGGCTGTCGACAGTTTCCGAACTCGCGGCTCTGTCGGTCGATGGCGCCTGCACAGGCGAAGCGTTGCGTTGAGGACGAGCAATTCTCAAAGCTTCGTCCGCTTGCACTGAGCTTGTGGTCCACAAGCAAAGCACAAGCAAAGATACGACAATTCCGATAGTCGCTCGATTGAGGCGGATTTGCAACTAGTTAAAACCTCAATAGCCCCCGCAGAGCCCCACCGCCGCCGCCGATTCGGCAGACTGGACAGTGCAGCCCTGTAGATCGTAGCGCATAACTCGTACCGACTTGCAGGGCAACTCCGAGAATCGCTCGTGTCGCTATACCAGCCGTGCTGGGAGCCTTTCGCTGATTAGCTTGTGCAGCAGCCTGATTACGCTGGGTCTGGAGTTGAAACGGTTGTGGCTGACCAGTATTCGCCACGGGCGCAGGCGGAGGAGAAACGCTGAGCATGGGTGCATTGGGGTCGTTTACGTCGACAAATGGCGCTGCTTCGTCTTGAATCTCTCGTGTGGTCCGCGCCCGAGCCCGGTAAAAATTAGGAGCTGTCTGCGGTCCGCTGCCGCTGCGCGCGTAATATTCGCGGATCTCAGCTCGGCGGCTTTCTTCGTCTTCGCGCGGGGAAGGGAGGCCGGATGGCGAAGGGTTATTTGTCCTGCCGGATGAACGACTGCTGTAGGCTGCACCTTCTGACTCAGGCGAGCTTCCGGCAATTTCTACACCCAATTGCGACTCGACTGACTCTACTGCTTCTTTCAATTCTCGGTCATGCGGGCTGAGGTTAAGAGCCGCACGGTAACTCATCAAAGCACCAGCCAGATCATTTTTCTTTTCAGCAAGGGCGCCCAGATTGAAGTATCCATCGGGGTTACGAGGCTCCAGCAAGACAACTTTCTTGAAAAGCTGCTCGGCCTTAGCTTCCTCGCCTCGCTTATGGGCCTCCAGGCCCTCTCGCAGTAACGCAGTAGCTTGACTGACTTTATGCGCCGGACCACGCGAAATGCGGTTGCTGCTGCTCGATGATGAATATGTCGCCTGACTAGAAGGCGGTTTTTCGATCTTTCGTGCGTCTAGTGCGGCGGTTTCCGGAGTCAAGGTAATCTCATGCTTCTTCTCGACCGCTTTATTGCTCGCGGTCATCTGTTGCTTGCCACCGCGTTTTGCACCAACCTTCTTCTTGCCTTTTGAAATTACCTTGTTCTCGGGCAGAGCTGCAGTTGCAGATTCATTTAAACTTGATTTCGCAGTTTGCGCTGATTGTGCAGTTTCGTCTTTGGCGAATTCATTGCCAAATTGTTTGGCAATTTCCCTTACGGTTTCTTTTGCGGTATTAGCAGGGGCGGAAGCCGACTCACCGCCTGACACAGATGGGGACTGGTCCTGGGACGCGCCAGTTTTTTCTGTGGCAGCCTGGGCCGAGGGCTGAATCTCCCCCGATTTCTCCGTAATCTCTAGCGTGGGCTTTTCAACTTGTTTTTCAGATGACGTTTCTGCAGGGGAGGGCTTCTCTTCAGTTTTTTTTGTAACCTTCAACTTCTTTCGATCGATCAAGAGGGTAGAAGTAATGCGCTCGACGCGTTCTTCATCGCTGCCATTCTTTTTTCTGCCGAAAATACGCTTCTCTACCCGCACCAACCTTTCTGCAAAATCTCCAGACTGGACTTCGCTTCCGAATTGTATTTTCTCCGCATGCACAAGCGCAGCCTCATCGCTTTCAGCAGCAAAGGCCGGCACGGTTGGACAAACCAGGCAGAATGCAAGCGCCAGGCTCAGACCTTTATAGAAGGCGCGACCTCTTAGAGACGGCAATAGTCCAGCCACTGGGCTTCTGGGGTGCATGTGTTAAACCACGAGACCATATTCCGTAATTATCTACATTATGCCCACCGACGCGAAAGCGCGCTTGAGTGTTCCCGATACAAACCAACACAGTTCTTACCGCCCCTAACAATCCGTCCGTATAGGTTTTTACCTCCGGCGCTCAGAATGAAAAAACTCGACTCATATTTCGCCCGGGAGGAAAGCATATGCTGCGCAAATTTGCTGTCTCTTTGTTTATGGCGCTCGCCACGGTTACTCCGGCACTGTCCGCAACCCCATCAACACTAACCGAAGCTCAAATCTCGAAAGAGTTCAAAGGGTATACAGGCGCATTTGTAGTTAAGGATTTGAGCGACGGCTCAATCGTTAAATACAACGAAAAACTGCTGAAGGAACGCGATAATCCGTGCTCAACCTTCAAGATTGTCAATTCTCTGATCGCAATCGATTCTGGCGTTATGAAAGTAAACGACTCGCAAATGAAATGGGATGGAAAAAAACGGGAAATCGAGACACACAACAAAGATCAAGATATGCAGAGCGCGATGACGAATTCCGTCGTCTGGTATTTCCAGAAGGTGGCGGAAAAAATCGGCGCTGACCGCATGAAAGAATACCTGCATACTCTTAAGTACGGCAATGAAGACATATCCAGCGGACTGACAAATTTCTGGCTGGGCAAGGGCGGTTCGCTTCTCGTATCGCCATATGAGCAAGTCGACTTTCTAGAGCGCTTGTTCGCAAACAAATTGCCGGTCAAGAAAGAGTCTATGAGTGATGTAAGGCAGCTGATCAAACTCAAAACAGAAGGCGACAATACTCTTTTCGGAAAAACCGGAACAAGCAGCGGCGCAAAATTTGGTTGGTTTGTTGGCGCGGTAAAGCATGGGGAAAAGACTTATGTCTTCGCCACCAATATTCGCGCTAATGAAAATGCCTACGGATTCAACGCTAAGAAGATCACGGA
Organism: uncultured Candidatus Obscuribacterales bacterium; assembly: GCA_964493595.1. Lineage (GTDB taxonomy): Bacteria > Cyanobacteriota > Vampirovibrionia > Obscuribacterales > Obscuribacteraceae > QKMZ01. The sequence goes on along the minus strand of CAZBOX010000050.1, from coordinate 20,762 downwards.
ATCTCTCTTAAGTAAAATGGGACTGCTCTAGGCACGTTTTGGCCTCAGGCGGGTAGCAAAAATATAAAAGGGTAAAAAGCTGAAAGAGGACTGGCCAGCGCCGGAACTCTTTCAGCAAATATTTAGTTTGAAACTGTCCAGTTCGCACGCCGCAACTAATTTAAAAGAGCCTGCTCATGAAAATGAACCAATTGATGGAGCCGCACTGGCAAGGGGTCGGTGATTGGAGATCACTAAAACTGCCGCAGCAAGCGGAAGAAATTCTCGATATCCAGATTGCCGATGCAAACGAAGAAGAGGACTGTCATGTCTGCCTTCTAGATCTTGGAATCGAGAGCGATTTTCTGAACTATGCTCTGAAAGTGGTGGCAAGGCTCTTTGAAAAATATTCGCAGACTAAACGTTTTGCACCGCTTGTTGCTTTTGTCTCACTGGATGATGGAAGCGAATTAGACGATTTCGAAGCGACAAAAGACAACCCCTGGTTTGACTGTTCAATTCATTTTCACATCGAACATCCCGACGGCACGATATTCATGAATCCGACCACTTTGGAAAGATGCACTCAACCCGTTTTGATTGTTGACTCCAATGACCAGATGTTTTCAAAAGACCTTGCAAGAGACTGACGCCTGACTGTTTCAAATTCAGATATGCCGTTCTTCAAGCCAAAGAAGCCAAAACAAAAATTCGATTTCAAGCCGCCGCAAGCAAAGGCTTCCGAAAAAATTGTTTCGGTTGAAGAACAGATCAGTATAGAAAAAACAAGATGCGCTCAAATGATGGCCGCGGCGGAGGCGGCGGTAAAAGCAAGAAATTTCGCTCAAGCTGAAGATTTGTATTCGGCATGTTTGCCGATAATGGAACAAGTTTACGCAGGCGACAGCAAAGCCATGGCAGACTGCCTGGTTGCTCTGGGCGATGTCTTCTACTGGCAGGACAAGTTCGGGCTGGCGCTTCCCATCTACCAACGCCTTCTTGCCATGCGAGAGCGTATGAAAGATTCGTCGCCGGCTTCACTCGTCACTGCATACTTCAAAGTAGCTAAAGCGCAAGAGCATTTGGCCAAAACAGAGGAGGCGCGCGACACCTTTAAGCGCGCCGCCGACATCGCACAGAAAACACTGATGCTTGGGCATCCGCTGCTTACCAGTGTGCTTGAATCCTATGCAAATTTCTTGCAGAATAAAACTACCAATCAAGGGCTGGCTGACGACATCAGGCGCAAGGCAAAAACAAGCCGCGACACCTATGTGGATCCGGAGATATTGAAAAACGAGGCGGAAGGAAAAATTGGCGAGACCAAGTGGAAGGATGTAAAAGTCCCAACGGTGAAAGATCCAACTCTTTGGAAAAACGCCGAAGCTCCTGAATCGAAAAATCCGGTTGTACGTGCTTTGAGAAAATTGCGCGAGCACCCGCGTTTGACCGTCGCGTTTCTCACATTGCCTATGTCCATAGGAATGCTCATCGTAATAGTTTGCGCGACCTATTTTCTGACCGGCGGAGAGCGAGTGCAGACACCGCTGGTGCAGGTGGGGGAAACCTTTCACTCTAACGATGCTCAGCAGTCTCTGGAAGTTCTTGCCCAGAACAAACTTAAACTGAAGAACGCCGAGGATGAATCACAAATCGACTACATAACGCTCAGCAATCCTTGGAGAGAACTTCAGTATTTCTACTTCGAACCACACGCGCGGGACGTCATCTTATATCCAAGCGGAGAAGGGCTGAAAGACGAAGAAGGCAGAGTTCTTGCCGGTGCAGCAAATGCCAGAACCGCGACGATCCTGGAAATGGAAAGATTCTCCACCAAGCTTCACGACGTCAATACAAAGTCTTCCGATGGGGAAAGGACAGCCAAACTGCGTGAATTTTGCTCGAAATACTTGTATGAAAATCCCTATACTCATGGCAAAGAACCAGCAAATGTAGTTTTCGGGGTGTTCGAAAATGCGGACAGTGCGCATAACTTTGTCGAATTTCTTCAGCGCTGCGGATCCTTTGATCTAAACTTCATGTCCTTTCGCGGGCAAATAAAATTGCTTGACTCGAAGCCCGCCAGAACAAAAGCAATCATCAAATGTATAGTGGTGCCAGATCAGCACAACCAAAAATTCGCATCATTTTTCGTCTGCGCTACTAACGAATATGGACAATTCCTGATGGACCCCCAGTCGAATAGAGCCATCGTCTTGAGCAGCACCGATGGACGCGCGCCCAATCGCTCGGGCGGGCTCGACGAAAATATCAAGATTACTCCCACCAGCAGAATTGTTATCTCCAAGGTAAGCAGAGAGAGCATCAATACGGCCGCCAACTTGCTGTCCTGGATATTTGTTCTCGCGCCGATATTTGCTGTCTTCTACAAAGTCTTCGAGCCGCGCTTCAACAGATCGATGTACGAGAATAACGACGCATCGCTTGAGGTCTATCTTTCTTATCTTTACTTGATCGCCCTGGCGGCCTATATCTGCTTTTTCATGGCTGTGGCTTTCTATGTAATGGGTCTGTAGAGCCAATCAGCTTCCATTCAAAGACTCAGCCTGTCAGCGAACGAGTCCCCAGGCACCTTCGACGGTCTGGTGGGACAACACCAGTCGCAAATGGCGAATCACTGAGCGCAGTCCCTGAGCATCGCAGTCGGAGGGCGCAGTAAACAACAAGGCCTTGAGAGAAACGATTGCAGTTTTGAGGACCTCGATGCTCTCAGTTTCATCAACCAAATCCAGGCAATCGGCAACACGGTCGCCCCAGAGGCGCGCGCGTCTTTTCACTTCGAAAGGCAACTTTCTGTAGCTGGCCTGACTGCGCGCAGGCGCTCCATCAAGCAAGATATTATTGATCACCCACTGGCGTTGCTCGTCATATCCATGCCCGAGCGCGAACAGGTTGCGGCTGGGATCACCATAGAAAAGATATTGATCGACCGCCTGAATGATTTCCTTGGTCGGCTTCGGACCAGCGAGATTGCGAGCGTAGTATCCGCGTCCTTTGCGCCAGGCACCAGGGATGATACCAGGCGGCAATCCACCAAATATATCTCTGACCTCTACTAGATTATCTTCGAGTTCAGAAACCGGGCAAATATACTCTCTCAGATAACTGATGTTACCGGGCAGCTCTTGCAACAACTACCAATCCCTCACAAACAGCAATCAAATTCATTTGAACCTGACTCTCCTATGTTAAGTCGTTGAATGATCGTTGTCGAGCAAAGTGAACGATTACTTATCGCTTGAAAACCGTGCGTAATCTCCCTACTCTGAGGGATTTTGTAGGGATGTGGTTGTGAAGGGAGCCGCCGCCATATAGTTTTCAGGAATCGCCTTCAGCAGATTTAATTCGCCCAAAAATCAACAGAGGTTTCGCAACACTAATTCAGAGCGCTGAGTCCATTTTGTCTTCTGAGCAACATTCTTCTGAAAGTTACCAGGAATCAGTGCCGCCGCCGCCGAATCCACCACCGCTAAAACCGCCGTCAAAGCCGCTGAATCCGCCTCCGCCTCCGAATCCACCCCAGCCACCATCACCGCCACCACCACTGCCGCCGCTTCCGGAGCCGCCTTGAAATACAGGAGGCTGAGTAAAACCGGATTCAATCGTGTACATTCCACGCCCAAGGTCATCGAAATACCAGACCGGGTCAAAAGTGGTGAAAGAGGTGCCGTCGTTATAAGGCTGATACCAATCAGGTGGTGAGACAAGTAATTCTTTGAATTTTTCCGCCCACATATCTGCACAGCCTAATACCATCGCATACGGCAGAAGGCGACCGAATATTGTCGGATCTTCTTTGGCAAGCACGGCTATACGCTGTTTTTCTGCCTTATCAACAAACCTTTTGAATGAAAGACATTCGGAAAGTGTTTTCGAACCCAATTCGGTGCGTGATGGCATTGCTCCCGCCGACAAAAATGTAATCAGCCCAGAGAGCACGAGCCCGCCACCACCCGCGACACCATCATTCCATGTGTGAGTAGCCATGAAAATACCAGCTAAAAGAATCAATCCCAACCCGATAGCGCGGAAAAGCGCTCGGTCTGAGTCAGGGTGACGAGTGAAATAACCGCCGTTGAGAAGCTGCGTCCAGATGGAATTCTTTATGTCGACGATGTGCGGTTGGAACTTACCTTGCAAGCTGGACAAATAAGTTGTGTCGCAAACATAGCCAAAGAGAGCAGCCATAAAGAAGGTCTCGTGCTGCTTGAGTGGAATCGCATTGGCAGGCGGAGACAGTTTCTTGAACTCATAATCTTTGTCACTGAGCATCAGAATACCGTTGTATGGAATTTGCCTGATTCTGAGATAGCCCCGCGCAGCCAGGTCGATCAATGTCGAAGTGACATCGGGCATGTCGATCTTTTCGTCGATTAATGTGCCCACTTCAGCCGGCGTCAAGTCGGTCGGAGGGGTAAACTCCACTCCAACGGCTCGACGAGGTCCCCTGTCCCTGCCTTGCAGGAACCAGTACGCATAGAGCATTATTGAAGTACCGGAAGGCAGCACTACCAGCGGATACCAATCCAAAAACCAGTCTCTAGCCTGCTGCAATTTTGTAGGCTGTGGAATCGCCGCTGCCGGAAGTCCGGCGACAATCGTCAGCCCCTCACCAGGTGCTAAGTTCTTCGCGCTGAATATAACGTCGTTTTTGTCGCGAGTGACAGATGCATGTCTCTTCGAACCGAAATAACCGACATATGACGTCGTCTTTATGTCACTGACAGCAACACCCGGCGGAAATGAGAGCTTTGCCGTGGCAACATCGACTGGAAATTTGCCTTCATTCCCATTGACGTTCCAGTAAAACTCCGGCTTGCCTTCCAGATAATTGATCGCCCGTCGTACATCGTAGGCGATCTTGTACGTCATATATCCGGACACAAGAACATCCGGATCACCGATCTGTAAAACAATTTCCCGGTCTGCTCTGTGAGCATCATATTTGTAGGGATTTCCTCTTTGGTCTTTGACTGAAGTGAAGTTCAGGACCAGGTTGTATAAACCACCACTGCGGTTATAAACAATCGGAATATAGCGTCGAATTCCATGGCGGCGGGTTGTACCGAAATCCATGACCAGCGTCTCTTCAATGTGTGCTGTTCCATCTTTATCAAGCTGGATATCGGCATTGAAAGACTTGATTCTTTCAGCAAGGGCAGGACTAGTCGAAATGAAAAGAAAGCACGCCAGCAAGGTCAGCCTCGTCAGTCCGGCGACCTTTGAGCTGAAGAAATTCATTGAGACCTCTTGTTTTTGAAACAACTTGGGTTTGAAAAAACGACTTGGGTTACAAAACAGATGAGTGATTAAATACAGGTGAATAACTTGTTGAAAACTATTCCCATTCTTATCTTCACAACGCCTGGCAACGCCTTCTTTAATCAAACAATTATATATGAGTCTTCCGCCAGGGACGACAGCTCAATCTCCACCCAGTCGGCGGTTTCGGAGCGCTCTTGTAATGAGTTGGCTGTTAATTTGGCGACAATCTCATCGAATTGCGTCGAAAGCCCGCCAATTTTGGCAGCAGGATGCAATTGAGTTATTGGAGGCGGGTCCGCTCCGACAGTCAAGAAGTAGAGAGTGGCGCCCAGAGCATAAAGATCGCTCTGCGGACACGGTTGCCCTCGGAATTGCTCGGCTGGAGTATAGGAATGTTTGCCGACGCAATCCCCCTCCTTAACATTGACCGAAGCTCCTGCAACGCTGAAATCGATGACCTTTATGTTTCCATCCGGCATGAGAATGATATTGTCGGGCGTGAAATCACGATGCACGATTGGTGGCACCATAGAATGAAGATAGGAAAGAACCTTGCACATCGCTCTACCAATGCGAACTGCTTTTGCTTGCGAGAGTGGACCCTCCTTGGCGATTAGCTGACGCAGGGACTGCCCTGGCACGTGTTCCAGCACGAGATATACTCTTTTATCTTCAGTAAACACGTCATGCAGCTTCACCACGTGCGGATGTTCCAGGCGCGCCAATATGGAGCCTTCGTTTTCGAAGTCTGCGGCGGACTCAATTAAGTGGCCGACGTCATCGTCGCCCGTAAGGATAAATTCTTTTAGGACGACTGACGTCCCATCGTTTTGTTCAGCCAGATAAACATTTGCCTGCCCGCCCGTGTCCAGCTTGTTTATCACTTCTATCTGTTCATTCTTCAAACGCTCACCCGGCTGCAACAAGTCTCTGCGCTGACGGTCGTTTTTGGAAGTCAGCAAGTCAAACCAGATCTGAGTGTACCGAGTTTCGGCAAGAGCTGTCGATCCCAAAAGTTCTTGCTGAACCTTATCGGGAATCACCACCAGCGGTGCCCACTTACGTATAGCGTAAAACACGCGTGCTCTGTCGTCTTTGTTCATCTGCCAGAGCCGCAACTTAATCGACTGAGCGACCGCGCCTGTCGTACGAAATTCGATAAAATCGCACCGTCCGATTCGATCGACAATCGCGTCTGTAAAAGCGGCAGTCTTGTTCAATGCTCTGTAGACAATACTATCTTTAGAGAAGAGCGTATCCGGCAGCGGATAGAGCCGGCCAAATCCGCCTTCAGCAAACTTCACCTGATTCAAGTCCTTCCACTTGATTTTGACAGGCAAATATTCCGGATAACAGAACCACAAAAGTTCGGCAAACCAGCCTTTGATATTTTTCTTCTCAATCACATTTTCGTCCAAGACGACATCGTAAGCAGTGCTATTAAAATTCAGTGGATACGTGAACCAGGCCCTGAAAAAAAGTGCGCTCATACACCAGGCAAAACTGGAGATGTAGAAGCCGATAAGAAAAATCACCTTGGTAAAACCGGGCTCGCGAGAAGGATGTCCAAGCAGTGCATCGATGCCGAAAAAGTTGTATATCCCGATGGTGGCGGCAGCTGGAATACCAAGTGCGAAAATGGTCAGGAGTGTTATGGCAAAGGCCGGCGAATGGTAAAAATTTGCGTCTTCCTCATCTTCGACGGGTTTAGAAACCGACTGTTCAATAATTATTTTGTCCGGTGAAAATAAATCCGCGCGCACATAAGTTTCCTTTTGGGAAAACATTCGCCGCACATAAGTGATACCCATCCAAAAGACCATTAGGGGGCCAGACCAGAATGTCAATCCAGCCATCAAAAAAGGCCTGATCTGCTGAACGCCCTCATATAGATATGGACCAAACTTGTTCACATACCGAAGGCGCAAGACCCAACGCTCGAATCTCTGTCGAGGACCTGCTGGCAGAAACTTACGGAGTTCCTGGTACGCAAACACAAGAAGCACCACCAGCATAATTGGCAGCAGAAGCTTTCTCAGCAAGAGCAAGGCGATGGGTATGCCGATTATGACGCCCCATACAAAAAAGGGTTTTTTCTCCATCAGCTGACTGAATTTGATAAACGCTTCGTCATCGCAGAGCCGCTTTCCTGAAGATTGATCGCAGGCTTCTTCACCCCCGCCCTCTGAGTTTGCAGTCACAATCAGCTGCGAAAATTCCTTGACGACAAGTTCAGGAGTATCCTCGATTATCTTCGCCGTTGCAGCGTCTTTTACATCGATATTATGATCGTTCGATGCCATTATTCTTTCCCTGGCTCAATTTGCGGTTTTGCCTTGACTTTTACTTTCTTCTTTCGTCGAGTTTCGACCTTCAAAGAAGGCTCTGGAATAGCCTCAGCCATGAGCTGAATTGTGCGCTCAGCCATCTGAGCTTCCTTTTTATCGGTAGTTTCAAGACCGGTCTCACGGCTGCTGTCGGCAATTACATCGACTTCCTGGACAGCGGTCGGCGGCGCAACATCGAGGTAAACCGCGGCTATAGACTCCTCACGGTTGAGAATGGAGAGTAAAACCTGCCTGACGTGCTGAATGTTCTCAGGTCTTTTTTCTTGGTCGAAGTCTGTCATTGCCATGATCAGACGGCGCATTGTATTGGCTGCCGGTCCGTCACCTAAAGATGGTTCGCATTGCATGAGCGCAACAGGTTCTCTTGCCGTGAGCAGAAAATTCATCGTCACGCCCAGGCTATAAATATCGCTGCGCTTGGAGGCTTTACCGCGCAGCTGTTCGGGCGCCACATAGCTCTGCTTACCGATGAGAGTGCCGGTGATACCTTCTATGAATTGATGTGCCGCTCCAAAATCAATCAGGCGGGCACCATCATGCTCGCCAACAACAATATTCTCGGGTGTCACGTCTCGATGAATGATGTCCTTGCCATGCAAATATTCAAGAACGTCACAAAGGGTCAAAGCCCAGCGGGCAACATCGTCAATGCTGCGGGCGCCATATGTATCGACTACAGATTTGAGATCCTGACCTTTGAAGTGTTCCAGCAGCAGAAAGTAGCTATTTTCCTTATTGAATGAATCAATAACTTGCGCGATTCCATCATGCTTGAGCGCGCGCATGACCTCGCACTCTCGCTGAAATATGCGAAGATGCTCTCGGGCGACTTCATCGTCTTTAGGCATCACCAGCTGCTTCAGAACAGCAAGCCTACCGGATGCCAGTCGAACCAAATAGACTGCAGATAATGGTTTGTTGGCGAGAACTTTTACAACGCGAAGATTGTGGCCATCAATTTGCTCTCCACCTACAAATGGAACAAAGATTGACGATTTGAACTTTCCTTTTCCAGCACTTGTCGCGTTAGAAGATTTTGCCTGCGATTCCCGGGAAAGCTGCACTCTCAGCTGGACAACTTCATTGCTCAACTCGCACTCTTCAGCATGCTCATCTATGCGCTCCAGCAGAACACGCAGATCTTCCGGAGGCATGTCCATGATCCTGAAAGAAAGAGAGCCACCTGTTCTGAAGTGTATTTTGATGCGCCTTCTATCTTTGCCGTATTCCACCGCCGAAGCTGCCTTGCCTTTCAGCTTGACCGATTTGATGTCGACATAGAGCCTGAAAGTGCGCAGCCACATTGAGATGTATGGGCCATCAGGCGCAGAAATGCCATCCTCGTTGATGACTATCTTGCGACCGGAACGGTGTGGCAAGAAAACACAACCTGTAACAGCGAGCGGACCGCAAGCATACATAGCCAGGACCGCCGCCATGAAATAGCGCATGTTGAGGCTGTATTCTGTGGAGATGTGCCTCAAACCACTGTTCACAATTGAAAGGTCCAACCAGTTTCGGATGGCCGTGCCTAATCCTCCACTCGTGAATGCCACCAGGGAAAATACCGCAGCGTACCAGAAAAGAAGCCACCAGAAGGTTCTAGCCGCATGAGCCCAAAAACGGCTTTCATATTTCAAGCGCAGCTTGTCGCCTGTGTCCCTGACCGCGGCAAGGGCAGCTTCAGAGAAACGCAAGCGGCCTGTCGAACCGATCAATCGCCGCATAAGAGCAGCATAAAATGCGGCACAACGCATGATCAAGGAAAACGGTAGAGCAAGAAGGCCCAAAGCCACCACGCACTTTATGACAACCTTCGCAATAAATGCTTCTCTGAAAAAAGCGCTCTCAGACTGGACTTCAGCCACAACCGGCGGCAAAGGATAAGGGTCCGAAACCAGCTCGCCTTCAACTTTCGCTTTGTAAGTTTCAATGGACGGCGGCGGAGGATTGTCGACACCGTCCGCCAAAGGATCAGCACTGTTTAGAGTTGCGGATGCGGGGCGGCTTGCTTCTTTAGGCTCGAGCAGAAGACTGCCCTTGCTGTATACACGCCATCCATCAAATGGAAGGATGTTCGCGTCAGCTGCAGAATGTAGAAATTGCTCTGCGACCATGTCGCCGACGCTGCCGTGTGGATATGAAAGAAAAAACACCACTCCCAGATACCAGGCGAGAAAAGCATAAACTGGCAATTCGCCAACCATTTGCCTTGTGGCACGCTTGATATAGCAAAAACACCTTTTGAGAAAAGACTGCCTCGAAAAAACTATGGCTGCTTCGCTCCTCGCAGTCCAGAGCTTCGAGACTTTGGCGATGCCGAGCAGAGCTAGCGTGATTGCACCAAGCATAGCCGCAGCATAAGAGATGAACATCACCGGCACTGAGCCTTGCATCTTGGCGGAGTGTTTGAAAAAAGGCATTTCGAAAAAAAAGTCTTTGGCTACCGTGCCGATGAATATCGATGAAACGAATAATGCACCTATGGCAATCCACCTCCATTGCCTGGAGGAAAACTTCACGACAGTAGAAACCAAGCAGAAGAGCAATGACCAGAGTGCCATGTCGCGCATACTGCCCATGACTCCTCCCTTGAAGAGGAGCAGGAGCAATGACCCGGCAGCCAGGCAGAGAAAATAGGTGCCAAAACTAAAATTTGCCCGGGCGCAGAAATCAGCGAGGCGCAAAGACCCAGGGGCGCTATTTACCTTCAGGTACTGAAGTAGAAAACCAATGGAAGCGACCAGCATGAACGCCAGCGCTACACCGTGGGCGCCCGCAAAGCCGTAGCCCAGCAGGAACGAGATTATTGTCAACCAACGCACGCCATTATCGACATCGTAAACCGATAGGGCTTTCAACCGATCTGATTCGGCGGGGTAAGGCTTGAGCATCGATAGTAAGCGCCGTAAAGGGGCTAATTAAGGGTATGCCAGCCCCAGCCAGGTTGTCAAGCAAAGAATTCATGAAGAACAAAGGGGGCAAAACCTGTTGACAAACCCCGAAAACCAACCTGCCGGAGCGCTGCCAATCTCCAAGCCGGCAGCGCCAGAGCGGTATAATCGAACCACCATATGGAGGTTTGTATGTACATAGCAATTGGGATGCTAGTTTTCCTGGGAGTGATCGCTCTTTGGATGGTCGGCACATACAACCAACTGGTCATGCTCAGACAAAGCGTCCGCGAGAGCTGGTCAGCCATCGAAACCGAATTACGTCGCCGCTACGATTTGATTCCCAACCTGGTCGAAACGGTCAAGGGCTATGCCGGACACGAGAAAGAGACCCTTGAGGCGGTGATAAAGGCACGCAACAGTGCAGCTGCGGTTTCCGGAGCACCAGAAGCCCAGGCTCTTGCAAATAATGCCCTGACCGGGGCACTAACAAAATTGATGGCCCTCAGCGAGGCCTATCCGCAATTGAAGGCGAACGAAAATTTCAATCAGCTGCAAAATACGCTCAACGAAACAGAAACAAGAATTTCCCAGGCGCGCCGTTTCTACAACGCCAACGTTCGCGAGATGAATACAGCGGTAGAAACATTTCCTTCTGTACTCATTGCCGGTCCCATGGGCTTCAAGCCCCAGACTTATTTCGGCATCGAAGATCCCAATGCCTTCGACCCAGTAAAAATAAGCTTCGGCGGTAATAACACAGCCCAGGAACCTGGTGGCGTCATTAAGCTCAACTCGGCGATAGAAGAGAAGAGATAGACTTCTTCGGCAAAATTCTCAACACGAGAGCCTATGGCGAAAATACTGTTAGTTGAAGACGATCTCGATCTGCGCCAAATTGTCGAAGATTGGCTGAGACACGACCACCACTTGATTGAAACCGCAACCAAGGGTGACGAAGCTATGGAATTGATCGGTATTTATCCATACGACCTTATCATTCTCGATTGGCAATTGCCGGTGTACGACGGTATCCGAATTTTGAAAAAATTTCGGCAGGACGGTGGCAAAACACCGGTCTTGATGCTGACCGGGCAGGACCTGGCCGAGCAGATCGAGCATGGTCTCGACTCTGGCGCCGACGACTATTTGACTAAACCATTCCATATGAAGGAACTGTCCGCTCGGGTGCGTGCCTTGCTGCGGCGCCCGCAATCTATTGTGGAAAACGTTCTTAAAGTAGCCGATATCAGCCTCAATCCACGTACATATGCGGTCACCAAAGGTGGTGCCGACATCAGACTATTGCCAAAGGAATTTGCCCTTCTGGAATTTTTGATGAGGCATCCCAATCAAGTCTTCAGCGCCGAGGCGTTACTCGACAGAGTCTGGCGTTCAGAAAACGATGCTGCTCCCGAAACAGTTCGCACATGCATCAAACGCCTGCGCAGAAAAATTGACGGCGACAGCGAAGAATCGGTGATACAAACATTGCACGGCGTAGGCTATAAACTCCATGCTCCTGAAGTGAAACCATAATTCCAACCCTTCTTTTTTTGGGGTATAAGGAATTTATATGAATAGCCCGATCGGTACGCAGTGAGACTAAAGCTCTCCCATAAAGGACTAATACTGGTTGCCGTACCCCTCATCTTCGAGCTTGGGTTTGTCGCCACGCTGTACAAAATGCTCGACGAAACCGAGAAAGAGGTAAGAAGGGAAGCGCGCGCACGGGCAATTTCAAAGGAGTTGAACAAACTTCACTCGCTAATGACCCAGCAAGCTGCTGGTATTTCCGGCTACGGGCTGATCGGCACTTTCAGTATGGCCAATCGCTACCATCGCGCCTCAGAGCTGATGCCGGAAGTGTTCAAGGAATTAAAGCGACTGGTCGCAGGCAACAAGGATGAGGAAAAGAAGGTTGACGATCTGGAAGACTTCCTTTACAGCGCCATAGGCGAATTCAGCTCTGTGAAAAAGATGATTGACGCTGGCGAACAAGCGTCGGCTCGAAGTTATCTGAATTCGATGCGCAGTAAGATACCGATGCTTGCAGCCAAATTCGACACCCTGGCGGCAGAGGAGCGAAAGATCGAGGACCTCAGTCCCAAACTGCAGGAAGAATCAAGAGAAAAGACGAAGCAATTGCTTCTTTGCGGCATTGCTCTCAACATTATCATCGCTGTTTCACTGGCGGTTTATTTCAATCGAGGAACAGCAAGACGGCTGAATGTTCTCATGGACAACACCTCTCGCCTGGCCGGCGGCTTGCCTCTCAATCCGCCGCTTTCCGGAGGGGACGAAATTGCACACCTGGATAGAGTCTTCAACGAAATGGCTGTAGAGCTGAAAGCGTCCGCTCAAAAAGAAAGAGCCGTTTTGGAAAACCTGCAGCAATCAGAAAAGCGCGTCAGGACGATCATAGAGACAATGCCGACTGGTCTTGTGATCATCAACAAAGAGGGAGCAATCGAGTCAGTCAATCCCGCCACCGAAAAAATGTTCGCATGCGACGAATCTGCACTCAGAGGCAAGCCGGTACAAACACTTTTCTCTGCAGAAAAAACATCTGCCGCCGAGGATACATTGCAGATGTTTCTTTCCAAAGGGCTCCAGCATATATTGGATCTCGAGGCAAAAAAATCCGATGGTGCGCGTTTTCCGGTCGAGGTTACTGTCAACGAGTTTGAATCTTTCGAAGGTGCTCGCTACATGCTGGTAATTCTGGACATATCTGAGCGCCGAGAAGTCGAACGGATCAAACAAGAATTCGTTTCCATGGTCAGCCACGAGCTGCGCTCACCACTCACCTCTGTGCAAGGCTTTCTCTTCATGCTCGCCGAAGACATCTACGGCAATCTCAACGAACATGGCAAGAAGAACGTTGCACTGGCGGAGCGCAACGTGACCAGATTGATCAAACTCATTAACGATCTCCTGGACATCGACAAACTGGAAGCCGGTCGCCTGCGCATGAATTTCAAGCATACAGACATGGACCAGGTAATCGAACGCGCTTTCGACGCTGTTCACAACCTGGCAAAAATAGAGAACATCCGCCTGGAAAAGACGGGAGCTTCCGTACAATTGATTGCCGATTCCGATAGGCTGGTACAAGTGCTCGTCAATTTGCTTTCCAACGCCATCAAATATTCGCCGGAGCATGGTGTAATCACAGTCGAGGCTTCCAATTCGAGCTCTTATACTGAAGTAAAAGTAATCGATAGGGGCGCCGGCATCCCTGAAAAATATCATCGGTCGATTTTCGAGCGTTTCGAGCAAATAAACACTCCGGAACGAGCTCAAAAGGGCGGCAGCGGACTGGGTCTGGCTATTTGCAAGGCGATAGTCGAACAGCACGGCGGACAAATTGGACTTAGCTCAGAAGAGGGCAAAGGCAGCACCTTTTGGTTTAAACTACCGGAATCTCCGCCCGGATACGACGACCTCTTCGATGAAGCTGAAATTGAAGGCTGATGACACTGAAAACTCGAGCAATTAGAGCCTTCTCCAAGAACTGCCATTCGCTGATTTTGGCGGCTGCGATCAGCTTAAGCGCGACAATTCCTGCAAATGCAGGTGAAGACTGGGAAGACAAAAGTCCTTCGACGCGCACTGAACTGGGCGACGAGATGATCAGCGAACCGGATAAACCTGTATTCAGCAAAGCGACGCGCTCAGCCTCTGCTGCAGTGAACAAAGCGCTGCCGTCCAACGCCAGCCAGTTCGAACGACTCATGAATGCTGGTCTTAAGGCATCTTCTATTCGAGCAGACGAAGTAGCGGAGAGTAAATTCTTAGAGGCAATAAAAGAAGCGAAGAAGATATTTGGCACGCCGGACCAATTACTTGCCGCCCGTCTCGCCCTTGCCGATTCCTATCTGCATGAAGAGAAGTACATCTCGGCGAGCGAATCTTTTCAGCAGTGCATCGATCTCTCGCGCAAGCTCCATGGAACAGAAACCCGTGAATATGCTCATTCTATGCACGGACTGGCATCAGAAGCTTTCCATCAAGGCAAAATTGCCAAAGCGGAGCCACTGATCAAAGAAGCGTTGGAGCTGCGAAAAAAACTTCTCAGTCCGCAAGATCACGATCTGGGCGAGAGCTATATCATCAAGGGTGTGGTCGAAGGAGCTAAAGGCTGGACTGAAGAAGCACACGCCGACCTGCAAAAGGGCTTGGAAATTCTGGAGCAAAGTCCGGGCACGCGCTCGCTGGATCTCGCCGATGCCCTTCGCGAAGCAGCAGTTTTTTATCATTCTATTGGTAAACGCAGTCGCTCGCGGGATTATTTTGAGCGCAGCTACAGCATCAAAGACAAGTCGGTAAATTTCGAGCAACCACCCAAAATACAGGGCAGCGTACGCTTCAAGTGGGAAGACGGAAGCCCCAGGTCTCAAGAATTTGCCGACGCGGATTTTCCGCTCAAGTACCTGGCCACCAATCAAGTTCGTGTGGCCTGCACCATTGTCGATTGCTGGGAAGTTATGGGTGTTCTTATATGCATCACAAATATCGGCGACAAACGCGTCGATCTTGGGCTCGGTAAAGCCAATCTGACAGAGCTTGCCGAACCTCACAAGCCATTTCTTCTCATTCCTGAAAATACCTTTGATTACCGGCGACGCGAAAGAACTATGTGGGACTATACATATAATCGTCCTTGGCTCGCCAACATTCAGAAAACACGCGTGGTTAGAGGCTTCGTTCCAGCGAAGGGTCACGACATGTTTCGAGGACCAAATATTTTTGGCATTTATGGAAAATGGGGCGGTACTCAACGCATTTTGCCCCCGGAAAAATTCATGCTCAATCGCTCGCCTGAAGAGCTGGAAGAACAAGCACAGGCAGTTGTAGAAGAAGATCTGGTCCGCTCGAGAAATCAAGGCGCATTTGGCCTGGTGCCTGTCACGCTTGAACCTTTCGAATCGAGGACGGGCCAATTGTTCTACCTGAATACAAGAAAAGAAGAAGTGATGATTACTGTTCCTGTCGGCAATGTGATTTTCACTTTCCCTTTTCACGCACCGAAGCGCCGTTTTCCCGGCTAGCATTCGATGTCGGTGCTTTCAGTGTTATACACCGGTCAATTCGTGCGTATAGCCTTCTACGTACGTAGGAAATTTCAAAGTCATAGAAAGAATCTCCAAGGACTTCGTTGCGTCGACGCGTCTATTGCCTCGCTGAGTATAATGACATTGCTCTAGAGGAATAGATTCGGGAAATGGCAATCCAAGCCTTTCCACCAACCATTCGACAATCTCTCGATGCGTCGTCGGCTTCTTGTCTGAGCAGAGAAAGACTTGTCCCTTCTGGTTTGCAACCAGAGACAGCATGATCATTTGCGCTAGATCATCGACATGAATGCGTGAAACAAAATTGCTGCCGTCACCGGGCATCTTATAAGTTCCGGCCATCAGCCTCCTGTGCAAGCCGTTGCCTCGCCCGTAAATGCCTGGCGCGCGAATAACCGAGGCGCCTATCTGCAACCATTTCTGCTCGGCATCCAATCTTGCTTTTGCCTGCGCTGACTGCGCATCGACCGCGGTGTGTTCGTCAACTACTCCTACTCTCTGACCGTAAACAGCAGTCGAGGAGATATAGACGATACTCTTTGCATTTGCTGCTACGCGGCAAGCACACTCGTCAGACAAAGGATCTGGAGGAAAGGAGACGACAACCAGAGCGTCATCCAGCAATCCATCAAGATTTTCAAAAGATTGGCTTATCCTGGGCTCGATTCCAAAGGCGCTTATCTCGGCAATTCGCTCAGCACTGCGGGTGGTGCCATACATGGAAAAAACAGATTCTTTTGCAGCCAGGACGGCAAGAGCTTGAGCGACCTGGCCTACCCCAAGGAATACAAGCTTATTGTGTTGATTGGTCATAGGAAACTAAGGCTTTTCCCAGCCCATCTCTTCCACTGCGTCATCAAAACTGACTCGCATCCGTTCGCAATAGTGCAAAGCAATAATTGCTTGTTCGACTTTGAGACGCTTTTGCTCTATCAGATCATGGCACTGATTCGCCGACCTCAGCAAAACTTTGTCCAATTTACCGGCAGCAGTAAGAATTTTCACGACATCTCCACCGTGCTTCTTCTTCACTGTTTGCGCTGTCTGGACGTCCTGCTCGGTAAGCAATCCAGCTTTGACCAAAAGGCCAATCACCTTTGAATCCATGGAGTTCTTCGCGATTGCTTTGCGTGCGCTCTTCGCGTCTACACCATAATGCTCACGAATAAAGGCCTCCAGAGCTTCCTCGCGAGTCAATGCACCGGTGCGTACAACCTCTTGCAAATTGAGCGCAGCCTTCAGAACCGGCACGCTGATCAAGCCAGCCTCGATAAGCACTTGACCGAGAGGAGGCGCGGTACCTTGAACTTCGGACGAATCAACCTTTTTCGCAGGCGTTGCCGTAAAGGTGTTGGTGTCCACCTTGCCGCCCCGAGTATGGGCACGGCGTACTGCTTCACCAGCCTGCTTCGGATTCAGCGAACCGGCCTTGACCATGCCCTGCAACTGCAACGCGGCATCAAGAGTAGGTTCAGGAATCAAGCCTGCTTCAACGAGAAAATGACCCAGCAAGAAATTCGGACGTTTCTCAATCAAGTCTTTGCCGCCACCGGAAATCGCCGGATAGGAGCCGGAACCATAGGGATCAACGGCCGGATAAGTACCTGATGCGTAAGGGTTTTGCTGCGCCGGATATGTACCTGATGGCAGAGGCTGTGGAGCCGCGGCTTGAGAGGGATCTTGCTGCGGATATCCAGGCTGCTGCGGATATCCGGGCGGCGTCTGTTGCTGCGGGGGATATCCAGGCGGCATGGGTTGTGGATAGCCTGGAGGATAGCCGTAACCCGGCGGATAACCGTATCCGGGCGGATAGCCATATCCGGGCGGATAGCCATAGCCTGGAGGATAGCCATATCCCGGTGGCATCTGTGGCGGATAACCGGGAGGGTAGCCGTATCCGGGCGGAACTTGAGGATAGCCGGGTGGCATTTGCGGCGGGTAACCGGGCGGCATCTGCTGCTGCTGAGGCGGCGCTTGCTGCGGCGCCGGCGGAGCCTGAGGCTGAGGCGGCGGCTGTGCTGCAGGCATATTTGTGTGCGACTCTTTCATGAGAGCGCTGGATTTGTCGAATGCCGCAAATGAATGCGGCGCGTCCATTTGTCCGTTCGGCTCCGGCTCCGTCCTGGGCGGCGGTGCGGCAGCCACTTCCGGAGGCATTGCCACCTTCTGGATATCCTGAGGCAAAGACAGATGAAGAACGTCCTGCAAGAGTTCGACATCGTCGAAGGGCGTGCTCCACACTACTCGCGAGCTAGAGCCTTCGCCTTCATAAAGTGTCCACATGGGCTCTTGCGTACCACCGATTTCCGAGCGAACGGTCAAGCTCCATTTGCTGTTCATCGCCGCAAATGGCAGTTCGACGGTACATCCCTTATTAATGGTCGCTTCCTGAAGCAAATTCTTCAGGTCACTCATACGGGGCGGATATTTCATCGGGTCCAGGCGAACCTGGCGCTTCGGTTTGTACATCAACGAGGTCCCATTTTTAATATTCAGAATAATTGTGCCCGCCTGAAAACACCGATCAACCTATATAACTTATTTAGTAAGCATTTCCAGCTTTATCAGACCCGATCGGCGTCTTTCACACCGCCTATACTGATTTTACCGGTTAGAAGTAAAGCTGACATGATATTGTCGGTTTAAGCGAGAAGTCTTAATCGATTCGAGAATTGAGCGTGCTAGCCGAAAGAAAATTGTCTCCCAAACTTATCGGTCTTATCGCTTTTGCGCTGATACTTGAAATAGCTTGCTGGTCTTGGATTTTCCAACTCAATGAAAGCGCGCGACGCGATGAGAGCGAAACGGCGAGAAGTATTGCAGTCGTCAACAAAATCGACAGCATATCAAGGCTGGCAATCGATACTGTGGGCGCTTGCGCGACACCCGGCAGCGAGGGCGAGAGCGCGCCTGATGAAACCAGTCTCGAGAAAATTGGATTGGAATTTCAAAATCTGAAAACATTGCTCGGCAATGACGAAAAAACAAAAACATTAGTCGATGACGCCAGCAACACCGCGCTGCAACACGTGAGAGCCGCTATCACGCTGTCTAAAACACCCCATGCAATCAAAGACAACTCATCGAGCCAATTTGATCCATTTTACGCACAGATTCAAAACCACGAGCTGGCAGTCATTACAGACGATCTAAAAGCAGTCAAGAATGCTATGCAGTCACGCGGTGAAAAGCTCAGAGAAAAACAGCTAGAGAAGCGGCGTGACAGCAACAACATTCAAGTCATCTATCTATCGTTGCAGGCCTTTGCGCTCCTTCTCTTTGTGCTTTTGTATGCCAAGAAATTAACCGACAGACTCAATTGGACCATCATCGTACTTGTTTTTCAGTTAATCGGCTTTTCAGCTTTACTTCTCAACCTGCAAATACAGAGCGATGCAGAGGTGAAGAAAACAGTCGAAGCAGTGAAAGCGACGAATGCGCTAAAAGAAATCAACTCGTACTTCCAGGACATCAATTCAGCAATTGAAACCAACGAATTGACGCACGCCAAGGTTTATACAAAAGAAGGCAAGTCTCGTCATTTCATTCATCCCTTATACGAAGACGTTGAGCTGGACATGATCGGCCGATTTGTGGACAGACGCCACCTGATCTCTTTCCAGTATGAGTTGCTTAAGGAGCTTAAGAAGGACGCACATAACGACTATGCGGCCATCGTATCGTCCAGTCAAGCTGCGGACAGAGTTTTCAGCATTCTGGAAAGTATGCACTCTGTTCTCAACGCAGAAATACCAGCAATGAAATCGCACCCAATCGAATTAAGCCCGGCTCGACAAGCGGGCTGGCGAAAAATTCAATCTGGTATCAAAGACATTGTCTCAATAAACTTTCTCTCCATTCTGAAGGAAGAACTTGAACAAACGTGCAATAGTCCAAAACAGCAAGAATGGCTCAGACAAGAGATAAATACGATTCTACTTGTTGAATGCCTGATCATTTTCACATTCCTTGGACTGATTGCGCATACGGTCCGCAGCGCCACAAGGCGCATAAATGTCATGAATGACAATGCGCATCGACTGGCCAGCGATTTACCGCTAAACCCACGGTTCAGCGGCAATGATGAAATCAGCGACCTGGATAAGACATTTCATGCGATGGCGGATTCGCTCAAAGAGGCGACTACAAAAGAACGTGCGATCATATTTAACGCTAGTGATGTAATTTGCTCGATCGACGAGAAAGGGCACTTCAGCGCTGTAAACCCAGCAGCTCGTGCAGTTTTCGGTTACACCCCCGATGAAATGTTCGGTAAGCTCTTTGTTGATTTCGTTTTTCTCGACGACAAAAAAGCAGTAGTAGAAGCGATCGATAAACTAAAAAACAACCAAGCGACAGAGCCTATTGAAGCACGCATGATCAAGCAGGATGGATCGCTTGCAGACACGCTCTGGTCGGCAACCTGGTCGCAATCCGAAAAAGCTCTATTCTGTGTCATCCATGACATTACAGAGAGAAAAGAAGCAGAGCGTCTAAAGCAAGAAGTCGTAGCAATGATTACACATGATCTGCGCACGCCCCTTTCCACAATCAGAAACTTCCACGAGATGCTGGCTACCGGAATGCTAGGTGAACTCACACAGAAAGCCACAAGAATGCTCAATCTGGCAGAGCGTAATGCAGGCAGAATGCTCAGCCTGATAAACGATCTTCTGGATGTCGAAAAGATCAAAGCCGGAATGATGGAGCTTGAAAAAGAAAATGTCTCAGCTTTGAGAGTTCTAGAGCATACAGCTCAATCACTTAGCTCATTGGCTGCGGAGTCCGGCGTTGCTATAGCAACATCGGCAATTCAATCAAATGAGGACGAGTTAGTCTTCAATGTCGATGAGGACAAGATCTCGAGGGTTGTGACCAACCTCGTCTCCAATGCCATCAAATTTTCGCCGAGAGAAACAACCATCACTCTGACCGCCGCATCGAAAGATGGAAATGTCGTGATAAGTATCCAAGATCAAGGTCGCGGAATTCCGCAGGACAAGCTAGCGAAAATCTTTGATCGATTCCAACAAGTGAGCTCTCAAGACCATTCGAAAACCGGCGGCTCCGGTCTGGGTCTGGCTATTTGCAAGGCAATCGTAGAACTGCACGGCGGAGTGATCTCAGTTGTCAGTGATGAGGGAAAAGGAAGCACGTTCAAGTTCACTATTCCTAAA
>CAZBOX010000049.1:0-28159 GCA_964493595.1 uncultured Candidatus Obscuribacterales bacterium | reverse complement strand
TTTCAACTCGAAAATTTCACTTATCGCGATGCGAGCCCTTCCAAGAAGGCTTTGAAAAGCTGGGGGCAAGCCGGCCGCAGAGGAAAGATTATTCTCGAGAAAAGCATTTTTCCCGAGCACTCCGGTTACCAGTTGAGAATATTTGCGCAGTCTGCCGACCAGCGCGTCATATCGGTGAGTTCGGATTTGATTGATCTGGGTATCAACGATCGCCCCCGGGGGCAAGAGCTCTAAACGGCTAACGTGGAGGGCCTTGCATGTATGAGCCGGGAGGTGCTTGCTCAATTGGCGGCAGAACCGCAACCAACAAATCTCCATCGGCAGAGCAGGATAATTTCGAGCGTTGCGGAAATCCGGGAAATTGGATATTCTGCGGGTTGGAAATTAGCGCTTGCTCAATGGCGCTTTTGATGCTCGCCAGTTGTTGCGCGTCTTCTGTCTGCGAAGTGCTCTTGGGCTTGCCTATCGCCTCGAGAATGAAGTCGAGAGAACGGCGTGCGGCCAGTACTCGACCTTCGTCATAGGCATCTCCCATTCTTATCGCCATCGACTGACCGACGATTTTGCCTCCGGCAACAGTCACTGTAATTCCTGTGGCGAAGCCTGGACACCGGGTTTCTTCTTCCGGGGTGAGCGGATAGACAAAGCGATAATTTGTTTGCGCGCCACGGGCTTCTTGTGTGCGAAATTTCAGCCTTGCTGCAGTCTTGGCGCGAAATACTGAAATTTGCTCACCGATTTTTGCATGGCAGGGCGTCTGCATAAATGCCAAAAGCAAAAGTGGCGCCAGTATGTTGATCGAAAATCGAGATGCTTTCATAGTCTTAGCCTTAGGAAAGCGGCAGGCATTTCTCTGCTTGACTCCGCCTAGATGCCTGCTGGTTCTAATCGAAGAGCTTCATGGACCTCTAGTTTGGAAACATAGCTGTCGATGTCGTTCTCTTTCAAGATACCCTGTTCGGTAACGACTCCGCTAATGTGCGTGAAAGGAATCAATTCGAAATGCCTGTTCAGGACTCTTACTCCTCGGGGAAAATCGCTCCAGACTTCTTGTGAGGGGCGCTCATGGCGCTCGAATTCGAAAAGCCTCTCATCGGTGACAAATTTTTCCGTGCCGGTCAATGCATACAGCGGGATGCCCAATTCCTTGCAAGCAATTGCCAGAAGCCAGGAGCCTACTTTATTGACGACACCCGGACGCCCGACGCAGTCTACGCCCATGAAGGCTGCCGAACATGTGGGCAAGAGCAATCCCATGGCATTGTCAAACGTGTGCATTACTTCAATTCCGCCCTTTGCCAGGCTGCTTGCCAGCTTATTGCCTTCAAATGCCGGTCTTGCTTCAGTGCAGGCGACACGGAAAAAGCGCCCTTTGGCACGCGCATTCAGCAAGCAACTGACCACAGTCGAGCTGAATGAATAAGCAAAAACGACCTCGCCGGGAGGGATCAGTTCAAAGACTTTGTCGGCAATGACATTGGCTGATTCGCAAAGCTGCTTTTCAAAATTGGTGAGAGCTTCATTGCAGCGTGAGCGGATCTCGGTTGTGGTCTCTGCGGAGCGAACGGCCAGCAGAACAGAATTGCCCAGGTGGAAGACAGGTGCCATGGCTGGTTGGGCGTCTATGAGTGCAAGAGTGAGGTCGGTCAGCAAACCTTTAAGCTTGACCGGGTCTTCTTCGGTCGCCAGCACGTTCTGGTAAATGGTGATTGCCCGCAGTGCTACTTCTGCTGCCCCTGACAACAAGTCGTCTCTGACCGGTTGAACCAACTGGCTTATTTGCGTGGACTTATCCATGCTCTCTCCCTCTACGTGCTCGCCCCATTTGGGTGATGGCATCAGTCTATAAGCTTTTCAACCAGATCTAAACAATGCCGGCAGTTCCCCGGGCGTATTTAAGATTGAAGTGAAATTGCTATGGCTGCGTCGTTGTGTTTGCCTAGATACTGGGTCTTTTCCTCGTCCTGCAAATGGCTCCAGGGGAGGACTTCTTCTTTGGGGATGTCGCGGAAGATGTAAAAGTCCCTGACGTCGGGCATGCCAACCGCTGTTTCTTTTGCTTCTTTTATAGCCTTTTTCCAGGCGCCTAGGTTGCCGGAATTTTCTTCCACCGCCTTGAGAATCGGATGCAATCTTCTGTCGCCGCGCGACAGAAGCGCTTGTATATCGCTCCAGTTGTGACTTTCAGGACGAACATCTATGCCTATTTTGGAGAGGTGTTTTCTTACATATTCCAGTTTTTTGCCGCAATTCTTATCTCGCCCGTTCCACTGAAATGGTGTCTGCGCCTTCGGTACAAATGAGCTTATGCCAAACACGTAGCGCAATCGCTTGTGTTTCTTTTTCAGCTGGCTCAAAAGACGCACTGTTTCATCGAGGTCTTCTTGCCTCTCATGAGGCAAACCGGCAATGCCGTAAAACTTGATAGATTCGAGCCCAGCTGCTTCAACAAGAGCAACAGCCTGGTGAATTTCGCCTTCAGTCAGATTTTTCTTCATTATGGACCGCAATCTCTCCGATCCAGACTCAATCGCGATGGTGACAGATTTTTGACCGAGCGACTTCAGTGTAGCCAGAATTTCTTCTGTGAGAGTGTCGGCGCGCAATGAAGCGATCGAGAGGCTTAAATCCTCTCTGCCTCTCAATCTCCTGGCGATCTCGTCGAATTTCGGGTGCTCAGTCACCGAGGGACCAAGCAAGCCAATTTTGTTGGTGTGCTTTAAACCAAGCTCTATAGCGTCTATAAGCGCATCTACGTTGCTGGCGCGAAACGGGCGCGTCAGAAAACTGGCAAGGCAAAAGCGGCATTCTTGCGGGCATGAGCGGACCACTTCGACAAGAAACATATTGCCCCAGGCTGTTTCCGGTGAAAGCACTATGGAATGAGCGACATAGTCTGCGGCCGGCACAAAGACCTTCTTGCGAGGAAATGCTGGAATTCCGGACTCGTTCGGGGAAATGCAAGAAATTGGCCCATCGCCTCTTGCCTGATTGTCCTCATACTGCACGTCGTAAAACTGGGGAATATAGATCCCGTCAGAATTGGCCAGGCTGAGAAGTTGCTCTCTTCGCGTCGATTCATGCCTTGCCTTGCGATATGCACTGAGAAATGACGGCACAGCGGTTTCTGCGTCACCCAGAAGAACGACGTCGAAGATATCGGCAAAAGGCTCGGGATTTGCAGTAAGCACCGGCCCTCCGCCGAATACGAGCGGGTGACTTTCATCTCTCTGGCTGGCTGAAACAGGAATATTGTGTTTTCTCAGAATCGAGACGATATTGGCGTAATCCAATTCCCATGAGAATGTGAAGCCAAAAATGCTGGCATTACCGATGCCAGGCTCTTCCATGTCAGTGAAGCCCCGCAGAACGGCTATGTCTTCATCGGCGTCAAGGAGGCGGAAAACCAATTGATAGCCTAATCCGGCCATACCTACCGTGTAGGTATTGGGATAAAACCAGGCCACTGAAAATTCGCTGCGTGACTTGAGCGGCCTGGCAATGAGAAATTTCTCTTTAGGAAACATGATGATCAGTATATCCCTAAGAGCCGCTGTTCATGAGAAATGGCAGTGCGGAAGCTTTACAGCGGAGAGTTGACTCGCTTCTCCAGCTCCTCAAGAGCCTTGAGTCGATCGGCAAAGACCTGGTTCGGCAATAGTCTTTGCCGTTGTAAACGGCGCCTTGCTATTTCCGCCTGGACTTGTATGCGAATGTTGTCGGCGGCGCCGAAGTAAGCTCCGCACATGTAGGTGAGCTGTCCGTTTACAGTGAGGGGAAAGTTGGCTCTCTGGTTGCGCGGGTATCGAAAGCCGGCAATCATCAGGGCTATGCCATTTACAATTTTTGTTTGACCGACTATCTGGGCGCTGGCAACATTCTGCGTAGCGGTTCTTTGACCGGCTTTGATCTCGCGCAGACCCAATTCAAAAGCCTTTTGCCTACTCAAATCTTCAGTTTCGTACAATGCCATCCTGTCTTCACAGGCGCGCATCGGCGCATTGCCGTATTGGCGATGGCGCATGAGAGCCTCTTTCAGCTGCCTCGTATCCTTCTCGAAGTCGTCCAGGTCCTGCTTTTCGGTGCTGCCGAATTCACGGTTCAATTTTTTGCGTGTTTTCACTTCCATGAGTTTACCCAGACCACGAGAGACGATCGGGTTCAAGGCCACCAAGACACCTGAGGTCATTACGCAGATTCCATTTGGCCCGGCAAGAGTGGGATTGCGATTTGCTTGCCCGAGAATGCCTAGCAGATTGCCCGGCCAGCCTACGCTCGACTTGAGAAAATCTCCGAAATAGAGTGAATTTTGCAATGTGCGAAAACGGGCAATACTGATATGGAAGTGACGGTATTCGTCAAACGTGAGATTGCAGATATCCTTGAGGACTTCGCCCTCCCAGCGCAGCACTTCTCTTTGAGTAGGCATCATCAAAACGCTATCGACAAGCTTTTCTCGCTCGCTCAGCAGTGCTTTCAATTCCTGTCGCATGGCCGCCGCCTTTTTGAGAGCAGAAGCGCGGTCGTATCCATTTTTCTTGGCTTGAGCCGAATGGTAATAGTTAATGCCTAATTCACCAAGGGCGCCCAGTGATCCTATTTGCTGACCGATCATTTGCGAGCAGAGGGCCAGCTCTATAGCATGCCTGTTCAATGGTCGCGGTCTGGCAACGACGCGTCCCGTTTGTTTGTCGACCGAGCGAGTGGTATTAGCCAGAGAGCGCTCGCGCGCAATTACCTGTCCAAGCAGTCCGCTAGCCGTCATAACGGCGTTGGTCTCTTGCGAAACGAAATATCTCAGCCCGCGCCAGCGTCCCTGTACGTTGGCCTGTCGGCGAAATTGCACGTTGAATTTGGCAAATTCAATTTCCTTTTGCAGGATCTTGCGGTTGAGCTCGTGAACCTTTGCTTCGAAATCAGGATCGCTCGGCACCTCGTCTATGCCTTCGTCATCATCTATAAGTGGGACCTGGCGCGCCTTTTCAATTACTTCGGAGGGAATTTCTACTGGTTGATGAGGCGGTTTTGCCTGGTTGTCAGAAGGGGGCTCCGGAAATTCCTGCGTTTCGGTCTCGGTAAAGGATGGCAGGTCTGCAGCCGGCTCGCTGCAAATGCCCGCTTGGCAGAAAAGGACCAGCGTTGCGAACGCTGTTGCCAGAGCGAGATTGCCGGTCCCCGGTGCCATTCTACCTGTCTATGTCCGGCTGCCAAGTTCATTTTTTTATCAGCCGATACCTTAGTGTACTTAACTAATGTTATGCGTGTTGAAACTGTAGACAGGGTCTTTCTGGTAGTAAGTAGGAAGACTTAAGATTGAATTATCGCCGTCCGTCTTCTTGACAATCTTTTGTGATACCGATAATGGTGTCATCGAATATTTCCAAGCGTCCGGTTTTGCATAGGACCATCGGTTATGAATCTCTATTCGACATTGAAGAAAATGCTCCAAAGGAGCGTAAACAGATCTGGATATAGATCTCGATTGGAGCAGGGCTGTATAGCTAAGCGGAGAATTTGATGGTGGTGAAAACCCTCTACTAATGCCGGCATTACATACCTCGTCTCAACACCATACATATGATCTTGCCCGTGCTTGCGGCACCACTCTTAGTGTCACGCTGATCGCTAAGCACCATATATGAGGGCGTGTCATTTTTTATCAGTGGTGGCAATGTGGTGGCGATTGCTCTTATGCCGGACCGTGTTATCAATAATGGTTATCACTATTCGAACTCCAAAAGGCAGCTAGAGGCGCGTATACGGGCTATGGGTTCTAGACCGCAGACAATTTGGACTGGTATCAAATACGAACCTATATATAGGATGGCGAAAAAAAAACTCCGCTCGGCGCGAGCGAAGTTTTTTTTAGTATCGAGGTTTCCCTCAGTGGGTTTGGCGCCCCGCCCGTGGTATCAGCTTGGACCAATCCGATCCCAGCTGATGGATGAAGGCGTGAGCATCTAGAACGTCGTCATAGCTGATTGGTGCACGATTATGGAGCTTTTCAATATCTTTTTTGGTCCAATCGTGCGGAACTTTGGGACGCTCTTTTTGATTTCGCGGAGCTGTGCCGACAATTGCGACACCTAGCGGTTTGCTGCATGTATGGCACGTGACACGCACCACCAATACACCGGGCTCCTCGCGTAGTAATTGGATTCCTTCAGACGCAAATGGGTGTGCACAAAAACGACAGAACTTCTGTTGGAAGTATTCCTGGATTGCCTGGAATCCCCCAGCTTGGTACTGACCCATGGATGACCGCCGCTTCTAGTAGTTTGGTATCGAGTGATACCATGTTTAGTTCAACAAACAGACCACAATGTGAGTGGGAATCGAGCCTTCCGCGAGGGAAGACGGGATGCCCCGTGAACAAAATTATACTAAAGGCCCGATCTTAATGAGGACGAAAAGAAAAAAAATTTCTCCTCCAAAGCTGGTGAAAAATTCTGATAAATACAGACGCTACAATAGTGGGCTCAATGTCTGGTTATAGCCAGCAAGAGATCGAAGAGTGATTAGATAGCAAAGGCATTAGCAGGGAGAACGAGTGATGGCGCATATTGAGGAAATATCCGCGATGGAAGTTTTGGACTCTCGGGGATACCCGACAGTCGAAGTCACCGTCGTGCTTGCTAACGGGGCTGCAGGACGTGCAGCGGTCCCATCCGGAGCTTCCACCGGAAGTTTCGAGGCTGTCGAGTTGCGCGACAAAGATCCCAAACGCTTTCACGGCAAGGGTGTCTTGAAGGCTATCAACAATGTCAACGAAGTGATAGCAAAAGGGCTGGCCGGTGCTAATGCATTCGACCAGGCGAGTATAGACCTCGAACTGCAGAGGCTTGACGGTACTGACAACAAATCCAACCTTGGTGCCAACGCTACACTCGGCGTCAGTTTGGCGGTGGCAAAAGCTGCGGCGAATGCTGTTGGTATGCCGCTTTTCCGTTATGTCGGCGGTGTATCCGCATCGATCCTTCCTGTACCGATGATGAATATTCTCAATGGCGGCAAACATGCAGAAGATGGTGTCGACTTTCAGGAATTCATGATTGCTCCGGTAGGCGCGTCGAGCTTTTCAGAAGCGTTGCGTTGGGGGTCCGAGGTTTATCATGCACTAAAGGCGGTGCTGCACAAAAAAGGTCTGAGCACCGGGGTTGGTGACGAAGGCGGTTTTGCACCATCACTGAAAACCAATGAAGCCGCGCTGGAATTGATTGTTGAAGCAATCCAGGCTGTCGGCTTGAAACCCGGTGATCAAGTTGCTCTCGCCTTGGATCCGGCCTCTACGGAATTCTTTGAGAAAGGTGAATACCGTCTTGCTACTGAGAACAAGTCTCTCACCGGCAAGAAGATGGTCGAGTTTTACGAGAAGCTTTGCAGTGCATATCCCATCATCAGCATTGAGGACGGATTGGCTGAAGATGACTGGGATAGTTGGAAGTTGATGACCGAAAAGCTAGGTCACAAGGTGCAATTGGTAGGCGACGATCTATTCGTCACTAATACGACTCGTATATCTCGTGGTATCGAAAGTGGTGTCGCGAACGCAATTCTGATCAAGCCCAATCAAATCGGCACCCTGACCGAGACTTTGAAAGCGATCGAGCTTGGACGTGAGCATGGCTATGCCAGCATGATGAGCCACAGATCCGGCGAAACTGAAGATGCCACCATTGCCGATCTGGCGGTGGCCTGCAGCACTGGTCAGATAAAGACTGGCGCACCATGCCGTTCTGAGCGTACTGCGAAATATAATCAGCTTTTGCGCATAGAACGCGATCTCGGACGCTCGGCTGTTTATCGCGGCAAAGAGTCGTTCGCTCAGTTCCGCTCAGACAGCAAGAATCAGCAACCAGCCACTGTCAAGTAAGGCTCGCCTGAGAGATGAAAAAATTAAAAACGATCGGTATCAGCTACCGATCGTTTTTTCTATTCCTATTTCTTCTCTTTCAGGTTCTTGCACATGCCATCGGCGTCGGAAATTCTATAGAGGACCGATGTGGTTCTGTATCTGCCGACATACTGTCCGTCGACATATTGGTCGATATAGCTTTTGGATATCATCTGATTTTCCGAGACACGTGTGAAATCGTCGCGCGAGCGAGCCGCCCAGGCTCCTTGCACACCATCCGCCCAGTAATAGTTGGTACGGTCGACCCGCGCCTTATCTGCGCTGAAGCTCACCTGGCTGGCTTCGGCTTCGGTCCAGCCCGGCTGTGCCCAGGACGCGACGGTACGACCATCCGGAGCATGCTTGAAAGAAATTTCAGAAACAGATTTTTGACCCGGCAAGATAGTCGAAACGCCCGAGTCGATTACAGTCGTCTCACAGCGCCATACGCCTGCGAAAGCTGCCGGAAACGAATTTGGTAACGAAGATACGCTCAGCTTATGTTCGCTGACGTAGCTGGCCGGCTGACTGACTGCCATCTCTTCGGCGTGCCCGTGCAGCATGGTCGCAGCCGAGGCTGCAGTAAAGGCACCAGTCACTGTGAGGGCGACCGTTACAGACATCGCGCTTGTCAAAATTGCCTGAAGCTTCTGGTTAAGTCTCAGCACTGGGCGAAGTCTAAAGGTATGCCTGGTTGCCATGATGATTGCCTAGTGTTTCAAAAAATAAGGTCTCTACACTCTATTCTTTCCACGTTATATGTCTGGATTAACCGATTGGCTCGAAAGTTCCGGGATCGGCGAGCGAAAAAACAAGATTATTAAGATTTCCCCTTGGCAGCCTTGCGAGAGAAAGCATATTACAAGTGGTAGACTGTGCCTTCGGTGATAAGAACTTCTTCTCTCAGGCTTTTCCGTCTGGGAGCGGCAGACGAGTTAAAAAGGAGTGATATGTCCGTGGCTAACCAAACAGTTCCCGCGTGCGAAGTAAAGGACCTCAACTTGAAGGCTGAGGGCAAACAAAGAATCGAATGGTCCGAGCGCGACATGCCGGTTCTCAGACAAATTCGCGAACGCTTTAAGAAGGAACAACCATTTAAAGGCTTGCGCGTCTCTTGCTGCGCTCACATCACTACCGAGACGGCCAATCTGGCATTGACACTGCAAGCCGGTGGTGCCGATGCAGTATTGATCGCATCGAATCCGCTGTCCACACAAGACGATGTGGCCGCTGCTCTTGTCGGTGAATACGGAATTTCCACATATGCCATCAAGGGTGAAGACATTCCGACATATCACAAGCATATACAGATTGCTCTCGATCACAAACCTCAATTCATCATCGACGATGGATCGGATCTAGTCGCCACTCTTGTGAAAGAGCGTCCCGATCAGGTCAAGGACGTGATCGGCTCGACAGAGGAAACCACTACTGGTATCACTCGCCTGAGAGCCATGGAAAAAGACGGGCAGCTGAAATTCCCAGCCATCGCTGTCAATGATGCCCAGACCAAGCACATGTTTGACAACCGCTATGGGACCGGACAATCCACACTCGATGGTATTATCCGCGCCACCAACAGATTGGTTGCTGGACGAAATGTGGTCGTGCTCGGATATGGATGGTGCGGCAAAGGCTGCGCGATGCGAGCAAAGGGACTGGGTGCCAACGTAATCGTCACTGAAGTTGATCCAATAAAAGCGATCGAGGCAGTTATGGATGGCTTCCGTGTGATGCCGATCAACGAAGCCGCTCCGATAGGAGATCTATTTATTACGGTCACTGGAAACAGGCACGTAATTGACGGACCTCACTTCGAGACTATGAAGGATGGAGCGATTATATGTAATTCCGGCCATTTCGATATAGAACTGAATCTGGTGGCACTGGAAAAACAAGCCAAGTCAAAACGCCCAGTGCGCGGATATATGGATGAGTTCGTTCTGAAAAACGGCAATCATATTTATGTGCTCGCCGAAGGACGTCTCGTCAATCTTGCCTGCGCTGAAGGCCACCCGGCCAGCGTTATGGATATGAGCTTCGCCAACCAAGCTTTGGCTCTCGAATATCTAGTCAAGAATAAAGGCAAGTTGGAAGCTAAGGTTCACACTCTTCCGGCCTCGGTCGATCAAGAAATCGCAACCTTGAAATTGAATTCTCTCGGTGTGACTATCGACAAACTGACGCCTGAGATGACCAAGTACATGAATTCGTGGGATGCCGGCACTTAGTCCGAGAATTCTTCGCGAATAATTGAATGCAAAAATTGAGAGCCGCCATCTTTATAGTTGGCGGCTCTTTTGAATTTCGTAAACCCGGTTGCTAAAAGGTTCTTTGCTACCGCTTAGTTGATTTTTTGGAACATGTATCCGATACCGCGCGCGGTGAGGATCAAATCAGGATTGGAAGAATCTTCCTCTAATTTAGACCGCAATCGGCTGATGTGAACATCGACTACACGAGTATCAATTCTATGGTCCGGTGGGTAGGCCCATACTTGCTGCAAAATTTCGCTTCTGGAATAGGGTTTGCCGGAATTGGTGACTAGCAGTTCCAACAGACTGAATTCCATCCCAGTCAAACGAATGCGCTCGTTCTTTCTCGTCACTTGACGTTTGTTTAAATCAATTTTCAGATTGCCGATCGTAATTACATTAGAACTCTTCGATTGGCTCGTATCTTGATGACGCTCGACGGTGCGGCGCAATACTGCTTTGATTCGCGCTTCCAACTCGCTGGGGCTGAAGGGCTTGACCACGTAATCATCAGCACCTATTTCCAAGCCCTGTATTATATTGGAAACATCAGCAACTGCTGTGAGCATGATGATTGGGGTGTCGGAAGTTTTGCGAATTTCGCGGCAAACTTCGTATCCGTCCAGTTTGGGAAGCATCACGTCTAGTATCACGAGATCCGGTTGGAAACTGTTGAATTGTTCTAGTGCTTCTTGACCGTCGGCGGCGGTTGCTACGTTGTAGCCCGCCAGTTTAAGCCTGGTTTCAAGGATTCGTCTGATCGAAGCCTCGTCGTCTACAACGAGGACCTTTTCCTGTTCGCTGCTGTTCTCAACCACTTATGTGTCTCTCTGAATTGGTAAACCGGGTCTGCTGGAAGGCAGGCTCAATAGTCAACAGGAGCGTCCAATATTTTTTCTTTCATTGACCGGCGTTTGTGCAAAAGGCTGCCGGATATACCGCCCTGCCATTCGTGAGTATATAACATTTACCTGATCGCTGGTGAGGTGATTATCATCGAGGGCGATCCGGATATCGCGCGGATCTGGAATGCGCCAGCCTGTCATCGCTTTGATGGCATGCCAAGGGTGCCCAAAACGGGGACTTCTTACGTAGATTTTGCAAACACTTACGAGCATCCTACATGAGTTAAATGACGGGGCTTGCATCGCCATCCACAGAGGGTTTTGGGCGTCTTGACATTCCTCTGACGCGCCACCATCTGCGGTTGTCAATGTCATCAAATGACATCGTTTATAAATGACTAAAACCCTCCATTCATCTTGCTTTCGTAAGAAAATTAAAAGTGAACTTTTTGCTCGGAAAAACGCCCTTAACGCCATGAAAAAAGATTCGTGCAACCCCCCCCGCCACGTGTTAAGCTTCTAGCCGAGTAGGTATAGTACTAGCTACTAACAACGACGGCTCCCGAAAAAAATCGGCACAGGGAGCGGGACTTGAAAGAGGGAGAGTGTATGAAGAAGCCCCAGTTGAGCTTGGCACTAAGCGTTTCGGTAGCGCTTGCGCAGGCGAGTTTACTAACGGCGCAGGCGGCGCCTTCGGCCAGCATCTGGCAGAAGATGTCCCAGGCACCGGCGAAGAGTGCTGTGCACGCACCAGTGCAAGCAACCGCAAAGGCGAAGGTCGCGACACGTACTAATAAAGTGTCTGCCCCAGCCACAAAAAATCAGCATGTCGCTCTGACACCGGCCGCCAATGCGGACGGACAAGCAATGCTTTTCTTGATGGGCAAGAATAAGCAGACTGGCGGAAGCGTCGCTCCTGCTGCTGCTCTCACCATACATCCTCAAGTGTCGCAAGATGCAGCTGCTGAAGTAAGCACTGCCGGTGACACCAGTGAGCAAAATCTCGTGGCGGTCAACAGTGCTGCCGGCGAGTTGCCGCAAGTGGCGGCTCCGGCAGTTGCCTCCAAGCCGTTGTTCACGATGCTGGCTCCGGATCGTCCGGCAGTAGCTCAGGGTGATGTACAGGTGACGCCGATACCACCTGTGGTTACAGGCACCGTTGACCTCGAAGAATTTAAATCGACCAACATTCTCGACCTCAAAGTTTCGCAGTCCCGCACTTTTAAGTTGAAGAACAAAATTGTCCGTACCTCTATAAGCGATCCTTCGATTGCTGAACCGGTAGTGGTATCGGAAAACCAAATCGTTCTCCTTGGAAAGGCTCCTGGCGGCGCGACCTTGGTCCTCTGGGATGACGCCGGCAACTCCGCAGCAATCGACCTGCGCGTTAGCCGCGACTACAACCAGTTGCAAGCAACTTTGAGAGAAGTTGATCCTCGTATCATCGTCAAAGCATTCTCAGTCGGCGGCAGTGACCGCGTGATTCTGCTCGGCGATGTTGACAATGCCGAATCAATTATTAGAGCGTTCGGCGCGGCCAACATATATATGGATGACCGCGGCATGAACATTCAAATTGCCAACAGCCGTATTCTCAATGCCAGACCTGGCGAAGTATCCGTCTCAGGTGGTGGTGGTGCTGGCGGTCAGCAAGGTCAGCTGGCTCAGTTGAGCACTGTTGACAGATATACGTACTTCCCGAACTTGAACAACAACGTCGCCCGCGCTCAAGCAATCACCAGTGACGGTGGACGCGTGACCAGTTTGGTCAAAGTGCGTAAGACTCCTCTTATCGCATTGCACGTCACCTTCATGGAATTGAACTCGACTGCAGTCAGAGAACTGGCGATGCAGTTGGGTGTCGGCGTGACCAGTAACACGTTCTCGTTTGCAGTCGGCGGTAACAACTCCACTGGCAACGCGGTTCTCGGCACTCTGCCTGGTTTCAATCAGACCGACGTTACCGGTATTAACGCAATTGGTTCGGCCGGTGCTGCAGCTAACCAGAACATCAACTACGGTTGGAGCAATACCCCACTGTCGTTTATCTCCAGTAACTCTGCTGCTCCGTCAGCTACGACAGCTCTTGGTCAAGCGATTCCTCTGACGCCTACTGCACTGCTTCAAGGTGCCAACCTCTTCGGCACACCGGGCGGTACTCAGTTCATCGCTTCCGACCAGGCTAACGTGTTCTCGTCAATTTCCAACTTTGCTGTTGGCGACAGAACCAGAGTGTCTATCAACCCGACATTCCAGGGCGTCATCGGTCACTCAAGAGCAAGATTGCTTGCTGAACCTACGCTCGTTGCCATCTCCGGCGAAAGAGCCGCGTTTCTCGCTGGTGGAGAAATCCCCATCTTGCAATCGTTGGCTGCAGCCGGTGCCGCGCAACAGTCGGTCGTATTCGAGCCATTCGGCGTCCGTCTGAACTGCATCCCGGTTCTAATGGAAAGCGGTTCGATTAACCTGCAAGTTTCACCTGAAGTGAGATTGCTGAACCCAGCTCTGGGTATCTCGATTCCTTTCACTACAACGTCCATCATCCCTGGCTTCACTACCAGAAAGACCCAGACGATTGTTGAAATGAAGGCTGGTCAAGAGCTGTATATCTCCGGATTGCTGTCCAGCAACAACGGTCGCGATATCACCAAAACTCCTATTTACGGTGAAATCCCTGTGTTGGGCGCTCTCTACAGATCGAAATCATTCTCGAAGAACGAGAGTGAACTCGTAATTGCAATCAGACCCGAGATCATCTTGCCGGGAACACCTGGACAACTGAAGCTGCCGGAAGAAATTGGTCGTGTTGAAGGACCTCGCGATATCAACATGTTCCAAGTTGAACCGACAATCATCGACGAAAGACATTACTCAACCGGTCGCGCGGAGCGTCACCAAAAGACATCTCCGACATTGCCTGAAGGCGCACCGATTCCGGATAGCAACTAGGCACGGGAGAGAAATAAACAATGCAAGGTATTTTGAGGCAGAAAAAAAGGGAGAGTGTTATGAAGAAGCCCCAGTTGTGCTTTGCTCTTAGCGTGTCACTCGCGCTAGCGCAAGCGCCAATGCTCCCGGGAATGGCAGCTCCGGCATCTGGAAACATATGGCAAAAGATGTCTGGCGCCAGAACGGTAGCTCAACCGGCTAAGGCTAAGACGGCTACCGTCAAAGCCAAACAAGCGACCAAACCAGTCGTACAAAGTCAAGCTGTCAAGCCTATTGATGCTGACGGACAAGCAATGCTCTTCTTGCTGAAAGGCAAAGGCGCTGCAGCCTCCGCTCCGGCACCAGGCGCAGCACTGACTATCCACCCGCAAGTTGCCGACACTCCGTCAACAGCAGCTGAGACGACTGCTCCTGCAAGCGACCTGGTAGCCGGCATACCTGCTGAGACCAAGACCGCTGAAGAGCGCACCAGCGAAATCCCCACTCCTGAGATTAGCAACGACTCTCCTCAGACCCTGGGCGATAACGCTGTCACCAGACTCTCTCCTGATGCTCTCGTAGCTCAGGGCTCTGACGCTCCGGTAGTCGCTACCCCGATACCGCCGGTAGTGACCGGAACCATCGACATGGAAGAGTTCAAGTCGACCAACATCATCGACTTGAAAGTTTCCCAGTCTCGTACTTTTAAATCTCGCAACAAGATTGTTCGTACCTCCATCAGCGATCCTTCTATCGCAGAGCCAGTCGTAGTTGCTGAAAACCAGATTGTTCTTCTCGGTAAGAGCCCGGGCGGAGCGACCATGGTCCTCTGGGATGACGCCGGTAACTCGATTGCCGTCGACCTGCGAGTCAGCCGTGACTACTCTCAACTGCAAGCAACTTTGCGTGAAATCGATCCGCGTATCGTGGTTAAGGCTTTCTCTGTTGGCGGCAGCGACAGAACCCTCTTGCTCGGTGATGTCGATCACTCAGAATCGATTATCAGAGCATTCATGGCAGCCAACGCTTTCATGGATGACAGAGGCATGATCATTCAAGCAGCCAACAGCCGCTTGATTAACGCCCGCGTCGGTGAAGTGGCGATCGGTGCAGGTGGTGCTGCTGGCGGACAAGCCGGTCAGCTGGCTCAGTTGAGTTCAGTCGATAAGTACACGTACTTCCCGAACTTGAACAACAATATCGCCCGCGCTCAATACATCACGAGCGACGGTGGCCGAGTAACCAGCTTCGTCAAAGTTCGCAAAGTACCGCTCATCGTTCTGCATTGTTCGTTTATGGAAATGAACTCTACTGCTGCCAGAGCGCTCGCGATGCAGTTGGGTATCAACTTCGGAACCAACACCTTTGCGTTCGGTATAGGCGGCAGCCCTGCGACCTCCAACACATTGGCTGCACAACCTGGCGTGACCACGACAGTTATCACCAGCACGCCGGTAGCAGGACAGAACGGTACGGTCGGTACCGCACAGCAAGCCTATGCAGTCAGCCCTGTGTTCTTCAGCTCAGGAACGACTTTGGCTGCGCCACCTTAT
Source organism: uncultured Candidatus Obscuribacterales bacterium (assembly GCA_964493595.1). Taxonomy (GTDB): domain Bacteria; phylum Cyanobacteriota; class Vampirovibrionia; order Obscuribacterales; family Obscuribacteraceae; genus QKMZ01. Next base: position 12,684 of record CAZBOX010000049.1, on the reverse strand, counting down.
ACCGGTGTCAGCTCACCGCTCACCCAGTTCAGTACCACCGGTATTGGTTTGGGGATCTTGAACGCGGTTCCGCAGCTCTTGTCTCAATCCGTTTTGCTTGGCTCTCCTGGCTCAACCAGCTTTGCTCAAGCTCAGAACGGCTTGGGTAACCTCTTCCAGATGCTGAGCAACTTCCCAACCAATCAGAAGACTCGCGTAGGTATCAACCCGACTATTCAAGGTATCATCACCCAGAGCAGAGCTAGAATCCTGACAGAGCCCACCCTGGTAACAATCTCCGGCGAACGTGCTTCGTTCCTGGCCGGCGGCGAAATTCCAATCTTGCAATCTATCGCCACCGCTGGTACGTCGCAGTTCTCCGTCAGCTTCGAGCCATTCGGTATCCGCCTGAACATGATCCCTGTGCTCATGGAAAACGGAAACATCAACCTCGAAGTTGCTCCGGAAGAGCGTCTGATTTCCAACCAACCTGGATTGGGTCTGACATTCACCGGCGGTGCAGGTTCAATTCCAGCATTCACAACAAGAAAGGCTCAGACCATTGTTGAGATGAAGCCGGGACAAGAACTGTTTATCTCTGGTTTGATTTCGGCAAACACCGGACGTCAAATCAACAAAACTCCAGTCCTCGGCGAAGTGCCTGTGCTCGGTGCTCTGTACCGTTCGAAAGCCTTCACCAAGAACGAATCCGAACTCGTAGTTGCAGTGCGTCCGGAAGTCATCCTTCCTGGTACACCCGGTCAACTCAAGCTTCCTGAAGAAGTGGGTAGAGTCGAAGGACCGCGCGACGTCAACATGTTCCAAGTTGAGCCGACCGTCATCGACGAACGTCACTACACTTCCGGACGTTCGGAAAGAAGACAGAAGACCTCCCCGACATTGCCTGAAGGCGCTCCAATTCCGGATAGCCAATAGTCAATCGGTAAGTCAGAAATTCGAGAGCGGCGGGACGAAAGTTCCGCCGCTTTTCTCTTTTTCTACAGTGGTGGCACTCGACTGCCAACTAAAAAGCTCGACTGCACGAGGCGGTCGAGCTTTATTTCAATCTTTATTGGAGTCGGCTGTTTAGCGCTTCTTGGTTGGCTTCTTTTCAAAGCGGCGGCGTGTGGCCTCTGCTAGATAAGTTGCGGACTCTTCAGGAAACTCTTCGAAGAAAATGTCGAGAACCCAATTTACCGAGTTGCGAATAAATTGCTCTCTGCCTTCGACTGGTGAGTATAGATTTGCCAAACCTGACTTGTCGACAATCTTGAGAAGACCTTTCTCAGAGAGGCGAACCATTGTCGTCATCACTGTTGTGTAGGCGATATCACGCTTGAGACGCAAAATGTTGAATACGTCTCTGACCGTAATTGTCGGATCGGCTTTGTCCCAAACCAATTCCATAATTTCGCATTCCAAATCGCCAAGGAATTTGCGAAGACCCTTCTGATTGAACCTGAAGGAGGCGTTTTCGTCGTGTATTCTCATCCGACCGACTTTTGCTAGACTTTTAGACCACTGTGCACGAAACCAATCGTAACATAGCAAGCGCACATTGGGGATAGACGCGATTTCAGGCTAAATGGTGAAAACCCGCTATTTTTCAGCCTTTCCAGTATCTCCTATTGGCTGTAGCAAATAGTAATATTTTCGGATATTGCACCGATTTCGGTGATACGACCTGATGAGGGTTGTAATCAACCGGCCATAATTAGTCGAAGCAAATCTATTGAACAGGTAGCGAAATGGCTGACAAGAAAAAACCCGTTGTCTTTCTCGATCGTGATGGCACGCTCAATGTAGAGATTGGATATATACGCAAAGTCGATGACTTGCGATTGATCGACGGTGCAGGGCAGGCTGTGAAGAAGCTCAATGACAGGGGTGTCGCGGCTGTTCTTGTCACCAATCAGACAGGTGCGGCGCGCGGCTATTATCCAGAGACTCACATACACGCGCTCAATGAACGCCTGATCATGTTGCTGAAAAATGAGGGCGCATTTCTTGACGATGTTTATTACTGCCCGCACTTGGAAGAAGGAGAAGTTGAAGAATTCAGCTACGCATGCAAGTGCAGAAAGCCTGAGCGAGGAATGGTGGACAAAGCCCTCTTGGACCATCCAGAGTTTGATGGGTCGCGCTCCTTCGTGGTTGGCGATAAGGCCACGGATGTTGAGCTTGCTCATAATTGCGGGGCCAAGGGAGTGCTAGTCAAAACCGGCTATGGTGAGGCGGTTCTCAAAGGCGAATATCAGAACAAGGTGCAAGCTGATTTCGAGGCTGGATCAATCGTCGAAGCAGTCGACTGGATTTTGAAACAACTCGATTAGGCGAGCTGTCTATCCGCGCATCTTCAGGCTCGAACGCAAGAGCGTGCTGATCTCGTTGATCAAACTTGGCATATCGAAAGGTTTGGGCAGATAAAGATCTGCGCCTGCTTCTAATGCAAGGGATTGATCAGGATGGGACGTGGCCATAACCAGCCAGATGCTTTTCAGTTCTTCGTCGTCTTTTAAAGTCCTGCATAGGGACCAACCGTCCATTTGCCGGTCGGAGAGGTTCGACTCCAATAGAATCAAGTCAGGATGCTCATGGCGAGCCAATTCCAGTGCGTCATCGGCAGATGAGGTGACTTGCACGACATAGCCTTCCAGGGTGAGGGAGTCCTGCAATAGAAGTGCCATCGGACCATCCGGCTCTACCACGAGAATTCGTGATTGTTTCTCATGGGAAGATGCACTTCCGACTTCTTCCTCCATATCCTCGTCTTGCACAGGCTCGGGCATGCTGTCCGTAACCCAGGTCGAGCCCGAGTATTGCTTGGAAAGATAGCGATAATCGCGAGCCGATGTCAGCACATCTACATAGCTCTGGTAGCGGCGTTTTGTACTGGAAACTATGCCTATGGCAATGGAAATAAGTGGAATTCTTCTTCTGATCCCACCGCGACCGGTGGAAATGAGATAGCCTCTTTCAATGTCGCCCTTTGGATAGAAGCGGCGGCTGATACTGTCGAATTGCTGGCAAATTTTTTCAGCTTTTCTTTCCGGATTGTCCGGTTTCACAATCATGAAAAAGTCGTCTGCTTCGATGTGTCCGACAAAGTCATCATCGTCGGCCACGTCTGTGAGAACCGCTCCCAGGGCTTTGATCAATTGATCACCAGCCAGGTCGCCATAAGTCTCGTTGTAGACACGAATCTTATTGAGGTCGATGGACATGGCCGACCAAGGCTTGTCCGAGACCATACACTGCTCGAGCATTCGCCGTATGAGATTGGGACCCGGCAATTGGCTCAACGGATTGGACATTTCTTCCTGTCGTCTTCTCAGGTGGGCCAGAACCCGGATAGCCAGCTCGTTTTTGTCGATGGGGTCGCCGAGCACATCGTCCGCCCCGTAACGAAACGCGCTGATTCTTTCGTTAACATCAGAAGAGGCGTGCAATAGCACTAGCACCGGCCGTGGTTGCACGACAGTTGCCCTGATTTGTTGGCAGTAGAGCCTGCCATCGCCTTCAGGCATCTGCGCTGCCAGAAGAATCAGGTCCGGATGGATGAAAGAGAGCAATTCATTGGCTTCTTCAAAGGAAGTTACTGCGTGCACCTTAGCGCCAGTCTTCTCGAGAATCGAGGAATAGTCTGCCGCTTGCCGCGGTTGATGGATGATAAGAATAATCGGTGTAGGCAGCAGCATTCTAGTCGCGACCTCTTGCTGCCTGCATCTCCAGGGATGCAGCCGGAAGTTGGACTGTAAATGTCGTGCAGCCGGGTACGCTCGTGACCTTGATCTGCCCGCCCAGGGCCACCACAAGCGAACGCGTGATATAGAGACCAAGACCGGTTCCTTCGGTTTGCCGCGTGAGAGGATTGTCCAGGCGTGAGAACTTAGAGAAAATCTCGGGCAAGTGTTCCTGCGGGATGCCGCCGCCCTGATCCGCAACGGAAAATTCGACCATCTCCGGTGTTCCCGGCACATCTCTGGCCACTACAGTCACGGTTGTCTCGGCTGGCGAATATTTGATTGCGTTGTCTATCAGATTCGTCAGAATTTGCTCGAGACGATCGGCATCAGCCCACACGAGAGGCAGTCCCGGCGGAATTACTTCGTTGATTTTGTGATTGCGCGCCTTTTCGGAAAGAATATGCGTGACTCTCTGAATCGCTTCGCGCAGATCGATTGCTCTTACTGTCAGCTGTAATTTCTTCGATTCCAGCCTGGAGACGGCGAGCAGATCTTCTACAAGACGAGTCAGCCTGTCGGCTTGCTGCTTGATGATATCGATGTAGCGGCGCTGCTGCGCCAGATCCAGACGATCTCCGGCGCGCAAAATCGTATCGGCAAAACCTTTAATAGAGGTTAGCGGAGTGCGCAATTCGTGGCTGACTGTGCTCACGAATTCGGTCTGAGCCTGCTGAACCGTGTGGCTTTGGACCACGTACAAAACCGTCAAGCTGCCTACTTCTTTGGCATCTTTGTCGATAATCGGCAAATAGCTTGCCGGCACCGTCATATCAACGCCGTTCTTTCCGTACGCAGTGGCAAATTTCCAGTTGCTCGGCTCTTGCGCGGCGTTCTTGTCGAAATTGCCACCAGCGGCGATGGCGGCCAGCGGATTACTGCCTGGCGCGAGTGTTCCTCCTACCCCTGCGCTTGCCGCGACAGCGGATGTCTCTTTTTCTTTCAAGGAGGCTTCATCGAAGATGGCAAAAAGTTTCTGACCGACAATCTCGCCGTTATCACGGCCCAGGAATTTAGCGGCCGCCGGATTGCAGTAGGAGATATCTCCTTGCAGATTGGTCACGATGTAACCATCTGCGGAGTGCTCGGTGAGGCAACGGTAGATGTCTTCAGTCTTAATACTCAAAGCTGAGACTCAGGAGACTTAGGTATGGAGTTCGGTCAAATGCGGCGGCAGGCGCCTTGAATCTTACGTTAACACTAGAAAGACGGGCAAAGGCGCATTACAACCTATCCTTAAGGTTTACACTGTCAAGATTGCCGCCAGCCAAAAATCCCCAAATGCCGACCCGCCAATGCTTAGCGGAAATCGACCCGGAGAGCGCGTCTTGCCTGAGCAGCTCCGCTCTATTCGGCGTGATCGGACTGTTTGCCGACCATATCGAGCAACTGATTGAGCCTGTCTATGTCAGTCAAATAGAGAAAGCCCAACAGCGCTTCGAATGCGGTTGCTTTTCGGTAAAGGGCTTGCTCTGAACGGCGATAAGCGGCAGGCTTCATGTTTCTGGCTCGTCTGACCAGATCTCGCTCTGCATCGCTCAAGGCTTCGGTTAGCTTGTGAAGAGCCTTTGCTTGACCTTTGTAGGAAACGATACCGGCAGTGCGCTTGTGCATTTCCTTCGCGCTGGTCGAGGTGAGAACCTCTCTTTCTCTTACGAAAAGGTGAAAAACAGCGTCGCCCACATGAGCAAGTTGTCTGAGCGGAATGTCGGCGGCTTGCGATTGACTGAGCTTCGTGCCGGATAGCATAAGCGGTGCTCCTTTCAATAGCGCCTGTAAAGCACGGCTTAATTCTTTTCCTTAGAATTCTGGCCTTTCAGAGTCTGACCTAGGACCTGAAACGCAAAGCTAGGCAAGGAAGACATCATGCGCTTGGCGCGCCACGGTTCGGATAGCAGTCTGTAAAACCACTCCAGATGACATTTCTGGAACAGCTCCGGCGCTCTTTTGACCGAGCCTGTCCAGACATCAAAACTTCCCCCGACGCCAATCATTACGGCCCTGGGAAAAGAATGCTGCCACTTGTCGATGAAATATTCCTGTTTTGGCACACCCAAAGCAACGAGAATCAGCTCGGGGTCCTGCGATAGCAATTCATCGACAATTTCCGGCTCTTGGTCTTTGTTGAAATAACCATCTTGAGCGCCGACAATTTTTATGCCTGGAAAGTCTTCCTGCAGCTTGCTTTTGAGAGACGTCATTACTTCAGGTTTGCCGCCGACGAGGGCCACGCGTCGGCCTTCGCGGCATGCTACTTCCAGGGTCTTTCTGGCTAATTCGATGCCTGGAAGCCTTGATGATTGTTGACCCGCCAGTTTCAGCGCCCAGACGACGCCGGCACCGTCCGGAATAATCAGATGAGCGTGCCGAATAATTCTGTCCAGCTCAGCATTTTTCTGAGCCTGGACGACCATCTCCGCATTCAATGTGACGATATGCATGCCCTTTTCGCTCTGCCAGGCTGCTCTGACAACGCTGATTGCGCTGTCTTCATTCACCACATCGATGGGATATCCAAGTACTTTGTGACGCGATCTGTATGTTGCTAACAAGGTTGACATTACTTGCGGTGCCATCTTTTCGATTTTACTTCCTACGCTTCTACGACTGGTTTGTAGGGGCTAATCGCAGCCCACAAGTTCACAAAAGCACTCTATTTCTTGATGTCTAAAATTTTAGCTAGTAGCTCGAAGTTCCTGCAAGCCAATTTTTTTGCACTTTCGGCATTTTCGGCCGCTTGCAAGTGAAGCTTTTCAAGGTCTTGAAGACCAGCTGATGCGGAATCGAGCCATTTTTGCTCGAGGTCTTCCTCGCCATGCTCCTTGGGCAAAATTAAGATTGGCTGCCCAAATTGTTTCAGCACGTGCTCGACTTTTGCATCGTAGGTCAGTCCCAGCACGGGAATTCCTTCTTTGAGCGCGAATATCAAGGCATGAAGTCTCATGGCTATGACAAGATCCAGCCTGCGCATCAAGTTGACCCATTGACTGGGGCGCTCCAGTGCTTCAGTTTCAAGAATCAATCCTTTTCTTCCTGCTTTCTGCCAGCCCTCTAAAAATGGCTCCAGTTGAGGCAAATCTTGCTCTTTCTGCAGCGGCAAAAGAAGTAAGGCCGCATCCTGCGGCAGTTTTTTGAGCAGTACGGAAAGCAGAATTTCGCGCCTTTTTTCTGAGAAGTTGTGGCTATTGCGCAACGAAAGCCCAACGGCGAGCCCATTTCCTGCACGCAGGTTATCGATTTGCTGGCTGACGCTTTCCGGCAGCTCGGTCTCATCGAGAGTCCAGACCGGGTCTGCCGTCAATTCCGCCTTCACGTTCCAACTTTCAAGCATTGCCAGAGAGGCTTTGTCTCGCACGGTCACATCATTAGAAAGCCTGGCTGCAAGCCGGGTGGCTATCCTGCCAGTTCGTGAATTGAGCGGACCAAGACCTTGAGCGAATATTATTGGGTGTGCTGCGAACGTTCTGGCCAGCGCAATTTGACCGCCGTAATAAATGGTGGAACCAGGCGAGTTCGTGTCCTGGAAAAGACCGCCGCCGCCGCTGATGAATAATTTGGCATTCGCCAAAAGCTTCACGAGCGAAGCCAGTTTCCATCGATTGACCGCGGCTACGCCATAAATCTTCCGGTGTTTTTCCGGATCGTTCGACAGTACGACGATTTTTTCCTTGGCTACGTATTTTTCCAATTCTCGAATTATCGACTCGAGAATTGCTTCATCACCGAGGTTTCCAAAACCGTAATAGCCGGAAATCAGGACAAGAGATTTTTGGCTGTTAGACATGCTTTCCTAAATCTTCAACAATTTAAAAAGATAGCAGATAGAATATCTGGAATCCGAAAATTTCTTACGGTTGCACGATTGAGAGAAGCGACTAAACCCAGAAAAGAGCAGAGCGCCCGAGAAATTCAGTCTCTGTCGCAACTGGACTCCGTTTTGAGCGGCTCGCCTGAGAATCTTTATCTCTTACCGGGAGCCACGCGTGAATTGCCCGAGTCATTCGACCCAGGCGATAGAACAATAAATTTCGTCACACTGGCTGAGCATAGGGAGATTATCGAATACTCGAAGTCCGATCAGGTTATTTCCGTAAGTCTGGGAATGACGATTGGCGAGCTGGACGGGTTGACCGCGAAAAACCGTCAATTTCTGCCGATCTCGGAAAATCACGAGCGGACACTGTTCGATGTGATCAACAGCGGCGACGGCGGGCTTTGGGAACATGCATTCGGCGGTCCGCGCGATCTCGTTATGGGTCTCAGTGTGCTGCTGCCCGATGGTACGACGATTCGAACCGGTGGCAAAGTTGTGAAGAATGTCACCGGATACGATACTACCAAGATATTCGTCGGTGGGCGTATGTATTTCGGAATTCCTCTGGCTGCCCATCTTCGGCTCTATGCCAGACCCGAGTGGACGCATAGCATGGAATTCAGCGCCAGCACGGTCCTGGAACTTCTCGATCAAGCGTCTGTATTTATGCAGTCGGACATTCCGGTTACCACCCTTATGATCTCGGGAGCAAGAGGTGGCGCCAGAATGTTCGTTCAACTTTCCGGGCACAAAGTGGTTGTCGATGAGCTTGTGAAGCCGCTCAAGACCATCGCGGCTAAATCTTTGCCGGTTATTGATAGGGCCGGACCGTTTGACTCCAGAGAGGAAAATCATCTCGCCAACTGCCGCCTGCCTGCAGAAGCGGTAGAAATATCCGCTTCGATTTCTCAGATGCGCACTGTCATCTCGCTCTTGTCAGATATTGTTTCGGGCGATACAGAGATAAGAATTCGCCCTGGCAGTGGGCGTTTTCTTATTGGCTGCAATTCCTTCGATGAAAAAAATAGAGTCCTCGAGCACCTGCGAAGCGAACTGGAGAGCAAGCAAATTTCGCTTGTTGCTGCTTACGCAGATCAGTTCCTGGAGCGTAAGATTGAGCGCATAGGCTTTAGCGAGGAAGGCAACAGCAATGGAGCCATAGTACGCTCGTTGAAGCTTCGTTTTGATCAAAGAAGAATTTTGAATCCTCTGGTCAGTTGGTAAATTAATGCGCGCATTTTGGCGCAGTACAATTGAAAGTAGATTCTTTGAGAGGCCAAATTGACGTCTTCGGAACCCTGTCTGATATCTCCTGCTACCGGCAAGCTTGACGCCGATTTGCTCTCTGCTTGTATTCACTGCGGGCTGTGTCTGCCAGCCTGCCCGACCTATCAGGCTACCGGACGGGAATCGGAATCTCCGCGCGGGCGCATATATCTTTTGTCTCTGGTGGAGAAAGGCGAAATTCCTTTTGCCGGTGAGGCTGCCGAACATATCGAATCCTGCTTGGGTTGTCTGGGTTGCCAAACAGCTTGCCCGTCGGGCGTGCGCTATGAAGAGATCTTGAATCAAGCGCGACCTTATCTGAAAGGGTCACGTCCAAAACTTTTGAGAGCCGCTCTGCGCTTCGGTTTTAGTCAAATTTTGACGAATAACGCATTACTTATTTTTGGCGGTAAAGTTTTTCGTGCTTTTCAAAAGTTGCTTCCGGCACGTCCCGGTATGGAGACCAGGCAGGGTGTTCTAGCTGGTATGACGACTTCTTCCTTCATCAATCGACTGAAGGCTTACGCCGCCTTTGTGCCCGGGGTTCCACCCTACAGACCGCATCCGCGCCGGCGTGAGGCAGTTGAGCCCGGTGCTCAGACCATGCAGCTGTTTACAGGCTGCGTGATGGATGTTCTCTATAATCAGGTCAATCATGACACTGCCAAACTGCTGAGAAAGCAAGGTTCGGCGGTGGAAAGAAATGAACAGAGTTGTTGCGGCGCCCTGGCTTTCCATGCCGGTGAGGTTGACATCGCTCGCCGGCTCGCCAGAGAAAACATAGAAAAATTCGCGCCGACAGAAGGAAAAATTGTAGTTACTTCGGCGGGATGCGGAGCCATGCTTAAGGAATATGCGCATCTTTTCGCTCCTCAAGATCCGTGGCATGACCGGGCGAAGGAATTTTCCAGGCGGGTGGTCGATGTGGTGGAGGTCCTGTCTCCAGAGCAGATCAATGCAAGGCCAACTAAAACTCCGGCTGCTTCCGTCGCTTATCATGCGGCTTGCCATTTGGCGCATGCCCAGGGCATTCACGCTGAGCCGAAGGAAATTCTTTTGGACTTGCAGAGAAAGCTGAAAGAGCAAGGACAGGAAATGAAACTTGTCGAGTTGAGAGAAGCCGAGCATTGTTGCGGCAGCGCCGGCATCTATAACGTAATCAATACAGAGCTAAGCCTGGAAGTTCTCAATCGAAAAATGGAAAACATTGAAGACACTCATGCTGAGGTTGTCGTAACCACTAATCCGGGCTGTCTTCTCCAGTTGAACGCCGGAGCGCAATTGACCAATTCGCCTGTAAAAGTCATGCACCTGGCTGAGTTTGTGGCGCTGGCTTATCCAGCGGACTAGTTAATGGCTGAAGGGCTACCTTAGGGTAAACTTCTCACGATTACGAGAGAATCACCATTTTTGTTGGGCGTATATCTTTTGTGGCGCGGGGCTATATATGGACACTGCTCGCATTTTAATCGTGGAAGAAAGTGCCATGTTGCGGCAGCATTCCTTGAATATGGTTGAGGAAATTGGTTTGGTCGCACAGGCCGTTGCCGACATTGAGGAGGCGCTGAAGCGCCTGCAAATGAAGGATTTCGACATTGTTCTGGTTGAGGTGAAAGCGCCTGAAACCCACGCGATTCAGCGTTTGGAGGCATTGCGTAGAATTACAGGCACTTTGAAAAAGAAGGTGCCAGTTGTGGCCATGTCGTCAGGATTGAAGCGTGGTCCGCTTCTCGGAGCCGGCGCTGATGACATTCTCATGCGCCCGTTCATGGTTGGCGAATTGGAAGCAGTCATAGACCGTTGGCTCAGTCCTGGCGTTTGTTGTCAGGCGTTCGAGCAAGGTTAGGTTACAGTAATACTGTTTATTTGCTGAAAAGCACGCCCAAATGCGCGGTTTTGCCCGACTATAATTATGTCGGCCGATAGAGAGCGCCGCCGAAAGTTATAAAGGCGCTCGACCAAGAGGATTCCTACTCATGACTGCCATGGTTGCGCACCGGAAAGTGGAGCTCTTTGAAGGTGATTTGCCTGATGAGCGCTTTGCGCATTACATGAAGAAGGCGCTGATAGCGGTAGATACCGAGACCAGAGGTCTAAACATTTCAAGAGATCGTCTGTGTCTCGTTCAGATCTGCGATGACGAAGGTATTGTCAGTTTCGTGCGCTACAAGGACAAAAACAGCTTCCCGAAAGAGAGCAATGTGAAGAAGCTGATGGAAGCGCCAAATGTCCTCAAGCTGTTTCACTATGCGCGCTTCGACATATCCGTAATGAAGCAGTATTTGCATTGCCAGACGAGGCCTATTTTCTGCACGAAGATTGCCTCCAAGCTGGTTCGCACTTATACAGACAGACATAGCCTCAAAGATCTGGTCAGCGAACTTTTGCAGATCGAATTGGATAAGACCAATCAATCAAGCGATTGGGCCCGCCTCGATCTTTCCGAGTCACAAATGGAATATGCAGCCAATGATGTACGCGTGCTGCTGCCTATCTACGACAAGATTCTCTCGATGTTGAAACGTGAGGAGCGAGAAGAGATTGCTCAGCGTTGCTTCGAGGCCGTGCAGGTTGTCTGCGATTTGGATTTGAAAGGTTTTTCAAACGTCTTTGAACACTAGGCAAATTGGAGTTGGTTTCATGGAAAAGCTGATCTACGAGAAGTCGAGCCCGGGCAGAAGAGCACTTGTGATTGAAAAATCCGGTGTCAAAGAGAAGCAGGCGAGTGACTTGATTCCGGCAAAGTTTGTGCGCAAGGAGTCGGCAAAGCTTGCTGAAGTCAGCGAGTTGGAAGCGGTCCGTCACTTCGTTCGTTTGTCGCAGTTGAACCATGCAATCGATAAGGGCTTCTACCCGCTCGGTTCATGCACCATGAAGTACAACCCGAAGATCAACGATGCTATGGCTGCTCTGGAAGGCTTCCGCGAATTGCATCCTCTGCAACCGGAAGACCAGATTCAGGGCGCTCTGGAATTGATTTATAACCTCGAGCGCAGCATATCGGAAGTTGTCGGGCTGCCGGCGGTCACCCTTCAACCCGCCGCTGGTGCGCACGGAGAGATGACCGGACTGCTTCTTATTAGAGCTTATTTTGAAGCCAAAGGAGATAAGGCTCGCACCAAAGTTATTGTGCCTGACACCGCACACGGTACCAACCCTGCGACCGCTGCTCTTTGCGGTTTCGATGTTGTCGAGATTAAATCCAATGACCGCGGATTGGTTGACATCGAAGCTTTGAAAGCAGCCCTGGGACCTGATGTCGCTGCCATCATGCTGACTAATCCCAATACCCTTGGACTCTTCGAAGAAGAGATTGATGTTTGCCAAAAACTCGTCCACGATGCGGGCGGATTGCTCTATTACGACGGTGCTAACCTGAACGCCATCATGGGTCTTGTCCGCCCAGGTGATATGGGCTTTGACGTTTGTCACTTGAACCTGCACAAGACTTTCTCTACTCCACACGGCGGTGGTGGACCGGGCGGATGCGCCGTAGCTTGCCGCAAAGAGCTGGAGCCATTCTTGCCGAAGCCGGTCATCGTCAAAGATGGCGAGCGCTTCCATCTGGACTGGAACCGTCCGCAGTCAATCGGCAAAGTCAAAGGTTTTTATGGAAATTTTGGCATTCTTGTACGCGCCTATTCGTATATTCTTGCTCACGGAAAAGAAGGCTTGGCGCAGGTTTCAAGAGATGCAATCTTGAATGCGAATTATCTGAAGAACAAACTGAAAGGGCGCTTTACAGTAGCGTACCCGCAATCGTGCATGCACGAGTTTGTCCTTTCCGGTAATCAGCAGAAAGAACGCGGAGTTTCGACGACTAATATGGCCAAGCGTCTGCTCGACTACGGGGTGCACGCGCCGACGGTCTACTTCCCGCTG